>JBKJKJ010000254.1:0-4983 GCA_046597455.1 Burkholderiales bacterium
ATCTGGGATAAATTCAACAAACTGCTAATTGGCCTTCGCGGATATCGCAGAGGCCTCGATCGCGGCATCGGCCTGGTTCCCGTTCTTCTGGGTGACCCGCGTTGCCCTCGTCGTGCCGCAATTCTTGGAATTCAGGGGATCGACGTACGGGTTCAGCTCGGGCGCGAGGTTCTTTAGGATCTGCACCGGCAGCGCGCTGGTGAAGTTGTAATTCTGCGCGGTCTGCCCCGGGACGTATGCGGTGATCACCCCGAACCAGCGATCGCCGATGAAGAACACGAAGGTGGCAGTCCGGCTCACGGCCTTCGAGCGAATGAGATGCCCGCCCGCGCCGAATACTTCGATGCGATTGTCGCCCGTGCCCGTCTTCCCGCCGACGGTGAGCTCGGTGTTGTCGGCGAGCTTGAACGCGCCTTTGACGCGCCGGGCGGTGCCGTTGTCGACCACGTCTGTCACCGCGGCCTTCAGGGCCTGCGCGACTTCGGGCTTCATCACGCGGTCGGGCTTCTGCGCCGCACGGCGCACGATCGTTTCATACGGCGTCGACGCCGCGAAATGGAGCTCTTCGATCCGCGAGGTCGGCAGACGCACGCCGTCGTTGACGATGATGCCCATCAGCTCGGCCAGCGCTGCGGGGCGATCGCCCGACACCCCGATCGCGGTGGCATACGACGGCACGAGCGCGCCGAACGGATAGCCGAGTCGCTTCCAGTGCTTGTGAATTTCCGCGAACGCTTCCATTTCCAGGAGTGTGCGGATGCGCGAGTCCTGAGCCGCTTTGGCCTTGCTCTTGAACAGCCACTGGTAGACCGCCTGGCGTTCGCCCCGGCTCGCCTCGACGATCTGGTCCATTTTCGCTTCGGGATGCTGGCGCAGGTAGCCGACCAGCCAGAGCTCCAGCGGATGGATGCGCGCAAGATAGCCGCGGTCCTGGAGACTGAACTTCTCGATGCCGTATTTTTCGTAAAGTGCCGCCAGATCCCGGTCGGAGAGCTCCGAGCCCGGAAACTGTGAGCGCATGAACTTCGAGAATGCGCCCACATCGCCTTCCGGCACGACCGAGCGGTAAATGACCGCGTAGCGGTGGGGCGCAGGCCGCAGGCTTTCGAGCAGCTCCGGCAGGATGGCGTCGCGCTTCAGCCCCTGATACTTCCGATAATAATGGCGGGTGAAAACGCGCCCTTCGTGATCGGCGAATCGCGAGAGGTATGCGCCGCGGTCCGGATGGCGCACGTCCTGCAGCACCCGCCCGGTGTTGTCGGGCGCGCGGTAGACGTAGTGGTAGACGACATCACGCATGATGCGGATGAATGCGAGATTGATCGATTCGCGCAAGGCTTCGCGCACCGACGGGGATTTGCCGTCGTCCTCGCGCTTGAAATTGGCGAACGTATGCATGCCGGCACCCGTGAAGAACGATTCCTGCGGGCTTGCCGAGTAGCGCCGCTCCATCGCCGCTGCGAGCATCGCCGACAGGCTTTTATCGGAATTGTTCGCGAGATAGTCGATGGACCAGCGCGTCAGGCGGTCGCGCGGGTCGACTTCGGTTGCACGCAGGATCTTGCCTGTCTTGCCCGAATACTGCTCGTGGAGCGACGAAATGATTTCGAGATAGGTCGCGAGCGTGCGCAGCTTCGCGGTCGAGCCGAGCTCGAGCTTGGCACCCTCGTTGGTATCGAAAGGCTGCGACGAGTTGTCGGTTTGTACGCGCACGTAGTTCGCGTCCTGGCCGCGCTCGAAGAGCGTGAACGTGTAAAGCACGGCACTCGGGTCCGCGGCGCCGAGCATTCTCGATTCCCCGAGATTCGCCGATTTCACGTAGGCGCGATCCTGCAGGCGTTTCAACATGACGGTGACCGCGTCCTGCATCTCCGCATCCAGCGTGCTGGTCGCGGAGAGGTCGAGGCGGTCGACATCGTAGAGGCGCGGCGTCTCGAGCGTGGCGGCGAGGCGGTTGCGCACGGCGGTCGCGCCTTTCCACGAGCGCACGTAAGCGCGCGGGGCGATGCCGCCCGGACCGCGAAAAACGAGGCGGGTCTCGAGCGCGGCGTCACGCAGCTCGGGGGTGATGATGCCGGCACCGGCGGCGAGCCGTAGGTAACTGTCCGTCAGCCCCGCCAGCTGCTCGCGCCCGGAGCCGAGAAACCAGGTTGGACGGCGTTGGGCGATCAGCAGGCTCAGCACCTGCCGATAAGCTCGCGCCTGTTCGCGCAGCTCGCGCGCACCGGTGGCGGGCGGCTGCATGAGCGCTTCGTTTACTGCGCGAAAGTCGGCGCCGAACCACGCCCACAGGCCGTCGCCGAGCCCGGTCACTTCGCCGTACTCCGCGGCGGCGGCGAACGGCACCGTGTTGAGATATTCCAGAACGATGCGCCGGCGTGCGCCCGACGTGTCCGGGCCGCTGGAATACGCCCGCAGCGTGGCTGAATACATCTGTCGCATCTTGTCGAACATCGAGCCGGTCACGCCCGAGGGCGAATGGCGGTATTTCTCGATCTGAGTGGCAAGCGTGCTGCCGCCGGGCGCGTCGTACTCCTGATCGACGACTTTCATGAACTGCGACATGACCGCGCGCCCGAGCCGGCTCCACTCGACAGCGGGATTGCGGGTGGGGTATGTCGCGTCCAGCAGCTCGCGGTTCTCGATGAAAAGCAGGCTTTTCACCACGCTTGTCGGGATCGCGTCGAAATCCTTGTACGCGCGCTCCGGATAGCTGAAGTCGAACAGCGGTTCGTTGCGGCAGTCCATCACTTTCAGGCCGGCCTGCGTTTTCTCGCCGTAAGGCGGGGCATAGCCCGCTTCGATCAGGTTCCCGAGCTTGTCGGTGACTCGCGCCTGGGAGTCGATTTCGTAGCCCTTCGTCTGCAGGCGCTTGAGGAAAGCGGGAAGCTCGCTGTAACCGAGGCGCTGATCGTACGGTGCGCTCCGGGGAAAACGGATGGAGGTGCTCGCGCCGGGTTCCACCACGAACTTCATGTCACGGGCGATGCCGGAGAAATAGCGGGCCTGGAGGCGCGAGGCCTGGAATTCGCTGTAGGCGGCGTACGAGACGACCAGAATGCCGAGGACGATGACAACCGCGTAGAAAAGCCTGGACCCGCGCTTGCGTGGGGTTGGGACGGAGCGCCTCACGGAAGTGGGCGCATGCGGCTGCGACACGGGTTATTGCCTCTTTTGTTTTGCTTGACTTCGATTCTACAGAGTGCTCCGCAAAGATGTGGCGGAATAGGGGAGGATTTATGTGCGTAATTCATCGTTTGGTTGCGTGGAACCGACATCCCGCAACGTCACTCGGTGTGGTCGTGACGTGCTCGGGTACAATGATTCTTTTCCCCACGAACATTCTCCCGAATCGATGACCACTCTCGTCGAGCAGTTGAGCCGTTATGCCTCCCGCCTGCGTTACGAAGACCTGCCTGCCGATGTCGTACACCAGGCCAAGCGCCTGATCATCGACACGCTCGGATGCGCGCTGGGCGGCTACTGGAGCGAACCCGCGCGGATCGCGCGCGAAGTCGCCGCCACCGTGCGCAGCAGCGAGCCGGTGACCCTGATCGGAAACGGTCAGGCGACGAGCCCCGATCTGGCGGCTTTCGCCAACGGCGTCATGATTCGTTTCCTGGACTTCAACGATGGCTACACGAGCACTGGCGAATCGGGTCACCCCAGCGACAGCATCGCTGCCGTGCTCGCGATCGCGGAGTTGCGGCGCCGCAGCGGCAAGGACGCGATCGTCGCCACGGTGCTCGCCTACGAAGTGTTCTGCCGCGTGTGCGACCAGGCGGACCTCAAGCCGCTCGGCTTCGACCACGTGACGGTCGGCGGCATGGCGAGTACGGCCGCGGCTGCACGCCTGCTCGGCCTGGAGGAGGCCGAGATCGGCCAGGCATTCAATCTCGGTATCGCGCCCAATATCGCGCTTTATCAAACGCGCATCGGCAACGTCTCGATGTGGAAAGGCTGCGCGTATGCCAATGCGAGCCGCAATGCCGTATTCGCCGCTATCCTGGCGGCGCGCGGAATGACGGGGCCGTCGCCGGTCTTCGAAGGCGTCGGCGGCTACTTCAAGGCGGTTACGCGAAAACCGTTCGAGCTGCCCGACCTCGGCGGCGCCGACCATTCTTTCAAGATCATGGAGTGCAGCATCAAGCGCTTCCCGCTCGGCCAGTATTCCCAGACGGTGGTCGAAGCAGCCCTGCAGCTCAGGGACAAAGTCGCCACCCCCGACGAAATTGCCGAAATCCGGATCGAGACGGTCACGACCGCGATACGCCTCATGGCGGGCGATATCGACAAATGGGAGCCGAAGACCCGGGAGTCAGCCGACCACAGCATGCCGTATACCGTCGCGGTCGCGCTCATGCATGGCGAAGTGGAGGAAAAACATTTCGGGGACGCCTACCTGCGCGACCCCCGACTGCGCGCGCTCACCCAGCGCGTCAAGGTCAAAGCCACGGACGAAGCCGACCGCCGCATGCCCGAGGCGATGCTGTGCAACATGGCGCTCGTCACCACGGCCGGCGAAACCCACACCGCGGTCGTCGAATATCACAAGGGTCACTGGAAAAATCCCATGTCGGAAGCCGAGCTGGAAAACAAATTCGGCCGGCTCTCACGCGAGGTCCTCAATGGGACACAAAGCGATCGACTGCTCGAAACCCTGTGGGGAATGGAAAAGCTCGCCGACGCCGGTGAGATCGTGCGACTCACGCGGGCCGGGTGACCTCATGACTTCACGGTTCAGCCGGATGACGCACGCATGGCGCATGGTGCGTGCCTTGAGCGCTCTGGTCGCCGCAACGGCAGCGCCTGTCCACGGCACGCACGCTGCAGACTATCCATCCAAACCGATCCGGGTGCTGGTTCCGTTTGCGCCGGGTGGCGGCGCCGACACGCTGGCGAGGATCATTACGCCCAGGCTCAGCGAAAGCATGGGCCAGCAGTGGGTGGTCGACAACCGCGCCGGCGCGGGCGGCAACATCG
>JBKJKJ010000298.1:0-4410 GCA_046597455.1 Burkholderiales bacterium
TCCTTCTGTTGTGGCTGGCGGCAGCAAAAAGCCGGTAGCGCATGTTCCACGATGCGTGGGAATGCGGCAAGTCTCCTGCCAGGACGGATGGTCGCGGGGCGGCAGGATGTCCTCGCGAGCCGGCTCGAGCCAGGTTGACATCGCGAGCCGGCGTAAAGCCGGCGTGGCGACCCCGTGGCGCACGTCACCGCTCGATGGTGCCACGTGGCGCACGGACTCGCTCTTCATGCCGCGCCGCTGACGCGTGGTATCGTTCGCAACGGGTAGCGGAGCGGTCGGGTGCTTCGCCACGTTGCTGCTCGCAATGACCGCACGGCTGCGTAGCGATCGCGCGTCGCTGCATCAGCAACCCGACTGTAATCGCCTTGAAGCGCAATGGCCGGCGTGCCGGTCGTAGTGCACGCCGGTGCGGTCTCAACGCACTGCAGGCACGCCGGTCGTACTGCACGCGGGCGTGCGGTCGTAGCCCACGCAGGCGCAGGTCGCCGCGCACTGCAGACGGGACCAGTCCCAGCGCACGCAGTCGTAACGACACGCAGACGTCAAACGGGATGAAAAATGAACGAACTGCTTTTGCTCGTACCCGAAGTGCCCGCGTCGAACGCGCCGCAAGTCGCAACCCAGGTTCGCGCAGTCAAAGGCGCGGCACTGCGACTCGGCCTCCTGGTCAACAGCAAAGCCAATGCAGATCACCTGCTGCGCCTGATCGGAGAGCAGGCACGCAAAGCCTCCCCCCATCCGCTTACGCTGGCGCTGGCGCTGAAAAAAGCGGATGGGACACCGGCTCGGCGTGTTCAGGATCTCAGAACGTAGCGCACGCAGCGGTCGACACGGTACCCGATGGATGCACCGGCCGAGGTGTGTCGGCGCGAAGATTGCCTCGTGACAACTTTTGGCCTCGAGGACCGGCGGCTTTTCCGCCCAACGTCGGCCACGACGGGAATCACGCCAAATTTGAGTGGGAGGGGCAATGCCTCGGAATGTTGTGATTGTGCAGTCGAAGGCCGGCCGGCCTTCACGTATGGCACTGGTAGTCGCTGCGCTCTTGATGGGCAGCCCGCTGCCGCTGGCGCTGGGTCAATCACCGCCGGGCTCAAAACCCGTCACGGCCGAGCTGGGCGCTTCGACCTACAAGAATTCGTGCGCCGCCTGTCACCAGGAAAACGGACGCGGGGTCCCTGCAGCCTTCCCCCCGCTCGCGGCACACGTGCCCAATCTGGTTGCCAAACCCGGTGGGCGGGATTACCTCATCCGCGTAATGCTCTCGGGTCTCCAGGGGCCCATCGATGTGGGAGGCCAGGCCTACTCGGGCGTCATGCCGGATTGGAAAGCCCTCGGAGACAGCGAAATCGCCGCCGTCCTCAACCACATCACGACCGCGTGGGACAACAAGGCGCGGCTCGCCGCGGATTTCAAACCTTACGAGTCGAACGAGATTGCCTCCGCCCGCACGGACAGCATGAATGCAGCGGCTGTGCATGCGCTGAGGCAAAATCTTTTTCCGCAGGCGCAGCAGGCCGCGTCCGATCAGCCATGGGTTGCCGTCACGTTTACAGGTGAGCAGGTAACCCAGGGCAAAGCCACCTATGACCACAGCTGCCGCGATTGCCACGGCGCCGCGCTCGACGATGGCGAATTCGGCGGCGCGCCGCTGCGCGGATCGTATTTCCGCAAGCGCTGGGGCGACGGCAACGTCGCAAGCCTCTATGCCTACATGAAAAGCAAAATGCCCCCGGACCGGCCGGGGGCACTGAGCGACAAGGTCTATGTAGACGTGCTGGCGTACATACTCCAGGCCAACGGCTACAAAAGCGGCGACAAGGAACTGCCGACGGACCCCAAGGCGCAGCAGGCGATGAGCCTCAAGCGCGACTGACGCCGGCGTTTGATGCGAACGATTCGGCGGGCCGTCTTACACTGACGGCTCACCGTTCGGCTCCGTGATGGCGCTCAGGGATTGTCGGGCAGCGCAAACACCCACAGCGCCGAGCCCCCATCCGGGTTGCGGATTTCAGGCGTCAGCGTCGAAAGTGATCGTGCGTGGCTCGAGCCGTTCCCGACAGCGACCGCGACATACTGTTTGCCGTTGACCGAATACGTGATCGGGAACGAGTTGACCGCATTGCTCGTGCGCACTTGCCAAAGCAGCTTACCCGAGGTGTCGTCGAACGCGCGCACGTAGCGGTCCCACGAGCCCGAAAACACCAGCCCGCCCCCCGTCGCCAGTACGGCGCCCGTCTGGGCCGCGCGCGTACGGTACGACCACGCTGCCTGCTGCGTGTCCAGGCTCACCGCGTCGACACGCCCCATGTTGCCGTCACTTCCCGGTATGGGTTTCCTTGCGAAAATCGCCCGTCCGCCGCCGGTGTAGACCTCGCCTGCATCGAGCGGCGTGGGGGTGGTGTCGGAACAGTATTCGTTGAGCGGGAGATACAACATCTTGGTCCTGGGGCTGTAAGCCGTCGCAGGCCAGCCGCGCCCGCCCGGATCGGCGGGACAGTTCACGGTCGTTTTGCCGATGCGGGGGATCGAATCAGGGTTGATGCTCTTCGCACCCGTCTTCGGATCGATCGCGGTGACCACGTTCTGATAGATCGTCTGTTTGTGCCAGAGCCACTCGCCCGTGGTGCGATCGAGCACTTCGATGATCCCGAGTTTCCCGACGGTGACGAGCGCCTTGCGGGTCCTTCCCTGATAGGGAAGGTCGATCAGGATGCGCTCATACGCGTAGTCCAGGTCCCACGTGTCGTTGCGCAGATGCTGGAAGTGCCATTTCAGCCTGCCGGTCGCAGGATCGAGCGCCAGGGTCGAATCGGTGTAGAGGGCATCGTTGTTCGCGCCGTCTTTCCTGGGTGAAAGCCCCGACATTTCGGCGACCCACGGATAGGGCTGGCCGACGCCGACGATGAAGGTGTTCGTCTCGACATCGTAACTGCCGGCGTTCCAGGTCGAGGCCCCGTGACGCTTTTCAAGCGGCATGCCGTTCCAGGTGTCGCCTGCGGGCGTTCCCGGGCGTGCGATGGTATGAAAACGCCACGCTTCCGCACCGGTGTTCGGATCGTGTGCGGTAACGTAACAGCCGCCAGGCTGGGCATTGCCGCAACCGCTCATGCCCTGGAGTATTTTGCCGCCCGCGACCAGCGGTCCACCCGTATAGCGCCACCCCTTGGTCCAGTCATCGGTCGCGTGATCCCACGTGACTTTGCCCGTCTTGGTGTTGAGCGCAATGAGGTGCGCATCGGAAGTCGCGACGATCAGGTTGTCGCCGTAGATCGCCATGTTGCGTTTGGCCAGCGGATTGCCCCCGGCAGCGACCAGTTTGGGCGGCAGATCCCGCTTGTATTCCCAGATGAGGTCGCCGTTCGTCGCATCGAGCGCCTGCACCTTGTCCGCGTAGTTGAAGACGAAAAGCACGCCGTCGTGGACGATGGGGGTGATTTCGGTGGCGCCGGTGCTCAGTGCCCACGTCCACGCGACCTGAAGCCGGGAGACATTGCGCGTGGTGATCTGATCGAGCGGGCTGTAGCCGCTGCCGTCATAGGTGCGCCGGAACATGAGCCAGTCCGCCGCCGGCGGATTGCGGAGCATCTCATCCGTCACCGGGGTCAGCGTCCGGTTCGCGTCGGCGCGCTGCGGCTGCTGCTGCGGTGGCTGGAGAGCTTGCGGCGCGCACGCCCCAAGCGACAATAACGACAGGCCGACGAGCGATTTTCTCAATAGCGCTTTTTGCACCTGGAATGCCTTTCGCAGAGTTGGAGGGTTCGGCCATCTGCCCGGCACTCGCGCACGCAGGTCGAGAAAGTCGTCCTGCATGTTAAGCGTGGCCTCGCTGCCGCGCAATGGATTCGAGTCGGCGGTAGTGTCTCAGTTTGATTTGTAACAACGGCTACTGGCCGAGATACATTGGATAGCAGGTCGGACGAGACACGCCCGGCATGCCTTGCCAGCACTTCCAAGTTTCACCGGTAATTGTGTTCCATCGCCATGCGTTGCCTGTGGCATCAACGGCCAGTTGAAAATGTTCCGTTGGTTGCGGCTTATCTGACTCGGCGGCCAGTTTGCTTTTGACTTGATCGCACCCGACGATCACCAAGCAAAGCGCCAAAACCACGATCTTCATAGGAAACCGTCCGTATCACTTCGAAAGTAACAATCGTTGCGATAATCGCATCACCGGGTAAGATTGCGCAATGGCACAACCGAAAAGACCGCGTGATACAAACCAGCTCGCCAAGCTGATCGCTGATATTTCGACTGGCGAGGCAGCCGATCCCGATCCAAACGCGGGGAAAGACCCGGCCGCGATTTCGCGCGGGCAGGCGGGCGGGATTAAGGGCGGGGCAGCTAGGGCCGCAAAAATGCCTGCGGAGCAACGTTCCGAGATTGCCAAGAAAGCGGCGGCGGTCCGCT
>JBKJKJ010000215.1:0-2679 GCA_046597455.1 Burkholderiales bacterium
ATTGGTGGGCGGTACTGGGATCGAACCAGTGGCTTCCACCGTGTGAAGGTGGCACTCTACCGCTGAGTTAACCGCCCGGGTGGAGAGATAAAGCGCGCTCATTTTAGCAGCATCGGCGATGGCCTTCAATTTGCCGCTAAAATCGTCCGGCGTCCTTTTCCTGTAACCCCCTTTTGCCCCAGAAAATAACCATCATCGGCGCCGGCATCGTCGGCGTGGCAACCGCGTGCTATCTCCGGCGCGACGGCCACGCCGTGACCCTCGTCGATATGCGTGAGCCCGGCGAGTATTGCTCTTTCGGAAACGCCGGCATTCTCAGCCCCGGTTCGTGCGTGCCGCTCGCTACCCCCGGCATCCACTGGAAAGTGCCCGGGTATCTCGCCGATCCGATGGGGCCGCTGACCATCCGCTGGCGCTATCTGACCAAAGCCGCGCCGTGGCTGCTGCGTTTCCTCGCGGCGTCACGGCCGGCGCGCGTGGAGCGTATCGCCGATGCCCTGAGGCCGCTGCTCAGGCAGACATTCGATGCCTATGAGCCGCTCGTGCAGCACGCCGGCGTGACCGACCTCATCCGCAGGACGGGATACGTGGTGACGTATGACAAGCGGGCGTCGTACCTCGGCGATGCCCTCGCGTGGAAGTTGCGGCGGGACCGCGGGGTTATGGTCGAGGAAATCGATGACGCCGGCATCAAGGCGCTCGTGCCCCAGCTCACGGGCCGCTACGAAATCGGCCTTTATCTGCCCGAGCAGGGCTTCGTCGCCAATCCGGGCCGCCTGACCAAAGCGCTCGCAGCGCAATTCCAGCGCGACGGCGGCGTGTTCCTGCAGCGCGAAGTGCGCGACATCGAAATCGGCGCCGACGGCCCCCGGTCGCTTTTGACGAGCGAAGGCCGCCTGCCGGTCGAGACGCTGGTCATTTGCGCAGGCTCGCACTCGAACGCATTTACGGCGCGACTGGGCGACCGCGTTCCACTCGAGGCCGAGCGCGGTTATCACGTCACCTATTCGGATCCGAGGCATACCCTGCCGATGCCGGTGTTCATGCCTGAGCACAAATTTTTCATCACCCCGATGGAAATGGGGCTGAGGATTGCCGGGCAATCCGAGTTCGCGGGAATAGCCGCTGAACCCGATTACGCGCGCGCCGACATCCTCGACAAGCACATGCGGCGCGTATTTCCCGACATCAGCCCGGCTGACGCAACGCGATGGATGGGGCGCCGCCCGTCTATGCCCGATTCGCTGCCCGTGATCGGACGTGCGACCCGGTACGGGAACGTCTATTACGCTTTCGGGCACGGTCATGTCGGGTTGTGCAGCGGCGCACCGACCGGTCGGATCGTCGCGGACCTGGTCGCGGGCCGGCGACCGAACATCGACATCGCACCTTACCGGGCGGACCGCTTCTAGCGTCGCACCCCCGAACCGCGGCTATTTGCGCCGTGCCGCTTTCTTGGTGGCGGCGCGGTGTGCGCCCTGCGCCGAACGCTTTCTGGCGGTGGCGCGCGCAGGCTGGCCGGTCGAGGTGCGCGCAGGGCGCTTGGTGCTCGGGCGTGCGGATTTCTTCCCCGGGGACCGGGACGATTTCTTCGATGCGCGTCGCGTCGCGGTCTGTCCCGCCGAGCGCGTCGTCTTTTTCGAGTCCCGCCGCCGCTTCGCCTGCGGGTCACCCGCGCGCTGGGATGCAGCCGGCGTGGGGCCGATCACGTTCTCGACCACGTCACGGAACGTCTCCTGCACCGATTTGAAGAGGCGTTTCGTGGTTTCGACCATCGGCGAATCCTCGGTTCCCGTAGATGCGCGGCGGCGACTGCCGGGGCGCTCGCCCACCGTGATCTTTTCACCCGTCCGCGCCGACTCGAGTATGGCTTCGAGAACCGCGACGCCGTGTTCTTCGTCGCCGCCGGAGACGGCGAGCGGACGGCCTTCGCTGACGGCATCGGCAAAGTTTTCGAGCTCGGCGCGCTCGGTGCTGGTCATCACGAAGGTGCGCACCTGCGGCCTGTGGTGCGTGGTGAGATCCTCCGGGTCGACGGCGCAGGTTTTCATCTGCCACGTGGTCAGGTGCTCGACGTCGCCGACTTCCGCCCAGCCTTTGGAGCCGAAGACCTGCATGCGCCAGGTCTCGGCGGTCGCGATGACGGTCCCGAGATAACCGGTGGCCCCGTCCTTGAAGTCGAACAGCATCGAAGTCGTGTCGTCGATGCCATAGTCGAGTGCGAGACGCTTGCTTTGCGCGTAGACGGTGTCGACCTGGCCCGCCAGATACATCATCGCGTCGACCACGTGGATGCCGCGGCCCGTCATGCCGCCGGCGGGTCCCTCTTCGCGCTGCTGGCGCCAGTGATCCTTGCCGAAGCGGTATACGCTCGGCCCGCAGAAGTTGCCTTCGATGTGCAGCAGCGTGCCCAGGCGCCCGTCGTCGAGCATTGCGCGGATTTCCTGGAGGGCAGGCTGAAAACGCCAGTTGAAACCGACCGCGAGCGTGACGTTGCTGCGCATGGCGGCGCGCACGGCTTCTCTTGCGGTGCGCGAGGTCAGGGTAAAGGGCTTCTCGGTGAATACCGATTTCCCGGCGTTCGTCGCAGCGAGTATCTGCTCGGCGTGAACGCTGTGCGGTGTGGCCAGAACGATGGCGTCGATGCCCGGATCGGCGAGCACGGTATCCAGATCCGCG
>JBKJKJ010000603.1:0-4568 GCA_046597455.1 Burkholderiales bacterium
CCTCACGTCAGATCCGGACGTGAGGCAACGGACCGGGAAGATTGAAGAAAAATGCCTGAATTTCGCCGCTGATCGTATCGGCGTAACCCTGCGAAGAATTCTTGTAAGGCACATGGATGAGGTCGATGCCGGTCCGTTGCCTCACGTCAGATCCGGACGGCTGCGGGCGCTCGCCGTCACGTCGGCGAAGCGTGCACCTCAGGTTCCCGACGTGCCCACGATCATGGAATCCGGCATCCCCGATTTCGAAGTCACCGTCTGGCAAGGCTATGCAGTGCCGAAAGCCACGCCTCAACCCGTCGTCTCGACGATACACGCAGCCATGATGAAGGCGCTCGCAGCGCCCGAGTTGCAGAAGCGATTCTTCGACAACGGTGTTTCCGCCGCGCCGGTCACGCCGGAGCAATTCGTGAAATTCGTCAATGTGGAAACTGCGAAGTGGAAGAAGGTGGTTACGATTTCCGGAGCGAAGATAGAGTAAGGGGCGTAGTGCTGAGCTGATTTTCGCTCAGGCAGCCGACAGCAGATCCGGGATTCCCGACTCGTGCGCGAGCAGCGCACGTTTTCGGTCGAGGCCGCCCGCATAGCCTGTCAGACGTCCGTTCGAGCCGACGATGCGGTGGCAAGGGACGATGATGGTGAGCGGATTGCGCCCGGTTGCAGCGCCCGCGGCGCGCGCACTGCCCGGGCACCCCGCGCGACGCGCAAGCTCGCCGTAGGTAATGGTCTGCCCGAAGCCGACCGTCGCGATCGCTTTCCACACCGACCGCTGAAATGGCGTGCCTTCGGGCGCGAGCGCGGTCTCGAAACGCTCGCGCTCGCCGCCGAAGTATTCGGCGAGTTCGCGCTTTGCCTGACGCACCGGCGCGTGGCACCCATCCTGCCGCCACGTCGGCTCGACCTGCGCATGATATTTCTGGCCCTCGAAGTAGACGCCGGAAAGACCTGCGTCTGCTGCGACGAGCAGCATCTGGCCATGGGGGCTTTCATAGAGATCGTAGTAGCGCATGGTTACTCCCGAGGCGCTTGTCGCCCTTGCGGTGCGACAAGCGCCTAAAATGAAAAGCACTCATTGATGAGGTCCAGTCCGACAGGCTGCTAGAGTGATTGCCATAGATGCATCACGGCATACGCGCGCCACGGCCGCCACGCTTCGCCTGCGGCGAGCACTCGCCTCGCGTTGTTCTCGCCGAGCGCTTTCATCACGCCCAGATCCGTGTGGGGAAAGGCGTCCGGCCAGGAGAGCGCCCGCATCGCAATGTACTGCGCAGTCCATTCCCCCACGCCCGGCAGCGCGCGCAGCCCGTCGAGCGTCGCCTCGATATCTGCGTTCGGCCTGAGATCGAGGCGGGCGTCCGCGACCGCGTGCGCGAGCGCGACGATGGTGCGAGCGCGCGCGCCGGGCATGCCGAGGCGGGCGATGCGCTCGGGCGATACCGCAGCAATGCGCTCCGCCGTTGGAAACAGTGTCGTCAATGCGGGGAACGGGGTCTCGATGGGATCGCCGAGCGTGGCGGCGAAGCGGCCCGCCACCGTACGCGCCGCAGCGACCGTCACCTGCTGACCGAGAATCGCACGCACGGCCATCTCGAATCCATCGAATGCGCCCGGGACGCGCAAGCCAGGCTGTCGTTTTGCCAGCGCACCCAGCGCTTTCGCCACTTCGGCGGGATGGCATGCGACATCCATCAGCGCCTTGACGCGCGAGAGCACCGGCGGCAGCGCTTTCGCCAGCGATGCGCAGACCGCGACCCGCAGCGTGGGTTTGCGCGGCGACAACCCCACCGCAATCCATCCCCGATGCTCCGTGCCGTCGATCTCGATACGCACGGTGCGGCGATAGCGGCCGTCCTCCACCGCTTCGACGCCGGGGATTGCGCGCACGCCGAGGAATGCGCTCATCGAGGCCCAGTCGAAAGGCGGCCGAAAGCTCAGCTCGAATTCGAGCACGTCGAGTGCAGCGTCCGCCGGCGCAGCGCCCCGCCGCGGGACGCGCAGCTGACTGGGCTTGAGTCGATAGCGCTGCCTGAACAGCGCGTTGAAACGCCGCACGCTGCGAAAGCCGCTCGCGAACGCCACCTCGGTGACCGGCAGCGCCGTATCGGTCAGAAGACGCTTGGCGAGCAACAGCCGCTGCGTCTGCGCGAATTCCACCGGTGAGACGCCGAATTCGGCGCCGAAAGCACGGCGCAGGTGGCGGTCGGTGATACCGAGGCGCGCGGCAATCGCCTCGAAGCCTTCGGTGTCCAACGCGCGGTCTTCCATCATGCTCGCGGCGGCCTGGGCCAGGCGCGTCGTGGCATCCACACTCGCGTTGCCCGGCGCGAGCTCGGGCCGGCAACGCAGGCAAGGCCGGTAGCCGTGCGACTCGGCAGCGGCTGCACTCGGAAAGAAGCGGCAGTTCTCGGGCTTGGGCACCCTGACCGTGCACACCGGCCGGCAGTAAATCCGCGTCGAGGAGACCGCTACGAAAAAGCGGCCGTCGAACCGCGCGTCGCGCGCTTTGAGCGCCCGGTAACAGGTGCGGGAGTCGAGTGCCATGAGTGCATTATGAGCACGGCAACCGGCCCTGTCTGGCCGTTTTCGGACACTGCGGCATGCCGACGATCATGTCCGAAAACGGCGAAACTCGTGATATGGCGCGCCGCCTGGCGTCTACGCTCACACCTCCCCGTAGTGGATGCGCCGGTACGGCGCGGACGGGATGGCATCGTCCACGTGCAGATCCCACAGCTCGGCCTGCCCGGCCTGCTCGTGTGCAGCGAGAAGATCCTTGAAGCGGCCGAGGCTCGTGATCTTTTCGCCGCGCAGTCCGAATCCACGCGAAATGGCCGCAATGTCGCCTCGGCCATGCTTCGACTCGGCCGGGTCGTAGCCCTGCGCATTGAACTTGTGTACCTCGGCGCCGTAACCGCCGTCGTTCACCGTGCAGATCAGCATCCGGATGCCCTGGCGGCGTATGGTTTCGAGCTCCTGGATATGCATCATCAGGCTGCCGTCGCCTTCGATCAGCAGCACCTTGCCGTCGCCGCGCGCTGCGGCCATGCCGATCGCAATCGGAAACGCCGAACCGATCGCGCCGAAATCGTTGATCACGTGCACGTGCTCCGCGCGGCGGCCGTACATGTGCGTCACGACGATGCCCGCGAAATGCGCACCGCCGCTGATCACGGTCCAGTCCTTCGGGATCGCCGCATCGAGCTCCAGCATCGCCGGCCGCGGATCCACCGTGCCGGGCGCGACGAGAAACTCCTTGCCGTCGGGCCGCGCTGCCGTGGACGCGATCTGGTTGGCGAGCATGGGCGTGCGCGCGCCGGCCGAGGCATGGCCGCGCTCGGCGAGCTTCGCCAGCACGGCTTCGGCAGCGGCTTTGGCATCCGCCCTGATATGCAGGTCCGCGATGCGCAAGCCCTGATACAGGCCGCGCGGATTCAAGTCGATCTGAACGGTCTTCGCGTTCGGGTACAGGTAGCCCGCTTCGGTCGTGTAGTGCCCCAGACCCGCACCGACACCGATCAGCAAGTCGCACGCAGCAAACTCCTCGCGCGCCAGGGGGCTGGCGTAGGCGCCGGCAACACCGATGCCGAAGCGGTTGTGGTCGAAAAGCCCCTTGGCGAAGAGTGAAGTCGAGAGCAACGCGCCGCAGCGCTCGGCCAGCGCCTCCAGCGCCGACGCAGCACCGGAGCGCAGCACGCCGCGCCCGGCGAGGATGATCGGACGCTGAGCCTCCGCGATCATCGCCGCAAGCTGGTCCACCAGGACGGGATCAGGCGCCGGACGCTGTGGCGTGGGCATGAGCTCGGTGGATGGCGAATACTCGGCACCCCACGGAAACGGCGCTTTCTGCAGATCCATCGGCACGCCGAGCACCACGGGGCAGCGCTCCTGTCGCGCGGTGTAAAAGGCTTCGCGCACGGTGTCGAGCATCCGGTCCACGCTTTTAACCGGCAGGTAGCGCGCGCCGGTCGCGGTGGCGAGCGGCCCGAGCTCGAGCTGCTGAACGTACCAGGCGGATGACGTCGGCGAGTCGCCGGCGAAGACGACCAGCGGAATGCTGCCGCGCGCGGCGGTAGCGAGCGCCGTCATGATCTGCGTGAAGCCCGGCCCGCACGTGACGGTCGCCACACCCACCTTGCCGGTGTGACGGGCATAACCATCCGCCATGGCGCAGGCGCAGTGCTCGTGCCTCGCGTGCACCACGCGCACGCCGTACTTCTGCGCCATGATGGCGCCCCAGTACATGTTGGCGTCGCCCAGCAGCGCAAACATCGTATCCACCCCTTCCGCCACGAAGGCCTGCGACAACACCTCGTATCCATTTACCTCGCTCATGTCGCTCACGCGCTTCCCTTGTCGTTCCTGCCGATGATATTGCGCGCGCCGTCGAGCAGCGCGCGCCCCAGGATCTTCGTTCCGGACGCCGCGCCCGCCTGCTCCGGCACGGCTACACTGCCTTCTACTCTGCGCTGCTCGATGACGCGCGCGATATTGGTCGCGAATTCCGCCAACAGCACACGCGCGACGTGCACGCCGCCCGCCGAGGCGAACATCTCCAGCGGGCCGGCGAC
>JBKJKJ010000077.1:0-5610 GCA_046597455.1 Burkholderiales bacterium
CACCGTTCCACCCGGCGACTTCAGCGGGGCCGAGACCACCGCGCCCGCACCCGCGCCCGCCGGTGCAGACAGGCGCAACTGCATGCCGATGCGCAGCGCTGCGGGGTTGTCGAGACCGTTCCATAGCGCAAGCTCTCGATAGTCGAGGCCGTGCTCGAGCGCAATGCTGTAAAGCGTATCGCCGGCCTTGACCGTGTACGAGTCAGGGCGCGATTCGGCCGCCCGCGGCGCAGGCCGCGCGTTCGACGGAGAGACCACTACGGGGGACGCTGCGCCCTGCTTTCCCGCAGCCGCACGCTCGATCACCGGCGCCGGACGGTTCGCCACGCAGCCGACGGTGAAGATCCCCGTCAATCCGCACAGCATCAGCATTCTCAGGTCGGGATGCACAGCGGTTCAGGCCACGCCGGGCAGCAGGGGGACAAACTTCACGACATCCATTTTCTTTTCGACGTAACCGTGGGCCGATCGTTCGATCATGCAAAGACGCTGCTCACCGCTGTGCGTCATGGGCAGGATCATCTTACCACCCACGGCAAGCTGCTCCATCAGCTCGCGCGGCACGTGCATCGCGGCGGCCGTCATCACGATCGCATCGAAAGGCGCGACTTCGGGCATGCCCGCGTTCCCGTCCGCATGCCGAAGCCGCACGTTGAGCATGCGCAGCTCGCGAAAATGCTTGCGCGCCTTTGACAGCAGACCCGCCACGCGCTCGATCGAATAAACCTCTTTGGCCACCCGGGACAATACGGCTGCCTGGTATCCGCACCCGGTTCCGATCTCGAGGACTTTGTTGAGCGCGCCGCCCGCGCGCGCGAGCTCAGTCATGCGCGCGACCGTGTACGGACTGGAGATCGTCTGTCCGAAGCCGAGCGGAAGGGAAATGTCGTCATACGCGCGGCTTGCCAGGGCTTCGTCCACGAACAGATGCCGCGGCACCTCGCCCATCACGGCGAGCACGACCTCGTCTCGTATGCCCTTGCTGCGCAGTCGCTCGACCATGCGCATGCGCGTGCGCTGGGAGGTCATGCCGATGCCGCTATGCTGGCCGCTCATCCGACGCCCAGCCAGTCGCTGACCGTCTGCATCTGAGAATAACGCGTGAGATCCATCTGCAAGGGGGTCACGGAGACCAATCCGTTTGCCGCGGCATGGAAATCGGTACCGGCGCCTGCATCCTGCGCCCCGCCTGCGGCGCCTACCCAGTAGACGACCTCGCCGCGCGGCGTCGTCGATTTCACGACCGCTTCGGCTTTGTGCCGCTTGCCCAATCGCGTAACGACCATTCCGCGCAACGCCGTGTGTTCCAGGTCCGGCACGTTCACATTGAGCAGCACAGGCTGGTTCAGGGGCCGCGACTCGAAGCGCTGCACGAGCTCGCGGGCGACTCGCGCAGCCGTCTCGAAGTGCCCGCCGCCTTCGGCGACGAGCGATATGGCGATCGACGGGATGCCCAGCAGGAAACCTTCCGTGGCAGCGGCCACTGTGCCCGAGTAAATGGTGTCGTCTCCCATGTTCGCGCCGTAATTGATGCCGGAGACGATGACGTCGGGCAGCACATCGAGCAGACCAGTGACGGCGAGATGCACGCAATCGGTCGGCGTGCCGTTGACGTACAGGTAACCGTTCGGCGCCCGCCGCACAGTCAGCGGCCGGTCGAGCGTAAGCGAATTACTCGACCCGCTGCGATCACGCTCGGGGGCTACGACGGTCACTTCCGCACACAACGCGAGCGCTTCGGCGAGCACGCTGATGCCGGGCGCGAAGTAACCGTCGTCGTTGCTTACCAATATGCGCATCGGATCGCGCTGCAGCGCAAGTGACCTGGATCTATGGATAGTGCTTGTCGATCAGGTAGCTGCATGGCTGAAACGCAATAAAAAACACGCGGAATTGTAGCACGCGCCGCACACGCGACTCGCCGCCCGCTGCGGTGCGGTTTCTCAATGCCGCTGAGCGTCGCCTGCCTTTCTTGCCTGCCGCCCATATGCGCGCGTGGCGTGTGCCGCGTGCCCCTCACACCGGCCTTGCAACCGCGCTCGCTGTCACGGCGGGCGCAACTGAATTCTTTTTGTTCGCGTCAAACTTTCTCGATTGACCGCGCAGGCGTCGTGGCACACGATGGGTGGGAACAAAAATAAGCCCGAACCGGCTTCGCCGAAATCCAGTCGGCGTGACGTATAAATGATCGATCGCGGCCAGTGAGCGTTTATGGCGAACGATTATCAGTGCGCGCACGCACGAAACGCGTAGATTCGCACCACGCCGGCCAAAAGGGGATGCGCCCGTGATCTGGGATTTCCTGCAGCGCTACGACGAAAGCTGGATCTGGCGTTGCTCAGATCGGCGTGACGTGACCGAGAGCAGCCGCAATTTCGCCGCACTGGATGAATGCATCGCCGATGCAGCGCGACACGGCTATAGCGTACCGGACGCGAGAACGGGTTGGCGGGCGGCCTTGCGCACCACAGAGGTTCGCACCACAGTTGCGCCGCGCCGAAAGAAACGCAGTTAGCTGCACGAGCCGACTGACTCGCGAGTCGATCGGTGGCGAGAGGATGGAACTAGAGGTCTACGCTGCGGCGGCGAACGCGTAGCGGGCGCGGCTTCTCATCGCGAAATGGCGCTCGATATCCGCGACCATGGGTCCGACCTGACGAACTGCGGCCTTCAGCGCCACCGTCGTCACGCCGAACTTATCGCTCCACCAGCGGCATTCCCATTCATGCGCAAGATAAACCACGCTGCGGTCGCGCGGGCCCTTCGCCTGCTCGCGTGCCAGGCGGTTCGCTGCTTCGCGACGAGCCGCATCGAGCAGCACTCGGGACCGCCGTGTTTCATAGGCCGAGCGCACCGTCCCGCGAGTCACCGGCGATACGGTCGATCGGCGCGCGATGCGGCGGGATGCCAAGATGCGCCAGATTCCATACAGGAGCAACGCGCCGGCTGCTAACGCCGCCGGATAACGCCAATGCACGAGCGGCGCGCTGTATCCGCACGCCGCCAACACCTGGAGGACATTGCCCGAGAGCAGGACGGTGAGACCAAACCGTCCATCATGGCGCTGGGCACGCAAAGCGGCGAGCACTTTCGGATAGCCGGCTACGATCTGGGTCGCGCGGCGGTAAATGGCACGGTGCGAAATGAACATGATCAGCGCACCAATGAAAGCGTAAGCCAAGCCCGTAGCGAGCACCAGATTCATAGTCATCGTAGCTTCTGCTCTCCCAGTTCCAAACTCAACGCATCGCGTTGGTTTTGTGCCTGCCTTAATTCCCAGGGCTCGGGCTGGTTGCATGCCGTTCTTGCCGGGCGGCGTTACACCAGCGGGTAACTGGCGGCCACTATACTCATCGCGAGCAGATTCCGCAACGGTTTTTGACGGAATGCCTGTCATTGCGAAGCGCTTTAGTGTGGGTCTGCTCCGGCGGCTTTACGGTTGCCGTACCCGGCGATGACGACGTCCACGATTCGTCGCGGGTCGGATTCGTCAGACAGCGCGGGTGATCGTCTGCGCGTTGTCGCTTTTGCTCGGCACCGCAACGGCCGGCTGAGATGTGTGCGCTGCGAGTCCGCTACGGGATCCGTACTCGTGCGCATAGACCCAGGTGAATTCGGCGCCGATCAGGAATATCTGCGCGGAGTAATACACCCACACCATCAGCAGGACCAGCGAGCCGGCAGCACCGAATCCTGACGCGAGGTTGCTTTTCCCGATGTAAATCCCGATCAGAACTTTGCCGACCGCGAACAGCAAAGCGGTCACGCCAGCGCCTACCCAGACGTCATGCCACTGTATGCGAACCCGCGGCACGATCTTGTAGATCAGCGCGAACAGTAAGGTCATCAGCGCAAAATTGGCCGCAAGATCGAGCCCATGAGCAAGCATTTCCCAGCCTTGTAAATTCGCCGACCTCACTGTGCCCAGCGCGGCCACCGCGGCGCTGAATACGAGCGACACAGCCAGGACGAACGTTATGCCCATGATCAGGAGGATCGAAAGCCCCCGGGAGCGCGCGAAGCTCCAGACCCCGGACGATTTCGTCTGCAAGGGCGCACGCCAGATACGGTCGAGATCGTTCTGCAACTCGCCCAGCACGGTTGTGGCGCCGATCACCAGCACACCCAGGCTGATGCCCGCGGCAAGGGCGCCCTCCTTGGGCCTGCTGGCGCTTTTCAGCATTCCCTCGACAGCCTGGGCTGCTTCGGGTCCCAGCAGTCCCGAGAGCTGGGCGAAAATCTCGCCGCGCACCGCATCGTCGCCAAAGAAGAAGCCCGCCAGTGCGATGACGATCACGAGCAACGGTGTGATCGAAAACAGCGTGTAATAGGACAGAGCCGCGCCCATGCTCGGCGCGTAATCGTCGGACCATGCGCTCAAGGCGCGCTTTATCAACTCTGCGAACTGCTTTGGTTTCACCGGCTTCCCAGGCGTGCGATCATAGATCGTGCGGCGGCATCGGCATGGTATTTACCGCTGAATATGCCGCGTGAATGCGTGGATTTCGAGGGCAAGCGCCGTACCGGTGCGGCGACGCCGGGCGCTGGAGGGCAGAATAGCCACGCGTCGGTTCTTCGGGTAACGAGCGAGAGCATGCCGTCGGCACGAAACCCTGCAGTCAACTCGGCCAGGATGCCGTTCCCGCGGCCTGGATCGCAACCCGCGCATTGCACAGACCGTCGACGCGGAGGACTCGGTCGGCGATGGCAGACGATGGCATTTAGGCACGTCGCTTGCATCGAACTGGCGTCCGCGGGCTTGTGGAGCGTCGCGGCATTAATCATTTTCCGGGAGGTAGTTCATGAGAAAGCTCACGATGGTGTTGGCCGCAGGTGTAATGGCTGTGGCAGTGACGGGCGCATACGCCGCACAGGGTTCGCCTGCGGATACCGATAAAGCCGGCCGCATGGGACCGGGCACCGCAGGTGGGCAAATGGGTGCATCGGATCCGACTCCGGGTAAGGCGGGGCCGAGCACGATGGGCGGGAGCAGCACGAGCCCGTCGACCACCCGCAGCAGCGGAGCCGCGAGCTCCGGTACGGGTGCAGGTGCGAGCACCACGACCACGACCACTGGCGCCGCAGCCAGTTCCGGCACCGGCATGGCCGAGCCCAAAGCCAAGCGTTCGCGTCGGGCGGCTCGCGCTACCCGAGGCTGATCGAGGCTGATTCAAGCCCAACGATAAAAAGGGCGCTTCGGCGCCCTTTTTTTTGACCGCGATATGCAGCATCCCGTCCTGTCCAGTATCTATGCGACGGAGACGACACGTGTATCAGTGGGCGCCACTCTCGCGGAGTGCGGCGCAACTTCGACGGCATACATGATACGGCTTACGGCTGCCCTACCTGTCGGCCGTTACGGTACCTCACATAATCGACGCACGCCGGCAAGCGTGTGCTGCACACCACCAGACTATTTGAGGATTCGAAAATCTTTGGCGACACGCACCATGCTGCTGAAGCGCCTGAATCGGCATTTCGCGCAATCGTACTCGCCCGCGTGTTGATTTCTCAAGCGTATGTCAAACCGCTCGAGCCGAATCACGAATGACGTGCCGCGCACGCCATACTTTAGGTATCATGGCGAAAGACGTTCAACCCGAAGACGCG
>JBKJKJ010000109.1:0-2846 GCA_046597455.1 Burkholderiales bacterium
GCTGCGGGTATGCACAGGCGCAAACGCCCGCAGCCAGCCCGGCGCAGGCCTGGCCCGTAAAACCGATACGCGTGCTCGTGGGCGCGCCCCCCGGCGGCACCTCCGACATACTCGTGCGCATGATCGGCGCGAAGCTCACCGAAGTGTGGGGACAACAGATCATTTCAGACTCGCGTCCCGGTGCGAGCGGGAACATCGCGGTGGAAATGCTCGTTCGTGCACCGCCCGACGGCCATACCCTGATGCTGATGGACCTCGGCAATCTTTCGATCGCGCCCAGCATGTTCCCCAAGCTGCCGTTCGACATCCTGCGCGATGTCGCGCCCATCACCACGGTGACGTTTTCGCCTTACCTGCTGACGACGCATCCGAGCGTACCGGTGAAGACCGTGGCGGAACTGATCGCGCTCGCCAGAAAAAATCCCGGAAAACTCAACGTTCCGGTGGGGCTCGGCAGCACCCTGCACCTCTCCACCCTCGCGATGCAGCAGCGCCTGGGCACCAACTGGGTCTATATCCCGACCAAGGGCGGCCAGAGCTCGGTGCTTTCGGTGATGACCGGCGACGGCGATTTCCTGTTCATGGGCGTGCTTCAGACCTGGGCGCACGTCAAAAGCGGCAAGCTGAAGTTGATCGCGGTCTCGAGCGAGCAGCGCGAGCCGATGTTCCCGCACGTGCCCACCGTCGCAGAAACGCCCGGCCTCGAAGGCTACACGGCCGGTTCGTTGCAAGGCATCATCGGGCCCGCGAAACTGCCCCCCGACCTTATCAACAAAATCTACAACGAGGTAAAACGTATCATCGCGCTGCCCGACGTCAGCGAAAAACTCAATTCGCAGGGCTCGCGCCAGCAGGCCAAGACGCCGCAGGAACTGGGACTGTGGCTGGCGTCGGAGAAGGAAAAGTGGTCGAGAGTGGTGAAGCAGAGCGGATACAAGATCGAGTAAAGCCGAAGCGGAACACGCTCGCTCACCGGATCGCGCGTGTTCCCCATGCCGCGCTGCGGATCGCTAAGGACGCTCTGATCAACCTCATCGTCATGCTGGCGTACGCCGGCATCCAGGGTTAACGTTCTGATCCAAATGGATTCTGGCCTTCGCCAGAATGACGCTGACGACTCCACCAGGGCTTATTCAGAGGTGCCCTATTCTCATTGCTCTTCGTTACCGCGTGAAAGTCTCGTCCGCCCGCCGCGTTCGGTTTATGCTTTCGGTGCGGTCATGGTCCACTGACCGGAGATAACGCCATGTTTCAGACAGACCGATTCATCGAAGAATGCCGAATCGCGCTCGGGGAAACCGACGCGCGCGCCGCCGTCAACGAGTTGGTGGCCCGGGCGGTCAGCGATGCGACCGGCCTAATGCGTGCACTCGGAGAGCCTCAACGCGCGGGCGTCACGACGCTCTACAAGTCAGACGACCTGACGATTCTGAACCTGTGCTGGGGGCCGCGCATGCAAATTCACCCGCACGACCATCGCATGTGGGCCGTCATCGGCATCTATGCCGGTTGCGAGCAGAACACTTTCTACCGGCGCGACGAGCGCGGCCTGATCCGACACGGGACGAAGGCATTGAGCGCCGGGGATACGGCTCCCCTCGGCAAGAACATCATCCATGCGGTAACGAATCCGCTCGATCAGGTAACCGCGGCCATCCACGTTTACGGCGGTGACTTTTTCGAGACGCCTCGCAGCGAATGGGATCCCGAAAGCTTCGAAGAGCATCCGTACAGCGTGGAGCACACGATGCGCGCGTTCGAGGCGTCCAACGCGCTGCTTCGCTCTTAAAGCCGCAAGCAGGCTGTCCAGCGAGGACGCGCGGTCCTCAGGTCGAGGCCCGGTTGCCCAGTTCTCAGGACTCCGGCTTGATGCCGGCGGCCTTGACGACCTTGCCCCACTTCTCGTAATCGGCCTTGTGATAGGTCGAGAGCTGCTGCGGGCTTCCGCCGCCGGTCTCCGCGCCGTCCGCGGCCAGACGCTTCTTCACATCGGCGGTCTTCAGCACCTTGTTCGCCTCGGCGTTGAGGCGGTTCACAACAGGCGCCGCTAAACCGGCGGGCCCGTACAACCCCCACCACTGGCTCGATTCGAATCCCGGCAAGCCGGATTCCGCGACCGTCGGCAGGTCGGGCGCGATCTCGGCGCGTTTCGCGCTCGTCACCGCGAGTGCACGAAGCCGCCCGGTCCGCGCCTGTGCCGCTACGCTCGGATACGCCGCGAAGAGGAGCGACACGTTACCCGCCATCGTGTCGATGGCCGCCGGGGCCGCGCCTTTGTAGGGGATGTGCACCATCTTGATTCCGGCGCGCTGCATGAATAGCTCGCCCGTGAGATGGCTCAGGGTGCCCGCCCCATTCGACGCGAAGTTGAGCGCACCGGGTTTCGACTTGGCCACCGCGATGAGATCCTTGACCGACTTCGCCGGCACGGAAGGGTGGATGACCAGCACGTTCGGGGCGTAGCCCACGAGAATGACCGGCGCGAAGTCGCGCAACACATCGTAGGACGTCTTCGCGCCGAGGTGAGGACTGATCGAGAGCGCGCTCGACGACGCGAACAGGAGCGTCTGCCCATCGGGTGCCGCGCGAGCCACCGCCTCCGCGCCGATCGCGCCGCCGGCGCCTGCGCGATTGTCCACGATGAACTGGGTGCCGAATGCCGTCGAAAGGCCCTGCGCGACCTGTCGGGCGACGATATCAGCGGCGCCGCCGGCGGGGAAAGGCACCACCACGCGCACCGGTTTTTCGGGATACGTCTGTGCGGTAGCGGAACCGGCGAGCAGCGTCAGCGCTGCTGCCGAAGACAACAGAACCCTGCGGACTTTCATCATGTTTCCCTGAACGGT
>JBKJKJ010000157.1:0-3624 GCA_046597455.1 Burkholderiales bacterium
AGGCGCTTCGCCTTGTCGCGCGACAGCCGCGTTTCGCCGTGACCGTCCTCGAGGGACTCGATGGCGACGCTGATGAAGTCACCGGGCGTGGCTTCTACTTCGCCCCGGTCGTTGCGAAATTCCTCTACCGCAATATAGCTTTCGGATTTGAGCCCGGCGTTCACGACGACGAAGTTGTCGTCAACGCGTATCACTTCAGCGGTGATGACCTCGCCGATTCGCATTTCCTTGCGGGCAAGGCTTTCTTCGAATAAAGCGGCGAAGCTTTCGGGATCCAAAGGCGCCGGGGTAGAGGTGGTCGCAGTTGCCAGAGAAGAAGTTTTCATCATTGAGAATTCAGGGAGTTAGGTTACCGTCGCGGGGAGACGGGTCAATTAAAAAAACCACGAGCCGGGGGGCTCATGGCGCCTGGGATGCCCTTTTGCCGTAAAGTGCCAGAACTTGTGCCACCGCCGCCTCCACGCTCATTGCCGTCGTGTCGAGCTCAGTGGCATCAGCACACTTTTGCAGGGGGGCCGCCGCGCGCTCGCTGTCGCGTGCGTCACGGTCGTGTATCTCCCGCAAAAGGGCACTCATATTAGCACTCATTCCTTTTTCGATCAACTGTTTATAGCGTCTTCGGGCCCGCTCCTCGGCGTGCGCCGTGAGGAAGATTTTGAGCGTGGCGTCGGGGAAAACGACCGATCCCATGTCGCGCCCATCAGCCACCAGCCCGGGGGGCTTCCGAAACGCGCGCTGGCGTTCGAGGAGCGCGAGCCGCACTGACTGCAAGGCCGCTACCCTGGACGCGGCCCCGCTCACCTTTTCCTCACGAATCGCTTTGGTGACATCCCGTCCGTCCAGCTGCACCGTGCCCGACGAGAATTCAGCGTCAAGGCGCAGTGCGATGTCTGCGAGCGCATCGGCTGCGTCCAGCTCCACGCCGCGGTTTAACGCTGCCAGAGCCACCAGCCGGTAAAGCGCGCCGCTGTCGAGGAAGTGAAACCCCAGCGCATCGGCCACCTTGTGCGCGACCGTTCCCTTACCCGAAGCCGAGGGGCCGTCTATTGCGATTACGGGCGCGATGCTCACTTGAGCGGTTCCGATATCGAAGCGAGAACGGCGAAATAATCCGGAAAAGTCTTGTCCACGCATTGCGGATCGTTGATCCGGACGGGCACCCCGCCCAGCGCCGCGAGCGAGAAACACATGGCGATCCGGTGGTCGTCGTATGTATCGATCTCAGCGTTCGGGATCAGGCCGGCGTCGGGAGGCGGCGTAATGCGCAGGTAATCAGCCCCTTCCTCGACTGTGGCACCGAGCTTGCGCAGCTCGGTCGCCATGGCGTGAATCCGGTCCGTTTCCTTCACTCGCCAGCTGCCAATATTGCGCAGCGTGCTGGTGCCGTCCGCGAATAAGGCTGCGACGGCTGCGGTCATCGCTGCGTCGGGAATATGGTTCAGATCGGCGTCCAGCGCACGTAGCCGGCCCCGCCCAACCGCCTCGTCCCCCGCGCTCGCTTCAATCCAGTTCTCACCCATCGTGATGCGCCCGCCCATGCATTCGAGAATTTCAGTAAACCGCACATCACCCTGGATGCTTGCGCGTCCGACACCTTCGACCCGAACCGGCCCGCCACCGTTGAGGCCGCTGATCACGCCTGCAGCGAGGAAATAGGACGCCGACGACGCGTCACCCTCAACGTAGACCTCTCCGGGGCTGCGATAGTGCGTCGTGGCGGGCACTTCGAACCGCGCCCAGTCGTGCCTGTCAACGATGACGCCGAACCGGCGCAGCGTGTTGAGCGTGATCTCGACGTAAGGTTTGGAAATGAGCTCGCCTTCGATCTGGATCGTGGCCGCGCGTCCCGCAAGCGGCAGGGCCATGAGCAACCCGGTCAGGAACTGGCTGGACACGCTCCCGCGTATCGTCACCGGACGACTCAGGTCGAGCATGCCGGCGTGGATCTGCAGCGGTGGGTAACCCCGCACCCCGAGGTAGTCGATTCGGGCGCCGGCACGAGTCAACGCATCGACGAGGTCGCCGATCGGGCGCTCGTGCATGCGCGGCACGCCCGACAGGCGATAGTCGCCGCCCAAGACGGCGAGCACCGCCGTAAGCGGTCGGAATGCAGTGCCTGCGTTGCCCAGGAAAAGCTCAGCCTTTTTCAGGGGGAAATCCCCGCCGCTACCGTGTATCCGAACCGAATCCGGGTTTTCCGAGTGACACTCGATCCCGAGCGCGCGCAGGGCGGCTAGCATATGACGCGTGTCGTCCGAATCGAGCACATCGCGAACGATCGTCACCCCCTCGGCGAGTGCGGCGAGCAGGAGGGTGCGATTCGAGATGCTTTTCGAGCCGGGCAGCCGCACAGTACCGCGCACCGCGCCGATCGCTGCCAGTTCGAGATGATCCACGGGCATCCCTCGCTGGTTCAGGCCGGCTTTTTCAGCAGCCAGCGCTGGCGCGCCGTGCGTGCGCGCTCGAACATGTCGGTGAGCGCGCCGGTATCGCCATTCTGGATGGCGCTGCGTGCGACTTCGAGCTCTTCGATGTAATCGTCCAGCAGATCAGTCAGCGCCTCGCGGTTCGCCACGCAGATGTCTCGCCACATTTCCGGCGAGCTTCCGGCAATCCGCACGGTATCGCGCAATCCCCCGCCGGAATGGCCCAGCAGCGCCGGGGCGTCGCGCCGCTTGGCAAGCATGCTCACCAGGGCGAACGCGATGACGTGCGGCAAATGGCTGACGGCCGCGAAGATCTCGTCGTGCCGGCGCGCGTCCAGCCGCAGAATGCGTGCGCCGCACGCCTCCCACGCGCTCTTCACGAGCCGCACAGCAGAAGCCTTGGTTTCCGGCTGCGGCGCAAGGATCACGTTGCGCTCGCGGTAAAGCTCGGCAAAAGCCGCACCCGCGCCGCTTTTCTCGGTACCGGCAATCGGGTGTGCCGGAACGAAACGCTCGAAATGGCCGCCGAGAAAGCGTCGAGCGTAAGCGATGACATCCTGCTTGGTGCTGCCGCCGTCGGTCACTACGGTCTTCGGTCCAAGCGCCGGCGCGATCTGGGCCATCACCTCGGGCATCTGGCCAACCGGGGTGCCGATGAGCACCAGGTCGGCGTCGCGCACCGCGCGAGCCGCGTCGAGACTCGCTTCGTCGATCACCCCGAGACGGATCGCGGCGTCGAGGTTCTTTTTGGTGCGCCCTACGCCGACGACGTGTTTCACCGCCTTCGCTTTTTTCAATGCGAGCGCGAACGATCCGCCGATCAGGCCGACGCCGATGACGACGAGCTTGCCGATTCTGGGCTTGCCCGGCCTCGCCGCGGCGCTCATACCGTCGCCCGCTGCAAGCATTCGAGGAAGCGCGCGTTTTCGGATTCGAGGCCGATCGAAACGCGCAGGTGATTCGGCATGCCGTAGCCCGCGATGGGCCGAACGATGACACCCGATTGCAGCAGGCGCTGAAACACGCCCGCTGCATCCCGCACTTCGAAGCTCACGAAATTGCCGAACGACGGTATGTAGCGAAGCCCGAGCGCGTCGAGCCCCCGGGTAATCTGCTGCATGCCCGCACGGTTCAGCTCATAGCTCCTGCGGATGAAATCTTCATCTGCCAGGGCGGCAGCCCCCGCTGCGAGCGCAAC
>JBKJKJ010000195.1:0-3667 GCA_046597455.1 Burkholderiales bacterium
GTGAAACGCGGATTGAGTGACGCATACGGGTTCTGGAAAACGATCTGTACCCGGCGCTTGTAGGCGAAGAGTGCTTCGCGCGGCATCGAGAGCACATTGCGTCCCTCGATGAGAACCTCGCCGCTCGACGCCTCCTGCAGGCGCACGAGCAGGAGCGCCAGCGTGGTCTTGCCGGATCCCGACTCGCCCACCAGCCCCAGCGTTTTTCCTTTGGACAGCGTGAACGACGCATTCCTGACGGCGCGCTCCTCGAACCTGCCGAACAAACCTGCGCGGCGGTAAAAGCTTTTGCCCAGATGGCGCGCTTCGAGAATGATCGACTCCCTGCCGGTCAGGCCGCGAGTACGCTGTTGCGATTCACCGTATGCCGGGGAGGCATCCAGGAAGTCGTCGATGACGGGCAGTCTCAGAGGGCGCTGCCCGGGATGAGGACGGCATGCGAGCAATGCTTTGGTGTACGCATCCGTGGGCGCGTCAAAGACCTGCTCAAGCGTGCCTTGCTCCCGTATTTCGCCTTCGCGCATCACGACCACGCGGTCGGCGATCTCGCCTACGAGCGCGAGATCGTGGGTGATGAAAAGCACCGACATGCCGCGTTGTCGTTGCAATGCGCCAATGAGCTCGAGAATCTGGTTCTGGACGGTCACGTCGAGCGCGGTCGTGGGCTCGTCGGCGATGAGGAGCCCGGGCTCGCATGCGATGGCCATCGCGATCATCACGCGCTGCTGCTGACCGCCCGACAGCTCGTGGGGATACGCCCCCACTTTGGCGGCGGGCTCGGGAATGCCCACTTCGTGCAGCAAATCCGGCGCACGCGCGCGAGCCCCCTTGCGCGAGAGGCCCATGTGGCGGGTGAGGACTTCCTCCAGCTGGAACCCGACGGTAAAGACCGGGTTGAGCGAGCTCATCGGTTCCTGAAAGATCATCGAGATTTCGCGGCCCCGCAATGCCTGGAGATCCCGCCGGGAGCGTGCGAGAAGGTCGCGCCCTCGATAGGCGATGCGGCTGCCGGCGAGCACGGCTGCGCTCTCGCGTGGCAGCAGCCCGAGTATGGCGAGCGCCGTCACCGATTTTCCGCTTCCGGATTCGCCGACCAGCGCGACGGTGCTGTTCGCGGGAACGTCGAAGCTGATTCGATTCACCGCGCGCAGGGTCGTGGCGTCGTCGACGCGGAAATCCACCGTCAGGTCTCGCACCTCGAGCAGTGGCACGGCTTTGTCGGCAGCGCGCGTCATGGCGAAGTCATTTAAGGCGCGGGTCGAGCGCATCGCGCAACGCGTCGGTGAAGAGGCTGAACGCGGTAACCAGCACTGCCATGGCAGCAGTGGCTGCCGCGAGCTGCCACCATTTGCCAATGAGGAGCTCGTTCTGCGCTTCGTTGAGCATGCTGCCCCACGACACGGTCTCGACGCCGACGCCGAATCCCAGGAAGCTGAGAATCACTTCGGACTTGATGAACATGACGACGTGCAATGAAAGCTGCACCAGCACGACGTGGCTCACGTTCGGGAGAATATGCACGAACATGCGCTGGGTGTTCGAAGCGCCGATCGCATCTGCAGCGCGCACGTAGTCCCTCACTTTGTGTTTCATGAACTCCGCGCGGACGAGCCTGAATATACCGGTCCAGCCGGTGAGACCGAGGATCAGCACGACGGTCAGGGTTCCTTTCTGATTGAGCACGGCCGCGATCGCCAGAATCAGCAGCAGATACGGGATGGAGGTGAGGACGCTGTAAAACCAGTTGAAGAAGTCGTCGATCCGCCCACCGAAATACCCGGCCTGCGCCCCGAAGACCGTGCCGAGCAGCGTGGCCAGCACCGCGGCTGCCAATCCCACCAGGAGCGAGGTTTCGGTGCCTTTGATGGTCTTCGCAAGGACGTCCCGTCCCCACTTGTCGGCTCCGAACGGCAGCGTGGCAGCTTTGGCCTCGGGGCCTGCCGCGCCGGCGAGCTGTTTTCGGATCTCGGCGAGTTCCGGCGCCAGGGGATCTTCGATCGCGATAGCCTCGGCTGGCGGACTGGCGGATGTGTCCGTCGAAGGCGCGGCCTCGACCGGCACGGACTCGGGCCCGACGAAACCCGGCGGCGCGTAGCTCACGCCGACTTCCTTTCCCCAGTCGGACGCGATGAGGCCCGTGGCCGAGGCCAGCGTGAGCACGACGAAAAACGCCACGATGACGAGGCAGACGAGGCCCACGCGGTCGCGGCAGAAGCGCCGCCACGCGAGTGTCCACAAACCCGGCGATTCCCCGCGGGGGATGCCACGAAGCGCGATTGCGTCGGGATTCACTTGAGCTGCACCCGCGGGTCGAGGGCTTTATAGAGGAGGTCCGCGGCGAGGTTGACGGCCATCGTCGCGATCGCGACGTAGACCGTGACCGCCTTGATCACGGGAAAATCGCTGCGCTCGACTGCAAGAATCACTTCCCGGCCGATGCCCGGGATCGAAAAGAAGCGCTCGATGAGAAAAGCGCCCGCGAGCAGGCCCGGCAGCTGAATCATTACATTGGTGACGATCGGAATCGCAGCATTGCGCAGTACGTGAACGGCCATGATGCGCAGTTCGCCCATGCCTTTGGCACGCGCCGTGCGCACGTAGTCCTGGTTGATCTCGTCGAGGAAGAAGCTGCGGTACAGGCGGATGTCGGGGGCGAGCGAGACCACCACGCCGACGATGACCGGCAGCGCGCTGTAACGCAGCAGGTTGTCTCCGAGATTGTGACCCCATCCCTGTACCGGGAACCACCCGAGCTGGTATCCGAGCAGGTACTGAAGCACGATGATGTAGACGAGGATGCTGATCGACTGCCCCACCGTGCACGCGATCATGATCGCCCGGTCGGTCACCGTGCCGCGCATATACGCGACCAGCATCGCTGCCATCATCGCGATGACGGTGCTGATCACGAGTATGGGCACGAGCACCGTGAGGGACGGGCCCATGCGCGTGGCGAAGATGTTCGATATCTTCTCGTTGGTCGACCAGCTTGCGCCGAAGTCGCCGGTCACGATCTGCTTCAGGAAAATCCACAGCTGCACGTAATACGGCTGGTCGACGCCGAGCTGGCGGCGGATGTTCTCGATGTGCTCGGGGTTGGCGATCTTACCCGCGAGGAGGTAGGCGGGATCGCCGCCCACCCAGCTGAACAAAAGGAATACGAGCAGCACGACGCCGAGCAGGGTCGGCACGAACTGCCACAGACGGCGGATGACGTAGGCGAGCACGGTGGGCGTCCTACCTCGCGGGCCGGGGTTCGAGGTCGATGTACAGCCACTCGGCGTGAAACACCGGGTGCTTGCGGTAGCCGACCACATACGGTTGGAGCAGCATGTTCCGGACGCGGCTGTCGCCCATGATCCACACGGTGTGCACCTCCATCAGCCGCGTCATCTCCCGATAGAGCGTATTGCGCTCGGGGCCGTCCGGCAGGCGCCTCGATTTCTCGTAGCGCTTATCGAAATCGGCGGAGCGGTAGCAGGCGTTGTTGCTCTGGCCGCTGTTGGGACCATAGAGCAGTTGCATGAAGTTGTCGCCATCCGGGTAATCCGCGATCCACGCCGCGCCGCGGATCATGAGCCGGCACTGGTTCTCGAGCTTGATCAGCTCGGGGAAGCGGTCCTTGTGGAACTCGACCCGCACGCCGATCGAATCCAGCGACCGCTTG
>JBKJKJ010000217.1:0-12880 GCA_046597455.1 Burkholderiales bacterium
CGTTGATGGCGTTGCCGCCCGGGCTCGAGACCCGCAAAGCCCTGCTGTTCGCCCTCACCGCGGAACGGCTTTCCTCGTATTACGAGCACGCGCAGTGGATGACGGTCGCGCAGGGCGCCAGTCTCGCCGCCCTCTGGCTGTCCCGTTCCAAAGTTCAACTGGCGTTGGCGGAGCGCCGCCTGATCTCGGAACTGAGCGACGATTTCGCGCGCCACCTGGCGGCCACGTTGTCGCACCCGGCGGGCCAGTATACGGCGCATGAAATGATGGAAGCGCTGGACCCCCGATATCAGTCGGCCGTCGCGGTCGATCTGCTGGACGAATGCGAGCGTCTCCTGCTTGAAAAGGGTAGTGCGGCGGGCTGAGCGGTATCAGGCCGGCTACCCCAAATCGCCCGAAGTCATGCATGATGCGCCCAGTGACGCGAACGCAGACGTCGCGAAAAGGTCCCTGCGGCGTTCGCAGGCAGGCTGTTTTCCCGCGTCGAGCCGCGTACAAGCGAGCTGAGCGGGACCAACGAGCCGAGCGAGGTGAGGTTAGCGTATGGAAGACCAATCCCACGACGACCAGTCGCACACGCCCCGAAGGGTTGCGGGATCACGGCGCTACGCTTCGCGCCTGGCCATGCCGCTGAGCGCGATATGCACGTTGCTCGGGCTGGCCGTCGACCTCGCCGGCCTGCCCCGGGGCTTCGAGCGCGATTACGCGTGGCTCAGCGCGCCGGGTAAGCCCAGTGATGTACTCGCATGGATGTTGTACATCCTCGCCGGTATCCTCCTCGTCGTCGCAATCACGTCCCGCGAGAAGCGCCGGCGCTAGGAGTTTGTCGGACTTGCCTGCGACAAACTCCTTAACCGGAAGACAGGGCGAACGAAACCGATGTTTTTTCAGGCCCGGGCATTCCGATTGCCACTGCATCCCTGGCGTTTTTGCGAAAGGGCGGACATGTCGCAGCACTGGGATTTTCTCGAAGACGTGCACGGGCAGTGGTACTGGCGGGTCACTGATGCGGATGGCTCGTGCACCGTGTCGGGCTGCACGTTCAAAAGCGGAGTCGATTGCGTGGTTCACGCGATGCGTCGGGGCTATCTTGCGGGCTCACCGATGGCTGTTGCGCTGCGGCAACGCGAATCCATTCATGCGCAGTAGCACCGCGCCGTAGTACTGCGCAGAAGGACTGAATTGACCGCGCTCACGACGCACTGTTAGTCTTCCGGCTTGCGGGGATTCGGCAGCCTCCCCGTCCACGACGCAAGGCGCACCCCCGCGTCCAAGGCTTGCTCTGATGGCTTAAGCCCGCGAGGAGCTGCTGTGGAAAATTCGCTGGACACCCCTGTTCTGAAACCCGAGAGCTCCGCGGTGCCCGAACCGGTCACGCTCTCACAGGCGTTCTGGTACTGGCTGAGGCTCGGGTTCATCAGCTTCGGCGGGCCTGCCGGCCAGATTTCCATCATGCACCACGACCTGGTCGAGCGCCGGCGCTGGATCTCCGAGCGCCGCTTTCTGCACGCGCTCAATTACTGCATGGTGCTGCCGGGGCCCGAGGCGCAGCAGCTCGCCACCTACATCGGTTGGCTCATGCACCGCACGTGGGGCGGCATCATCGCCGGCGGCCTGTTCGTGTTGCCATCCCTGTTCGTGCTGATCGGCCTGTCGTGGGTGTACATGGCGTTCGGCCACGTTCCCGCGGTGGCCGGCGTGCTCTACGGGATCAAACCCGCTGTGACGGCGATCGTCGTCTTCGCCGCATATCGAATCGGCTCGCGTGCCCTGAAAAACCCCGTCCTGTGGTCGATTGCCGCAGCGGCGTTCATTTGCATCTTCGCCCTGCGCATCCCGTTTCCCTACATCATCATCGGGGCCGGTCTCGTCGGCTTCATCGGCGGCCGGCTCGCACCCGGCCGCTTCCAGACCGGCGGTGGCCATGGTGCAGCCGACACGCATTACGGCGCGGCGCTCATCGACGACGACCATCCGACCCCGCCCCATGCGCTATTCCGCTGGCCGCGGGCGATTCGGGTCGGCATTGCCGGCCTCGTGCTGTGGGGTGTGCCGATGGCGGTGCTCGCGGCCCTGTACGGCTGGGATGCGACGTTCACCCGGATGGGATGGTTCTTCACCAAAGCGGCGCTGCTCACGTTCGGCGGGGCTTATGCGGTCCTGCCTTACGTCTACGAAGGTGCGGTCGAGACCTATCAGTGGCTGACGCCGACCCAGATGATCGATGGCCTCGCACTGGGGGAGACGACACCGGGGCCGCTCATCATGGTCGTGGCCTTCGTCGGTTTCGTCGGCGGATGGACCAAGGAGATCTTCGGTCCCGATTCGCTGTTCGGGGCGGCAGCGCTCGCCGCGACGGTCGTGACGTACTTTACTTTCCTGCCCAGCTTTCTTTTCATATTGATCGGCGCGCCGCTGATCGAGACCACGCGCGGCGCGATCCGGCTCACCGCACCCCTGACCGCGATTACCGCTGCGGTCGTGGGCGTCATCCTGAATCTCGCGGTGTTCTTCGCATATCACGTGCTGTGGCCGGACGGGCCCGGCGGACGCTTCGACTGGATCTCGGCTCTCATCGGCATCGCCGCTCTGGTCGCGCTGGTCCGCTTCAAGATGGACGTAATACGCGTGATAGCCGTAGCGGGCGCCGTCGGCCTGGGGCTCTCGTTCCTGCAGTGAGGCGGGTCCGTATCCGCGCGCGCGTGCGCGGGGGCTGGCCCGTGACTTGCGGTGCGGATATTCGGTTCTGAAGGTGCGAGAGGTGACACGGGAGGTGGTCATGTTGCAGCAGACAGGAAAAGGCTTGTGGGCAAGGCTGGGATTGCTGTGTAGCGTGTTTGCACTCGGCGCGATCTCGTCGCTTTCAGGCGCGCAGGAGCGCGCTTTCGATACGCAGACGATAGAGTCTGTGACCCGACTGAAAGGCACCTACAACAAAGAGGAAGGCGTCTTCAAAGTGAGTCTGCCGCGATCTGACGTCAAAGTCGTCGTGGACGGGGTCGCCATGCCGCCCTTCATGGGCTTTGCTTCATACGCCGCATTTGCCAGAGGGCGGGGCTCGGACCTCATGGTCATGGGGGATACGGTCCTGCTGCAGGATGAAGTCAACGCCGTGATGAGCGTCGCGCTCGAGTCGGGTCTGTCCGTCACCGCGCTGCACAACCACTTCTTCTTCGACGAGCCCAGGATCTTTTTCATGCACGTGGGCGGTGAAGGCGACGCCGGCACGCTCGCCGGGGGCATCAGGAAGATGTACGACAAAATTGCTGAAATCCGCGCTGCCAACGCGCGGCCGGCAGTTGCGTTCCCCGGAACCGTGGCGCAGACGAACGCGATCAGTCCCGGGCCGCTCGAAGACATTTTCGGCGTGAAAGGAGAATCCAACAACGGCATGTTCAAAGCCGTGTTCGGCCGCACTGCGCGCATGCACGGCGTCCAGATCGGCAAAGAGATGGGGCTTAACACATGGGCCGCGTTTGCCGGTTCTGACGACAATGCCGTGGTCGACGGTGATTTTGCCGTGCTGGAGGACGAGCTGCAGGCCGTGCTCAAGGCGCTGCGGCGCGCCGGCATCAACATCGTTGCGATTCACCAGCACATGAGTCACGAACAGCCGCGCTATCTCTTTCTCCACTATTGGGGGAAAGGAAAAGCAGCCGATCTCGCGCACGCGGTAAAAACGGCGCTCGCAGGGCAGCAGCAGGCGCGGGTGACGGCGATCATGCGCCATTAGACCGGCAACCGGCGTATGGCCGGCCCCCCGCTACTGCCAGCCGGGTGTCGATCGAAACGCCAGAGCTCGCCTCAGGCGGCGCAGATAAAGGCGTCGGCGCTCTCTGCGGCCGCTGACTTGAGCAGAGGTTCGATATCGAGAATCAGGATCACGGAGCCGTCGCCGGAGAGCGTTGCCCCCGCTACGCCTGCGGGCTGGATGTCGGTCAGCGGTTTGATCACCACGTCTTCACGTCCGACGTAGTTGTCGACGGCGAGCACGAAAGCGGTGTTCGCGAACTGCATCAGTACCCCGTACCGGTGGGGCTCGTTGGACGGCCACCCGAGCAGAGCCTCGAGGGACTTCACCGCGAGGACCTGGTCGCGCACGACGATCGTCGCGCGTCCGCCCACGCGCTGAATGGCTTCCGGCGCCAGCGTAATGATCTCGTGCACCAGGCTCAGCGGCACGGCAAAAGGCTGCTGGCCGTGCTTCACGACGAGTACCGGCAGGATCGCCAGCGTCAGCGGAAGCGAAATGCGAAAGATCGTTCCCACGCCCAGCTCGGACTCGATCTCGATGCGCCCGTTGAGCTTCTCGATTCCGGTCTTCACGACGTCCATGCCGACGCCGCGTCCCGAAACGCTCGAAACCTGGTCCTTGGTCGAGAACCCCGGCAGAAACACCAGGTGCAGGCTCTGGTTCGAATCCAGGCGGTTGGCCGCGTCAGAGTCGATCAGTCCTTTTTCGACCGCTTTGCGCCGGAGAACCTCGGGATTCATGCCGCGCCCGTCGTCGCGGATCTCGATCGACACGTGGTCGCCTTCCTGGCTCGCGGACAGGCGCACCGTGCTGCGCTCGGGCTTGCCCGCCGCAATGCGTTCCGCGCCCGGCTCGACCCCGTGGTCGACTGCGTTGCGCACCAGATGGATGAGCGGATCGGCCAGATCGTCGATCATCGCCCGATCGAGCTCGGTATCTTCACCTTCGAGCACGAGCTCGACTTCCTTGCCGAGGCTGCGCGCCAGATCGCGTGCCATTCGCGGGTATTTCTGGAACAGCCGTCCGATCGGCTGCATGCGCGTTTTCATGACCGCACGCTGCAGGTCCCCGACCACCAGATCGAGCTGGTTCACCGCCTCGTCGAAATCACGCAGCGCATCCGCATCGGAGCGCCCGCCGACGATGTCCTGACGCAGGCAGTTCAGACGGTTCTTGGCGAGACCGAGCTCGCCTGAAAGTGTCAGCACCTGGTCCAGGCGGGAGGTGTCGATGCGTATAGTGGGCTCGCGAACGGCGACGGCGAGGCGGTCGGTCGCGCGCCTGCCGGCCGGCAGCTCGTCGGCCGCGGGGTCGTCGGTCGCACGGCGGCCGTAAGGCAGGGCTGCATCGCGCGCAGGTGCAGTGGGCGCAGGTGCGGTGACCGCGTTGAAAAAGGCTTCCCAGTCGGGCGTGCCGGAAGGGGCGGGCTTCGAAGTCCCGGCGGTGTCGTGCGTTTGCACCGATGGCACGGCAGGTGATTGTGCGAGTGCAGCTGCAGGCGCCGGTGCCGGGGCTGCAACGCCCGCGATGACGGCGCGCAGTTTCGCGAGGAGCTCGCTGGCAGCAGGCTGCAGCGTGCGACCGCGTGCGAGATCGTCGAACATGCAGCGCACGATGCCGGTTGCCTCGAGGATGGCGTCCATGATCGCCGCGTTGAGCACGAGCTCGTTTCTGCGCAGCTTGTCGAAAATGTTCTCGGTGAGATGGCACAGGTCGACCATCGCAGGCAGAGTCAGGAATCCCGCGCCGCCTTTGATCGTATGAAATCCGCGGAATATGTCGTTCAGCAGCCCGGCGTCGCCGGGCCGCTTTTCCAGCTCCACCAGTTTGTTGTCGACGTCCGACAGAAGCTCGCTCGCTTCGGTCAGGAAATCCTGAAGCATTTCATCCATACCGCTGTTTCCTCGTGGAGTATCGGGCAGCGGGTGTGGGCCGGGTTGACGCCCGCACCCCGCACACCGCCGACTCGAACATCCTGAACACTAAGCACTAAACACCGGGAGATACGGCCTTCAGAAGCCGAGGCTCTCCAGCAGATCGTCCACCTGCGCCTGGTTTGCGACGACATCGGGGGCCCCGCCGTTGATCTGCGGGCCGTTGAGCAGATTGAGCGCTTCGCTGTTTCTGATCGGCGCGGGGGCGTTTTCCACCAGAAGCTTGAGCAACTGCGTCTCGAGTGTGTTCGCAAGCTCGGTGACGCGTTTGAGCACCTGTCCGGTGAGATCCTGGAACTCCTGTGCCATCATCACTTCACGAAGCTGCGCCCGGGTGACCTCGGTGCGTTCCGGTACGCTGCGCAGGTAATCGCGTGTGGCTTGCGCGAGCTGCTTGAACTGGGCGACGTCGCTCTCTCCGTGGAAGAGGCCGTCCCAGCGTCCGGCGAGTGCCGTTGCATCGGAGGCGAGACCTGCCTGTACGGGCGTCGCCAGCTCGACCGCGCTGAGACAGCGGGTGGCGGCCTGCTCGGTGAGCGTAACCACGTAGGCGATACGCTGGCGCGCGTCGGGCAGGGCGCCGGCGGCAACATCCTGCAGATGCCGGTCGTATCCGAGCTCGGCAAGGGTGTCGTGAAGCTGTCGCGTGAGCTGGCCGACCGAGTTGATCACCTTGCTCGCCTGCGATGGCGACGCAGTGTGATCGACGGGATCGGCTGGCGCTGCGCCGGGTGCCGGCTGTATGTGCGCGGCGATCGATGTGACGACAGAGGTGAGTGGCCGGGTCGGGACGGCCAGCGTTTCCGGCGCCGGCACATGCTTCGCCATTGCGATGCTGTCGAACAAGTCTTCCAGGTCGTTGCTGTCGCATGCAGTCGCGGGCTCGACGCCGCCCTCGGTCTTTGCCGCAGGCCCGGGCGTGTGGGGAACCAACGCGATGCTGTCGAACAAAGTTTCCAGCTCGGCGCAGTCGCCGGCTTCGCTAAGTTGTGCGCTCATCTCAGGCAGCCTTTTGTTCGAGAACCTTGAAGATCTTGGAGAGCTTTTCGTCGAGCGTCGCCGCGGTGAAGGGCTTGACGATGTATCCGTTCGCACCGGCCTGCGCGGCCTCGATGATGTTTTCCCTGCGCGCCTCGGCCGTGATCATCAGGACGGGCAGCGACTTCAGCGACTCGTTCGCGCGGATGTTCTTCAGCAGCTCGATGCCCGTCATGTTGGGCATGTTCCAGTCGGAGACGACGAAATCGAACTTCTCCGTCGTCAGGCGCCTCAGCGCCACAACGCCGTCTTCCGCCTCTTCAGCGTTGGTGTAGCCGAGCTCCTTCAGCAGATTGCGAACGATACGGCGCATGGTTGAAAAATCGTCTACGACGAGAAAGCGCAATGAGGGATCGCTCATGCTGTGACCTCCGGAGATTGAGCCGCTGCGGCGGCCGTATTGCCGATCAGCGGGCGCAGCGTGTCTGCGAGCACCCGCGGTTCGAACTTCGATACATAGGCGTCCACGCCCACGGACCTGCCCATGGAACGGTTGGCTTCGGACGACAGGGACGAATGCATCACCACCGGTATGCCGCTGAAGCGCGCATCGTTCTTGATGCAGCGCGTGAGGAGGTAGCCGTCCATTTCAGGCATTTCGGCGTCGGTGAGTATCAACTGCAGCTTGCGCGCGAGGGGCTCGCCCTCGGCCTGCGCGCGAGCCGCCATCGACTGCAGACGCTCCCACGCTTCGCGGCCATTGCTCGCGTGCTGATGATTGACGGCCAGCTTGTCGAGCACGCGCGTGATCTCCTTGCGCGCCACCGACGAATCGTCGGCGAAGAACACGGCGCTGTCGGTGCGGCCCACCGGCTCGAGCTCGGGGACGTCGGTTTCGCCGTATACGGTGGCGAGCACGCGCTCCACGTCGAGAATCGAGACGAGCTGGCCGCACGGCAGCTCGGTAATGGCGGTGATGTAGCCGTCGGCGCCGACGAGCATCGCGTCGGGCGCGCGCACGGCGCTCCATTCGACGCGGACGATGCGATCGACGCCGGAGATCAGAAAGCCCTGAATGTGGCGGCTGAATTCGGTGACCATCATGGTCTGGTGGGAGCAATCGGGTCCGCTCACGCCGATCAGCTTTGAAAGCGAAATCACGGGGATGATGCTGCCGCGCAGGCTGACGACGCCTTCGACGGCGTGGGGCAGGTTGGGGGCGCGCGTCACGGCCGGCGTGCGGGTGATTTCGCGGACCTTGAAGACGCTGATCGCGAATACTTCAGGCGTGCCGAGGGAGAACAGCAGAAGCTCCATCGTGTTCGAGCCCGTCAGGCGCGTTCGCGGATCGACCGGCTCGGGTGTGCTGTAGGTGTCGGGGTTGTTCACGTTATCCGTGGCGTGGGTGATGTTCTGAAAATCGGAAACATGGCGGTCAGGTCAGCAGGCGCGCTATCGCCGCCGAAAGCTTCGCCGGCTCGAATTTTGAAACGTATTCATCGATCCCGACCGAAACCCCGAGCTGCTGGTTCGAGGGGCCCGAGAGCGAGGAGTGCATGATCACCGGCACGCCTTTGAAGCGCACGTCGGACTTGATCTGCTTCGCCAGCATGTAGCCGTCCATCTCGGGCATCTCGACATCGGTGAGCACGAGTTGGATCGTGTCGCGCACGTCCCGGCCGGCCACGCGGGCCGTTTCGGCGATCCGATTGAGCTCGGCCCACGCCTGGGCGCCGTTGGTCGTGCTGATGTGCTTGACCTGCATCGCGTCCAGCGTGCGGCAGATCTGGTTGCGCGCCACCACGGAGTCGTCGGCGAAAAGTACTGTGCGACCTTCGGGGATGCGCACGGCGATCGCGCTGGCGAGCGCGATGTCGTCCGTTTCGACGCTCTGGGCGAGGAGCTGCTCCACGTCGAGCATCATGACGAGCCTGCCGTCCGCGAGCTCGGTCACCGCGGTAACCAGCCCGGAAGCCCGCCCGGCGATCAGCTGCGGCGGCACGCGCATTGCCGACCAGTCGACGCGCAGGATGGTATCGACCGCTTCGACCAGAAAGCCCTGGGTCTGGCCGTTGTATTCGGTCACGATGAGGATCTCGGGCTTGACGGCGACCTGGATACCCGTGAACTTCGCCAGATCCATCACCGGCACGAGCTTGCCGCGCATGCTGACCATGCCTTCGACTGCGGTCGGCATGTCCGGCGCGCGTGTAATCGTCGGGCTGCGCACGACCTCGCGCACCTTGAACACGTTGACGCCGAACACCTCCCGACGGCCGCTCTCGCTGTCCTGGCCGAGCGTGAACATGAGGATCTCGAGCTTGTTCGTGCCTGCGAGCTTGGTGCGGGCGTCGATGTTCTTGAGCAATTCGGACATGGGCTTCGTCTGCGCAGCGTTGCGTTCGGCTGGGAGGCGGCTCGGATGTTGCCGCCCTCCATATTGCGGTGTACAGCCGTTCAGGTGGTCTTGAACTGGGCCACTTCGGCGTGCAGCTTGGAGGCCAGCGCTTCGAGCTGGTGTGCCGTCGTCGAAGCCTGGGTGATTGCTGCGCTCGTCTCTTCAGTCATCTGCGCGATTTTTTCCACATTGCGCGCGATGTCGTTGGAGGCCGTGCCCTGCTCGGACGCGGCGGAGCTGATGTCGTTGATGCGCTCCATCGTGAGGCGTGCGCCCTGATTGATACGGGCGAGCGTGGCGGCCACCTCTTCGGCGAGCGATTTGCCCTGGGCAACCTGCTCGTTGTTCGTTTTGAGGTTCTCCACGGCGCGGCCCACTTCGCCCTGGATGGCGTCGATCATTTTCGATATCTCGCCAGTCGAAGTCGCGGTGCGCTCGGCGAGCTTGCGTACTTCGTCGGCAACCACCGCGAAGCCGCGGCCCTGCTCACCGGCACGTGCGGCTTCGATTGCGGCGTTCAGCGCGAGCAGGTTGGTCTGCTCGGCGATGTCGCGGATGACTTTTACGATGCCCGAGATCTCGCTCGAGCGCTGCGAAAGGCGTTCGATGAGCTGCATGGAATGGCCTACGGACTGGGCGGTGCCGAGCATCTGCTCGGCGGCGGCGCGGGCGCTCTTCTCGCCCTGGGTCGAAAGCTCGCACGCCTGCTCGGAGACGGTGCGCGTCTCACGGGTGTTGTCGGCGACCTGGTTGATGCTGACCGTGACTTCCTCTACAGCGGCTGCCGTGGAGGCGGCCGACTCGGATTGCACGCGTGAGCTTTCGGCGACCTGGTTCGATGCGCTCGCCATCTGGGTCGCTGCGCTCGAGACTTCCTGCGCATCGTTCCTGACCTGGTTGAGCGTGGCCTGCAAACTGTCCATCAGGGCGTTGAATGCCCGCGCCATCTCGCTCACTTCGTCCTTGCCGGTTACGGCGACGCGCTGCGTCAGGTCGTTCGAGCGTTGTGCTTCGAGCAGCGCGGCGCGCATGCCTTCGACAGGGCGGCGGATGGCGCCGATGGTGAGCCAGCTGAATATGCCCAGCAGCAGGGTGGCCGCCACGAAAATACCGACCATCGCCCAGTTGAGAATCATTGCGCGCTGTTCGGCGGCGGCGTAAAGCGTCTGGCCCGATTTGCGCTGCATTTCCTGGAGTGCGGCGAGCTGGTCGCGCACTTTACCGATCAGCTCGCGATGCTCGGTGTTCATCAGCACGGTCGTGGCCGCCTCGCGATCGCCCCTGCGCAGCGCGACGATGGTCGGCTGCACCGTGCCATCGAGCATCTGGTCGAGGTCCTTGCCGGCTTTGTCCGCGAGCTCTTTTTCAACGGGGCTCATGCCGTGGTCGATATAGGTGTTCCACATCTTCATGATCTCGGTCATGCGCTCGTCCGCTTCGCGGATAACGCGCGACTTCTCGTCGGAATCGTCGACGATGATGGCGTTGCCGAGCAGCATGCGTATCCGGTACATGTCGGTCACGATGCCGTAGAGGAGATTGCCGGCCTGAGAGTCGGCCTGGACGGTCTTCAGGCCTTGGGCGCCGGAGCGCAGACCGGACCACGCGAAGACCGAAACGGCCAGCAGGAAGACGAGCGGCAGCACCGCCATCAATCGCAGCCGCGTGGAGATTTTCAGATGTTTGAGCATGGTGTTCCTCTGACAGGTACTGCGTCCGATGTAATCAATGCGGCACCCACGTCGGTGGACGCGGCGCACAGTGGGTTACGGCCGCCGGCGCCCCTTTCTTGAGCCGGGTCCGCAATTTCGTGCGGCAGGTCACGAACCCGCGAAGCCGGACTCGCGGGTCGAGATGAAGATTAGCAATGGGCGGATGCCGCCGAAGGCCGGATAAAGGCGGTAATTTCCACCTAACTCTCGACCAGTAGCCGGGAGGGCCCGCAGCGTAGACGGGCTGGAACGGCGCGACTGGGACTGCGGTACGCGCACGGCGAGACCGCGCACCGCAGGACTCAAGGGTGGGTGGCAGGCTGCCGTTATTCCGGGACGGTGCCGATCCCCGGCGGCCGTTCGTTCAGCGGAGCGTGCTCGTGTTGTCGGTGAATCCCGCCGGTACTCTGGAAAGCAGTCCCACTCAGGTGCGTGTGCTCATCGTGGAGGACAGTGCGCACGATGCGCACCTGCTCACGGTGCAGCTCGCGCGCTGCGGCCTGAGCGTGGTGCACCAGTGCGTCGAGACCGCCTCGGACATGAAAAAAGCGCTGCTCGAGGCCGATTGGGATATCGTGATATCGGACCACGCGATGCCGGCTTTCAGTGCGCGGGCCGCGTTGGCGACGCTCCAGTCGACCGGGCGCGATCTGCCTTTCATCGTCTATTCCGGCCGCATTCCCGCAGACCTGGCGGCCGAGATGCTGAGCAATGGCGCAACCGAGTGCATCAACAAAGGCGATGTCGAGCGCCTGATACCCGCGATCCGGCGGGAGTTGAGCGGGAGCGAAGGCGCGCGTAGCCCGAAATGCGGCAGCGAGCCCGCACCGGTGCGGGAGGGGGCCTACCTGCCTGCACCCGATCGCGGTCGCCCCGTCCACGCGGGCGAATACGACCCGTTGACCGGCCTCATGGGGCGCGCGCGTTTCCTGCGCACTGCAGCCGCAGCGCTTGCCGCGTGTCCCTCGGACACCCAGGCTGTGGTCTGCTTCATCGATGTCGCGCGCCTGCTGCGGGTGAACAGCGCGCTCGGCTACGAGGCCGGCGATGCGGTCCTCGCGCAGCTCGGCCGGCGCCTGCAGGGCTACTCGGAGGGTGCCCTCGCCGCACGCTTCGGTAGCGACAAGTTCGTCATCTACGAAAGCGGTTTCGAGAGCGAGGAGGGCATCCAGCGCTACGTGCAGGGACTGTCCAGCGAGCTCGCGCGCGCCTACGTGCACGAGGACCTCGAGCTGCACATGGCGACGAGAATGGGCGTGAGCGTGTACCCCGATGCCGGACGCACGCTGCCCGAGCTCGCGCTGAACGCCGAGAGCACCCTGCAGCAGTGCAAGCGCCTGATGGGGCGGGACGCGTATCTGTTTCATTTCGCCGAGCTCGACCCCGTCCCCGGCGGGCGCATGGTGCTCGAGTCCGCGCTCTGGCAGGCGCTGCGCCGCGGCGAGCTGCGGCTTTATTACCAGCCGTGCGTGGCGCTCGGCAGCGGCCGGGTCTCGAGCGTCGAGGCGCTGATACGCTGGGAGCATCCGGAGCTGGGCCTGCTCGGACCCGAGCGCTTCATTCCCCTTGCGCAGGATTCGGGTCTCATGGGCGAGATCGATGCCTGGGTAGTGCGGGAAGCCAGCCGGCAGAGCAGCGCGTGGCGCGCCGCCGGTCACCCGGCGTTTTCGATTGCGGTGAACGTTTCCGCGAGCGAATTCGCGAACCCGAGGTTCCTGGGCCGTACGGCGATGGCGTTGCACGAGGCGGGCGCCGCGGTCGACGCGCTGGAAGTCGAAATCACCGAGTCCGCGCTGGTGCAGGACACGGCGACGACGATTGCCACGCTACAGGCGCTGCGAAAGATGGGCGTGCGAATTGCGATCGACGATTTCGGCACGGGTTACTCCTCGCTCGCTTATCTGAAGAATTTCCCTATCGACATCCTCAAGATCGACAAGTCTTTCGTGGACCACATCACCTCCGACCGGGGCGACGCTGCGATTGCCCGGACGATCATCGGGCTCGCGCGCAGCCTCGATCTCACGGTGCACGCCGAAGGCGTGGAGACCCAGGCGCAGCTCGATTACCTGACCGACCTCGGCTGCGACCGCGCGCAGGGGTT
>JBKJKJ010000544.1:0-14123 GCA_046597455.1 Burkholderiales bacterium
GCCGCAGTCGTCGTCATCGGCATCGAGGACGGCTGGACCCAGAAAGTGGTAGATGGCATCAAGTCCACCGGAAAACCGGTTGTGGGTTTCGGCATCGAGCTGCATGGCGACCACGACACCATTCTGCGCGCCAGCAAGGCTGCCAAGGAGTTCGTGCAAGTGGCCAGCGAGAAGCAGCGCGAAGAATGCCCGATCTCCGAATTGTGGGTCAGCACCAAATGCGGTGAATCCGACACCACCAGCGGCTGCGGCGCCAATCCGGCTGTCGGCAATGCGTTCGACAAGCTGCATCCGCTGGGCAACTACCTGTGCTTCGGTGAAACCACCGAGCTCACCGGCGGCGAACACATCGTCGCGGCGCGTTGCGCCAACGATGCGGTGCGCGAGAAATTCATGCACATGTTCGACCGCTACCAGGAGGTGATCAACCGCCACAAGACCAGCGACCTGGCCGACAGCCAGCCGACCAAGGGCAACATCGCCGGCGGCCTGACGACGATCGAGGAGAAGGCGCTCGGCAATATCCAGAAGATCGGCAGGAAGTGCCTCGTCGACGGCGTGCTCGACAAGGCCGAGATGCCCACGGGCCCGGGCTTGTGGTTCATGGATTCGTCGTCGGCTGCGGCCGAGATGGTGACTCTGTGCGCCGCTTCGGGTTATGTGGTTCATTTCTTTCCGACAGGGCAGGGTAACGTCGTCGGCAACCCGATCATCCCGGTCATCAAGCTGTGCGCCAATCCGCGCACCGTGCGCACGATGTCGGAGCACGTCGATTACGATTGCTCGGGCCTGCTGCAACGGGAGAAGAACCTCGACCAGACCGGTGACGAGCTGCTCGACATCATGCTGCGCACGTGCAACGGTCGTCTGACGGCGGCCGAAGCCCTTGGTCACCGCCAGTTCGTGCTGACCCGTTTGTATGAAAGCGCCTAAAGGCGCGTGAGGCCGGAGGCGTGAGCGTGAACACGAGGCGTGAGGGGTGAGCGCCGAGACGCAGGCGCGCACGCTGCACGTGCGCATCTGGCGGGGGCAGGAATCGGGGCATTACGACGAATTCGAAGTGCCCCGGCTCGAAAGCCAGACGGTGCTGGACATCGTCACCCATATCCAGCGCAAGCTGGATCCCACGCTGTCGTACCGCTTCGCGTGCCGCGTGGGCATGTGCGGCTCGTGCGCCATGACCGTCAACGGCAAGGCGCGCTGGACGTGCCGCACGCACGTCTCGGCGGTTGCCGAGGGCGACCGGCTCGAAATCGGGCCGCTGCACAATCTGCCCGTGGTGAAGGATCTCGTCACCGACATGGCGCCGTTCTTCGACAAATGGGCTGCCGCCAAAGGGCAGTTCCGCGGAAGCGCCACGCGCAACGATGACTTTGCGCAAGTCCCGCCCGAATCCGCGAAGCGCAAGCTGGTCGACGAGTCGATCGAGTGCATCGGCTGTGGCGTGTGTTACGCCTCGTGCGACGTCGTCACGTGGAAGCCCGACTACCTCGGACCTGCGGCGCTCACGCGCGCCTGGACTCTCGTCAACGACGTGCGTGACGCGGGGCAGGCGGAGCGGCTTGCGGCGGTTGCGGGTGACGCCGGATGTCATGCATGCCACACGCACATGAGCTGTACCGAGCGATGTCCCAAAAAGCTCTCGCCGACGGCCGGTATCGCCGGCCTCAAACGCGCTGTGCTCTCGGCAGCGCTCAAAGGCAGGATCTGACGGCGATGCGCACCATCCGGCGAGCGGCATCGGGCAGCGTGACATGAACGCGCGGGCGCAGGTTCTGCTGTGGGGCGCCCAGCGCGCATCCGCCGCGGTGCTCGGCTTTTGCGTGATCGTGCATCTGATCACCATCATCTACGCCGTGCGCGGCGGCCTGACTGCGGCCGAGATACTCGGACGCACATCGGGCAGCGCGGCGTGGGCGGCTTTCTACGGGCTGTTCGTCGCTGCCGTCGCGGTGCACGCGCCGATCGGTCTGCGCAATGTGCTCGCCGAATCGTTCGGCTGGCGCGGACGCGGGGCCGACCTCGTGGTGCTGATCGCCGCCGCAGCACTCGCGTTTTACGGTTGGCGCGCGGTTTACGCGGTCGTGGGCGCTTGAGGGCCGGCGGATGAGGAACGATTATCGCGCGCGCAATCATCCTGCCTACTGGGCCTTCGTCGTCCACCGCGTCTCGGGTGTGGCGCTCACGCTTTTCCTGCCCCTGCACTTCTGGGCACTCGCGCATGCGCTGCAGGGCGAGGCGCGTCTTGAATCATTTCTGCGCTGGAGCGACCAGCCGCTGGTGAAGGCAGCGGAAGCCGGCCTCGTGCTGCTGCTCGCAGCCCATATGGCCGGTGGGGTGCGGCTGCTCGTGATCGAATTTCTGCCCTGGCGCGATTGGCAGAAAAGCATGCTTGCCGCGGCGACCGCGTTCAGCCTTGCGGTCGGCCTCGCCTTCCTCCTGAATCTTTTATAAAGGGCGCGTTCTCACCTTTGCGCTCAGGCGAAGACGATCCGGTCATCCCGGTGTGGTACAGCTGCATCCCATAAAAGTAAGTCTGGAGGAACGATGAGAATCAGAAATAAATGCCTGCTTGCTGCCGCAACACTGTTTCTGGCGGCCCCCGTGTTCTCGCAGACCTATCCGTCACATCCGGTAAGAATCATCGTGCCTTTCTCCCCAGGCGGCGCGACCGACATCGTGACGCGTCTCGTTGCGCAGAAGCTCACCGAAGCGTGGGGCCAGACCGTCGTGGTCGATAACCGCGCTGGCGCGAGCGGCAGCATCGGCGCAGATCTGGCGGCGAAATCGAACGCGGACGGCTATACGGTTTTCATGACCTCCGGTTCCATCGTTACGGCCAACCCGCATATCTTCAAGCGGCTGCCGTTCAACCCGGAGAAGGACTTCACTGCGGTGACTAACGTTGCGAGCGGACCGCAGGCGATCGTGGTCAATCCGAGTTTTCCCGCGAAGACGCTGAAGGATTTCATCGCCGCGGTGAAAGCGAAGCCCAAAGGCTATACCTACGGCTCCGCCGGTGTGGCGACCCAGACGCATCTTGCTGCCGAGAACTTTCTCTACACCGCCGGCATCGACATGGTGCACGTGCCTTACAAAGGCGAAGCGCCTGCGATCACGGATCTCGTCGGCGGACAGATACAGATGGTGACGCCGAACCTCGCCGCAGCCATCGCATTCGTCCAGCAGGGCAAGCTGCGCGCCCTCGCGGTGACGAGCAAGGAGCGGGTGCGGCAGCTGCCTGATGTCCCCGCTGCCGCGGAAACCCTACCCGGCTTCGAAAACCTCGGCTGGTTCGGGTTCATGGTTCCGGCCGCGACGCCGAAGGCGATCGTCGACAAGCTCTACCAGGATACGGCGAAAGTGCTGCAGGGCGCCGACATACGCACGCGCTTCGAGCAGATCGGCATGGTCGCGGTGGGCAATGCGCCCGACGCTTTCGCGCGGGCGATCAAGGACGAAGCGGTGCAGTGGGGGAAGATCGTGCGCGAGCGCAAACTACAGGTGGATTAGCGTCTTCATGCCTACTGGTGAGCGTAACATCAGAACCGGCAGCAAGTTACCCGTGCGCGACGGGCCCGCTCCCGAGCGGGCGGCCGTTGCGAACGTTACTCTCTAAATCACCGATACAGGCCACTACTGAGCGATAGGGTTCTATGAAAATCGATCTGAGTGAAGTCGAAGAAGCGTGCAAAGAGCTCTACATCCGCGCGCTCAAGCTGCTGCCGCCGGACATCAAGGAAGGTTTCAAGCGTCTCGACGCGAACGAAACCGATGCGACGGGCAAAGCCATCCTCGGCACCATGATGCGCAACATCCGAATCGCGGAGCAGAACGAGAACCTGCTCTGCCAGGATACGGGCATACCCATTTACAACGTGACGATCGGCAGCGGGATCGAAGTGGACGGCTTCCGGCTGAAGCAGGCGATCGTCAAGGGTTGCGAGCGCGCCACTCAGGAGCATCCGCTGCGCTCATCGGTGGTGCACCCGGTGACGCGCAAGAACCAGCACACCTCGTCGGGACGGCTCGTGCCGGTGATCAATATCGACTTCATGGCGGACGTTGAAACGCTGTCGATCGAGATGATCCCCAAGGGGTCGGGATCGGAGAACAACTCCTGGCTCAAGATGGCGGTGCCGGCTGACGGCATCGACGCGGTCAAGACCTTCGTCGTCGATTGTGTGCTCGACGCCGGGGGTAAGACGTGCCCGCCGACCATCGTCGGGGTCGGCGTCGGCGGCACGGCCGACTTGTGCGTGCACCTGTCCAAAGTGGCGGCGACGCGCCCGCTGGGCAGCCAGTGCGAGGACCCCGAAGGCGCGAAGCTCGAAGCGCAGCTCACCAGCGCAGTCAACCAGCTCGGTGTGGGCCCCCAGGGTCTCGGCGGCGACTCCACTGCGTTCGCCGTGCACGTCGAAACGGCGGCGACGCATATCACGATGAACCCGGTTGCGGTGAACATGCAGTGTCACTCGGCGCGGCGTGCTCGCGCGACGTTCACGCCGAAAGGGCTCAGTTACGGATTTTAATGTCAGCGTCGAGTGCCGGGTGTTCGTGATCAGCGAGCACCGCGCGCCTGCCCGACTGCACCTGGCACTCACCCTTCACCGTTGAGGTTGGTCATGGCCCATTACGATTTCGAGATGCCGATTACCGAAGACCAGGCGCGCGCGCTCAAGGTGAACGACACGGTCACGCTCAACGGAACGCTGTACGGCATCCGCGATGCGACCCAGATCCACATGTTCGATCACGGGCGCAAAGTGTCCTTCGATATGAAAGGCCACGCCGTGGTGCACACCGCGCCGAACGTGAGGAAAGTGGAGAAGAGCGAGGCGCATCCGGCCGGCTATGCCCCGATCTGCATCGGCACCACGACGAGCGCCCGCATGGAGCGCTTCACACGGCCGCTGATGGCCGAGTATGGCGTCCGGATCATCATCGGCAAAGGTGGCCTCGCGCAGGGATCGGCCGACGCATTCCGCGATATCGGCGGCGTTTATCTGGCGATCGTCGGCGGCGCGGCCGCACTCGAGACGACGTGGGTCGAGCGCATCGAAGCCGTCGAGCTCGACGACCTGAATCCCGAGTCGCTGTGGAAATTTCGCGTCAAAGGGTTCGGCCCGTTGCTCGTGTCGATGGACAGCCACGGCGGAAGTCTTTACACCGAGGTGGACAAGGCGTCCCGCGACAAGCGCGCCGCCGCACTCGCGTCACTCGGGGTCAAAGCGTGATGCTTCTGCAGATGAAAACCTACAAGACCGACATCCTGATCCTCGGCTCCGGCGGTGCGGGCCTTTTCGCCGCGCTCCACGCACAGCAGGCGAACCCGGCGCTTTCGATCACCGTCGCCGTCAAGGGGCTCCTTGGCAAATGCGGCTGCACGCGCATGGTTCAGGGCGGCTACAACGTCGCACTCGCTGCGGGCGACTCGGTCGAGCGTCATTTCATGGACACCATCGAAGGCGGCAAGTGGCTTCCCGACCAGGAACTCGCGTGGACGCTGGTATCGGTGGCCATCGAGCGCATCCACGAACTCGAGAACGAGCTCGGCTGCTTCTTCGATCGCAATCCCGACGGCACCGTCCACCAGAAAGCGTTTGCCGGCCAGACGTTCGACCGCACGGTCCACAAAGGTGACCTGACGGGCATCGAGATCATCAACCGGCTGGCGGAGCAGGTATGGGCGCGCGGCATCAACCGGCTCGAGGAGCATCGGGCTGTCGAGCTGGTGAAGAATCAGGCGGGCGACGCGCTGGCGGGCGTGCTGATGATCGACGTGCGCACCGGCGAGCTGGTATTCGTTCAGGCGCAGGCCGTGCTGCTCGCGACCGGCGGCGGCCCGACGATGTACAAATACCACACGCCTTCGGGCGACAAGACGTGCGACGGCATGGCGATGGCGCTGCGCGCCGGGCTGACACTGCGCGACATGGAGATGGTGCAGTTTCACCCGACGGGGCTGCTCGCCGGGCAGCACACGCGCATGACCGGCACGGTGCTCGAGGAAGGCCTCAGAGGCGCGGGCGGTTATCTGCTCAATGGCGCGCGGGAGCGCTTCATGCACAAGCACGACCCGCGTAACGAGCGCGCGACGCGCGATATCGTTTCGCGCGGAATGTATCTGGAAATGCGCGAAGGCAAGCTGACGCCCAACGGCGGCCTGTACATCTCGATGGGCCACCTGGGCGCGGAAAATGTGCGCAAGCTCTTCAAAGGCATGGTCGAGCGTTGCGACGATTGCGGATTCGATCTTGCCGGAGGGCTCGTCGAAGTGGTGCCGACTGCGCATTACATGATGGGCGGGGTGGTCTTCAACGTCGATTGCACGAGCGATGTTCACGGCTTGTTCATCGCCGGTGAAGACTCGGGCGGCGTGCACGGCGCGAACCGCCTCGGTGGCAATGGCGTGGCGAACTCGACGGTTTTTGGCGGCATCGCCGGCGACTCGATGGCGCGCTGGCTCGATGCAGGCAACGGCGGTTTCCACGAACCCGACCGTGCGGCCATAGACGCCGCTGTCGAGCGCTGCCGTGCGCCGCTGCGCAAGAAGCCCGGCGATATCGACCGGCTTCGCGAGCGCCTCTATGACATCATGTGGGACGAGGTGGGCATCATACGGGATGCCGCGAGCCTGACGCGCGCGCAAGGCTCGCTGGACGACCTCGAAGCCGAGCTCGACCAGACTGGTGTCGCCGAATCGAATCTGGCGTTCAATCTCACCTGGCACGACTGGCTCAACCTGAAAAGCCTGCTGCTCGTGTCGAAGTCCATACGCTGTGCCGCGATGGGGCGTGAGGATTCGCGAGGCGCGCATTTTCGAGCCGACTTTCCCGACGTGCGCGACCTCGAGAATTCGCGCTATACCTGCGTCACATGGAAGGAAGGGCGATTCGACGTCACGACGCGCGCCGTTGCATTCACGCGCGTCAAGCCGGGCGAGTCGCTGCTCACCGAGCCGGTGGCGGCGTAGTTTTCATTCATCCGAAAGCTCTCCATGCCCAGACAGACGATCGAACAACTCACCGACCTCGCGGTGCGCGCGATCAAACGCGCAGGCGCTTCGAAATCCATGGCGCTCGCCGCGTCGAAAGCGCTGGTGGCGGCGGACAGTCAGGGGCTCGCCACGCACGGCGTTTCGCGTGTCGCGCTGTATGCGCAGCACGTGAGCGAAGGACGTGTGAACGGCAAAGCCAGGCCGAAAATCATCAAGCGCAAAGGTGCGACGTGTCTCGTCGACGCGTGTAACGGTCTTGCGTACGAGGCCAGTGCGATCGCGGTGAAGGAGGCGATAGCGCGCGCGCGCCGCTACGGCGTCGCGTTCTGCGGCATCACCAACAGCCATCACTTCGGCGCAGCGGGCTATCACCTCGCGCCCATCGCCGAAGCCGGGCTGGTCGGTCTGGCTTTTACCAACTCGCCTTCGGCGATCAACCCATGGGGCGGCAAGCGCGCGTTTTTCGGCACCAATCCGATCGCGGCGACTTTTCCGCGGCGGGGCGGTTCGCCGATCGTGGTCGATCTGTCGCTCACCGAAGTCGTCCGCGGCAAGATCATGCTGTATGCGAAGGAAGGTAAACCCATACCTGCGGGCTGGGCGCTCGACCGCGAAGGCGTTCCGACCACCGATGCGCAGGCCGCGCTCACGGGCAGCCTCGCGGCGATCGGCGGCATGAAAGGCACGATGCTCGCGCTGATGGTCGAAGTGCTGTGCTGCACGTTGACCGGCGCGGCGTTCAGCTTCGAGAACGACTCGTATTTCGAGCCGGGCCGCAAGCCGCGTATCGGACACGCTATCCTTGCCATCGATCCCGAAGCGATGGCCGGCGCCGAGTCCTACTTCGAGCGGCTCGAAGTGATGGTTTCGCGCATGCTCGAAGAAGAGGGCGTGAGGCTTCCCGGAGCGCGCCGCCACGGCGCTGTCGCGGAGGCGCACGCACAGGGCATCGAAGTGCCGCAGGCGCTGCTCGATGAGCTCGAACGGCTGGCGCGCCCGGCGCGCCGCGGCCGCGGCGCGCAAGCCTGACCTCAGCACGGACTTAATCTGGCATCATCGCTCTCGTTCGTAGCGTGCAAAATTAAAAAAAGGGTCATCGCGATGGGGGCGAAGCAGGCTGAAACGCGACGGGGCGGTCGTCGGCGCTTCGTAAGCGGTCTGTGTGCGCTCGGTGCGGGTGCGCTCGTGCCGGGCTGCTCGTTGAGCGGAGGTGGGCGCGTGACGGACAGCTTGCCGTACGGCTTGCCGCACGGCTCGCAGCTCGAGCGTAACAAGGCGCTGGCGCTGCGCTTCAAGAAAGCGCAAGGCGAGACGAATGGCGAAAGCGTCATCAACACGCTACTCGCACCCGGCTATCGCCGCACGCGCGCCGGGATGGCGCACCTCGCCAACAACGCGCAAGGCCAGGGCGCGCCGGGCCCCGGACCTTACCTGAGGACGGCGATTCCCGATCGCGTCGACGTCATCGAAAGCGTCGTTGCAGAAGGCGACCAGGTCGGCCTTCTGTTCCGCGTCACTGGAACGCACCAGGGCAACCTCTTCGGCATTCCGGCTACGGGACGAAAGCTCGATATCTATGAAGCGGCGATCCTGCGCATCGTCGATGAGCGGATCACTGAAGGCTGGTTCATGGCCGACGAGGCCGGCCTCCTGAAACAGCTCGGCGCCGGCCTCCCGGCGCGCAAGGATGGCAGGCTGATCGTGCCGCCTGTGACGGGCGCAGGGGAGGATCCGGACGCGGTGCTGCGACGGCTGCAGCAAGGCCCGCTTGCGTCGAAGGAAGACCGCCAGCGCCTGATCGTGGCGCAGTCGAAAGGCGCGGCGCCGCCCGCCGGCGTGCGCGCCGCCGACTACCGGCAGCGCCGGCAGGGTTTCCAGCATCTTCGCGACTATGGGAACGCGCACGGCGTGGGTAAGCAAACGCCGACGCTCGCGCTGCCAGACCGCCGTGATCTGATCGACGCCTTCATTGCTGAAGGCGACGAAGTCTGGATGCAGTTCAAAATCGCCGGAACCCACAAAGCGAATCTTTATGGTTTTGCCCCCACGGGCAAGCGAATAGAGATAGCGGAAATCGGCATCGCGCGATTCGCCAATGGGAAGTGGCAGGACGGATGGTATTTCGGTGACGAGCTGGGGCTCATGCTGCAGCTCGGCGCCTTGCACATGCTCGGCTGATTCGACGGAGGTGTGGCGATGGAAGTGAAATCGACTTTGCGGGTGATCAACGAGAAGGACTATCCAGGCCGGCGCGGCGTGACCGACGGCCAGACGTATCAGCGGCTGGTCGGCTGGCCCGAAGTGCAGGATACCGATCGCGTGAGACTGGGGCGGGCGACTTACAAGCCCGGCACCTACGAGCAGCTTCACTGGCATCCGATCGAGGCGTGCTACTACGTGATCTCAGGCCACGCCACCGTGCGCAACTTCGAAGGCGAGGAATTCGAAGTCGGCCCGGGCTCGATCATTTACGCCCCACCCGGCATCGCAGGCGCACACGAATGGGAAGTGAAGGAATCGCTCGAGCTCCTCGATATTCGCGCGACGAACGAGACCAACCGCAAAATCCAGTACACCGTGGACAAGGAAACCAAGCGCTCGTACATCGATCTCGAAGACCTCGCGTATCGGGAGGCGATTAGCTTCAAGTCGCATTACTAGCGCTGAACAGTGACAACGTGACGCGGTGATGCGGTGATGCGGTGATGCAGTGACGCAGTGACGCAGTGATGTAGTGATGCAGTGATGAGGCGGTGGGGCGTTCCAACAATATTCGGGGAGGGGTGTATGCAACATGGTTTGCGGTTGGCTGCGGTCGTCGTGTCTGCCGTTGGATGCCTGTTGACCGCGAGTCCTGCGCTCGCGCAGGCGTATCCGTCGAAAGCCATCCGCCTGATCCTGCCATTCCCGCCCGGGGGGCCGACCGACATCATCGGGCGTCTGACCGGACAGAAACTCTCCGAGCAGGTCGGCCAGCCGGTAATTGCCGACAGCCGCCCGGGCGCGAGCGGCAACGTCGGGCTCGAGCTCGCATCGAAAGCGCCGCCTGACGGCTATACCATCGTGCTGACTTCACCGGTGATCTCGCTCAGCCCGCACCTTTATACGCGGCTCACTTACGACCCGCTCAAGGACCTCACGCCGATTGCGCTGATCGGCGCGGTGCGCAACGTTCTCGTTGTGCATCCCGCCGTGCCGGCGCGCAATGTGAAAGAGCTCGTCCTGCTGGCGCGCAAGAACCCGGGCAAGCTCAATTACGGTTCCGGCGGCATGGGCACGACGACGCATCTCGCGCCCGAGCTGCTGAAGCTGACCGAGAAGCTCGACATCGTTCACGTGCCTTACAAAGGTTCGGGCGTCGCGCTGATCGGGCTCGCAAGCGGCCAGGTCGACCTCGAGGTGCTCGCCGTCCCGGCCGCGCTGGGGCAGATACAGGCAGGCCGTGTGCGCGCGCTTGCGGTGCTCGCGCCCAAGCGCGCAGCCCAGCTTCCGAACGTGCCCACCGCGAGAGAGCAGGGCTACGACAACATCGACATCAGTGTCTGGTACGGAATGCTCGCACCCGCCGCGACGCCGCGTGACATCATCAACCGGCTCAATGCCGAGCTGGGTAAAGTGATTGCCGCGCCCGACATGCGAGAGAAAATGGCCGCCAACGGCGTCGAGCCCCTCGGCGGCACGCCCGAGCAGTTCCGCGATTTCATTCGTAACGAGTCGGTGCGCTTCGGCAAGGTGATCAAGGAAGCTGGGATCAAGGGCGAATGAGTTGTCTGCCTCCGGCCATCTACCCACAAGCGGTCTTGAGTCCGGCGTGCGCGGGAGATGACATAGACGGCATGATGCGATGAAACCCGAGATTCTGGTTCTGAAACCGATTTATGCGCCGACGCTGGCGGCACTCGAGCGTGAATACGTCGTGCACAAGCCGTGGACGGGGCCGGATGCCGAGGCTTTCATCAGGCAGGTCGGACCGAACGTGCGCGGGCTCGTCACCACCGGCGTGATCGGCTACACGCGCCAGCATCTCGACGCCCTCCCGAAGCTCGAAATCGTCGCCTGCTTCGGGTCTCCGCGCGGAACGTTCGATATCGCATTGGCGACGGAGCGCAAGCTCGTGCTCACGACCACACCCGACGTCATCGCGCCCTCGGTTGCCGATCTCGCGATCGGTTTGATGCTGGCGGTCATGAGGCGCATCTGCGAGGGCGATCGTTTCGTGCGCGCCGGGAAGTGGCGTTCGAACGCTGCGCCCCCCGGGCGCGACCTTGGCGCGAAAACGTGCGGCATCGTCGGGCTCGGCCAGATAGGCCTGGCTGTCGCGCGGCGTGCCGAGGCTTTCGGCATGGCGGTGTGCTACCACGGGCCGCGCGCCAAAGACGTGCCCTACCGCTACTGCGCCGATCTGGAAGCGATGGCGCGCGTATCTGACTGCCTCGTCGTCGCCTGCCCTTCGACGCCGGAGACGCGGGGCCTCATCGACGCGCGCATCCTCGATTCGCTCGGCAGCGACGGTGTTCTCGTCAATGTCGCACGCGGCGAGATCGTCGATGAACGCGCATTGATCTCGGCACTCGAAGACAGGCGCATCGCAGGCGCCGGACTCGACGTCTACTGGCGGGAACCTGAAGTGCCCACAGCCCTGCTCGGGATGGATCAAGTCGTGCTGATGCCGCATGTCGGCTCGACGACGCGCGAGATCCGCGAAGAACGCAGCCGCAAGCTGCTTGCCAATCTGCACGCGCATTTCGCCGGACAGCCCGTACCCAACCCGTTGGATGAGCGCGAAGCAGCCGCTCGGCGCTGACCAGCCCGATCTGACAGTCAGGCCAAAGGTGTCGCGACAGGAATCCGGCCGCGGCCCTCCAGCCACGGCGGCACGGGGAGGTTTTTCGAGCGCAGGAATTCCGGATTGAACAGGCGGCTCGCATAGCGCTGGCCGCCGTCGCACAGCACCGTCACGATCGTGTGGCCCGGCCCCAGCTTGCGTGCGACGCGTATCGCGCCGGCCACGTTGATTCCCGTGGAAGTGCCCATCAGCAGGCCTTCGTTCGCGATCAGGTCGAAAACGATCGGGATCGCCTCGTCATCCGGAATCTGAAACGCCATGTCGACGCGCGCATCTTCGAGGTTTTTCGTGATGCGCCCCTGGCCGATACCTTCGGTGATCGAGGAGCCTTCGCTTCTCAATTCGCCGTGTGTGTACCAGTTGTAGAGCGCAGCGCCCATCGGGTCGGCCAGTGCGATCACGACATCGCTTTTTTTCGTTTTCAGGAACATGCCCACGCCGGCGAGCGTGCCGCCGGTGCCCACGGCTGAGACGAACGCATCGATCCGGCCGCCGGTCTGTTCCCAGATCTCCGGGCCGGTCGTTTCGTAATGCGCACGCCGGTTGGCGACGTTGTCGAACTGGTTGGCCCATACGGCCCCCGCAGGCTCGACGCGCGCGATCTCGTCGGCCAGGCGGCCCGACACTTTGACGTAGTTGTTGGGATTCGAATAAGCCACTGCAGGCACTTCCCTCAGGTCCGCTCCGAGCTGCCTGAGCGCGTCCTTCTTTTCCTGGCTTTGGGTCTCGGGGATGACGATCACCGTTCGATAGCCGCGTGCGTTCGCGACCAGCGCGATACCGATTCCCGTATTGCCGGCGGTGCCTTCGACGATGACGCCACCCGGACGCAGCAGTCCGCGCTCCTCGGCGTCCTTCACGATGAAAAGCGCGGCGCGGTCTTTCACCGATCCGCCGGGGTTCATGAATTCCGCTTTGCCGTAGATGTCGCAGCCGGTCATCTCTGACGCCTGAGTGAGGCGGATGAGCGGCGTGCGCCCGATGGCTTCTATGGTGTTCGCGCAGACGTGCATGGCGTGATTCTTATGGGCTTTTGCGTGCCAGCGGCGCAGTGCCGGTCTCGACAGTATGTCGCCGGTCGATGAAGTCCAGCATCGCCTGCGCGCACCGTTCGGGATCGCTCGCCGCAACGTGATACGAATTGCCCGGCATGACGAGCAGCTCCGAATCGGCGATCAGGCTTTGCCAGCGGCGATTCTCCTCGATGGTTGCCAGCCCGCTTTCCTCGGTCGTGATGACGAGCGTCGGGCATGCGATATTCGGTATGTCGCCGCTGATGTCGGCATACGCAATGTCGCGCTGGAATCCGAGCTCGGTCGACAGCGCGGTGCGCGCCATGAACTGCGTCCACCACTCGAGTCCTTCGGCAGGGAAATCGGCGCCGAGCCGCCCTGCCATGTTCCTGCCCGCCCAGCCTGCGACGCCGTCGCGCTCGATGTGCTCGAGCAGGGCAGGCAGCTTGTCGGCGCCCGGCCGGTCGGGGCGCGGCGTGCCGATCACGGTGAGCGTGAGCACGCGATCCGGCTTGCGCGCGGCGAACGATCGGGCGATCGTGCCGCCGAGCTTCGCACCGACCAGGTGAACGCGCTCGATGCCGAGCGTGTCCATGAGCTGGATGTAATCGGCGATCAGCCCGTCGATCGTCCAGTCGAAATCACGCTGCATGGGCGTGGATGCGCCGAAGCCTCGCATGTCCGGCCGCACGACCCAAAAGCGGCGCGCGAGCTGCGGCACCCAGCGATACCAGGCTGCGCCCGATTCGGCATTGCCGTGCAACATCAGAATGGTCTCGGGCGTGCGCCACGGGTCGGTGTAGTCATCGACGGTGTAGTGCATGTCGACTGCGGGTGTTAGATGAAGTGCGGGCATGTTCAGTCGGGTGATGCGGGGCGTTACAAGGTTACGAACTTACAAGGAGACGACGTGACAACGTGATCAGGGTGAGGCAATCCTGCGTCACTGTATCATTCCCGCGCCCTGCCACGCTGTCCGCGAGACCGGGGCGTTCGCCGGGCAGGCCATGCTATAAACGGGTTCGCGGCCGGCTACGGATTCAGCGGCTTCGGCTTTGGCGAACACGAGCAGGGCGCATGAGCCATGCGGCGGCGGCTCGTTCGGTGGCGGCGAGAACAGTATCGCGGCGTCACGCCTGCACCGTGTCACGTTATGAGAGGCGAAGTCATCAGTGGCTCAGGTCAAGCGAGAAGGGCGCATCCGCGTCGGCATCGGCGGCTGGACCTATGAGCCGTGGCGCGAGACGTTTTATCCCGAGGGGTT
>JBKJKJ010000088.1:0-6892 GCA_046597455.1 Burkholderiales bacterium
GATGAGCGCGTTGCCGAACGCGGTGTGGCAGCAGCACGCACCGCTCGACTGGCCGTTTGCGCGACAACGGCAAGACCCTGTCCGACGTCGAGGACGGTAACGCGCGCCTCCCCTGGCCGCGGCGCTTCCGGCCCCACCAAAAACAGCGGCAGGCAGGCCACAGCGCCGAGCCAGCGCCCCGGCACGCCCCGCGGGCTCAGCATCCACAGGGTTCCCGCCAGCGCGACCGCAATCGCCCAGTCGAGCGGTGCGTGCTGCTGCCACACCGCGTTCGGCAACGCGCTCATCCAGTCGAGCACGATCATGCACACCGCCATCACCAGGTGAGAGAGAACCAGCAGCGCGTCGAAAGGCATGACACTGCCCGCCAGCGCAATCGGCACCACGATGAGGCTCACGACCGGTATGGCAAGCGCATTGGCAAGCGGCGAAATCAGCGATACCTGCTGGAACAAGGCGAGCAAGAGCGGCAGCAGGGCAACGGTCACTGCTGCCTGGGTGCGCGTCCAGAGCACGAGCCAGTGCGGCTCCCCGACCCGGTTCACCACCGCGAACAGGATGGCGCCGACCGCGCCGAACGAAAGCCAGAAACCCGCCGAAGTCACGGCCCACGGGTCGAGCAGAACTACGACGAACAGCGCGGCGGCGAGCACGACCGACGCGCAGGCGGCCGTTCCCATCCACAGCGCCGCGGCGACGACGCAGATCATGTACAACGTGCGCTGCGCCGGCACCGCGAATCCGGCCAGCAGGGTATACAGAAAGGCCGTGAATGCACCGACGATAACGGCCGCTTTCGCGGCGGGGAGTTTCAATGTCAGGCGCGCGCTGCGCCGCCAGAGCGCCCGCGCGAGCGCGTAGGCGAGCCCCGAAACCATCGTGACATGCAGGCCCGAAATGCTCATGAGGTGATTCACCCCGGTGCGCGTGAACGTCTGCCACTGCGCGGGCGGTATCGCGCGCTGGTCCCCCATCACGAGGGCTGCGATGACCCCTGCATAGGGACGCTCGGCGAGCGCACGCAGAATGCGCGCCCGCAGGTGCTCCCTGACGGCTTCGACCCAGTAGCCCGGCGCGTGCACCTGCTTCACGATTCGCTGCGAAATCGAGCCCGGACGCACATAGCCGGTCGCCCGCACACCACGCTCGAGCAGCCAGGCTTCGTAATCGAATCCGTGCGGGTTGGCCGTGCCATGCGGGCGCTTGAGCCGCACGGTGAAGCGCCAGCGCTCGCCGGCGTGAGCATCGGGCAAGGGGTTAACACCCTCGCGCGGCGCCCGCCCCCACCACGAGAGCACGATGCGCGCGGGCACATGCGCACCCGCAGTCAGAACCTGCTCGACGTCGAATTCGAAGCGCACACTGCGCTCGTACGGCTGAGGCAGGCTCGCGACCACGCCGATGACTTCGATGTCCCGCCCTTCCCACTCGCCTGGCAAGGCATCGGCCAGCCGCATGTGAGCCAGCCCCGCTGCCCACAGGAAACCGGCCGCAAGGCTGATGGCGGCCAGCAGCACCCGGCCCGGGAGACGCAGCAAGCGCATGCGGCAGCGGGCGAGGACGCATGCCGGGATCCCGAGCAGGAGCAGCCACGCATAGTGCATATCAGGCAGCTGCGCCTGGCGCTGCAGGAGCCATGCACCGAATGCGAACAGGACGATGGAGAGCCGCATCGACTCGCCCCCGGAAAACTGCGACGCCGCGCCTTCGGGCGTCAATCAGGTGTAACGCTCGAGCGTGCGTAGGCGAGGACGAGTTTCGTTACAATAGCCGCACTGCTTCTTCATCGGTCCCGATGCCCCGCAAGCTCTTTCGCAAGTTCCTGCCGAGCCACGACAGCATCAGGCAAAACCGTTACGTCGCCTGCTTCGGACCCCGGCTCCAGCATCACAACCTGTGGCATCTGCATCGGCGATCCGTCGCCGGCGGTGTGGCCGCGGGGCTTTTTGCAGGCCTCATTCCGGGCAGCAACCCGGTTCAGTTTCTGGCCGCCGGGCTGCTCGCCGTCGCGTTTCGCGTCAATCTGCCGATCGCGATCGGGGTCACGCTTTATTCCAACCCGTTCACGGTTCTTCCGCTGTACTACACAGCGTTCAAGCTCGGCCAGTTCGCCCTGGTGCGCAGCGACGGTGACCTGCCCTCGGTTGCGCTGGCGCTCGAAGGCAAGGGGTTTCGCGAATGGCTGCCGGCGGCTTGGGACTGGCTCACCAGCGTGGGTTACCCCCTGCTCGTGGGGCTGCCGATCCTCGCGTTACTGCTCGCCGTCATCGGCTACATCGTCGTCGATTGGGCGTGGCGCCTGCACGTCATGATGGAGTGGCGCAGGCGTCAACTGCGCCGCGCGCAGCAGGCATCGCGATGACGCTGCCCGACTACTGGACCCAGGCTGCACGCGAGCTCACCGCATGCGACCCCGTTTTTTCCAGGCTTACGACGCGCTACGACGGGCTCGCGCTCGGCAGCCGCGGCGACGCTTTCTCCACCCTCGCCCGCGCGATCGTGGGGCAGCAGATTTCGGTCAAGGCCGCCCAGAGCGTATGGGAGCGCCTCGTTGCCGAAATCGATGCCGTCACGCCTGCGAATGTGGCTGCGGCCGATCTCGAGCGACTGCGCACCTGCGGGCTGTCGGGACAGAAATGCACTTACCTTGCAGACCTGGCGCAACGCTTCGAGTCCGGTGCGCTCGATCCGTCGACCTGGGGCGGTCTCGACGACGAAGCGCTCATCGTCGAGCTCACGCAGGTGAAGGGCATCGGCCGCTGGACCGCGGAGATGTTTCTCATCTTTCACATGGCGCGTCCGGACGTGCTGCCGCTCGACGATGTCGGACTGCAGCGCGCGATGAGCATGCATTACAACGCAGGGCGTCCCCTGTCGAAACTGAAAATGCGCCGCATCGGCAAAGTGTGGGCGCCGTGGCGCTCGGTGGCGACGTGGTACATGTGGCGCAGCCTCGAGCCGCTGCCTTTGGAACACTGAGGGTGGGGTCGAGATCGAGTGCCGGGTGCGTAGTGGAACGTTCGCTCTGCCGGGGAAAACACGCACGGCCTGGACGCCCCACTCGACACGCACGACTCGACACGAGACGCCGCTGTGCAAGCCGCTAACCACCTCATCCTGATCGGCGCTGCACTCGTCGCGGCGAGCGTGATTGTCAGCGCTTTCGCTGCGCGCGCCGGAACGCCGCTGCTGCTGGTCTTTCTCGTGCTCGGCATGCTCGCCGGCGAAGACGGGCCGGGCGGCATCGTGTTTCACGACATCAAGCAAACCTACCTGATCGGCTCCATTGCGCTGGGCATCATCCTCTTCGATGGCGGCATGCGCACGCATGCGCAAACGGTGCGCGTCGGCATCGGTCCCGGGATCGTCCTCGCGTCCGCAGGCGTCGCGATCACCGCGGGCGTCATCGCACTCTTCGCCATATGGCTGTTCGGGTTCACCTTGCTACAGGGCCTGCTGCTCGGCGCGATCGTCGGGTCGACCGACGCTGCTGCGATTTTCTCGGTGCTCTCGGCACGCGGCCTGGCACTCAAGCGACGCGTGAGCGCGACGCTGGAAATCGAATCGGGATGCAATGATCCGATGGCCGTGTTCCTCACCCTCGTTCTGGTGCAGGCCATCGCCTCCGGCAAGACGGGTCTCGACTGGAGCGTGGCCGGGCGGCTCCTGATCGAGTTCAGCATCGGGGGCGTCGCCGGGTTCGCCGGCGGCTACCTCATGGTGTGGATCATCAACCGGCTCGACCTCGCACAGGCGCTCTATCCGCTGCTCGCCTCGGCCCTCGCCCTGCTCATCTTCGGCGCGACCTCGAGTATCGGCGGCAGCGGCTTCCTGGCGATCTACGTCGCCGGCCTCGTCATGGGCAACCGGCAGGTTCACTCGGCTCAGAACATATTGCGAGTGCATGACGGATTGGCCTGGCTTGCGCAGATCGGCATGTTCCTCATGCTGGGTCTCCTCGCGACCCCGAGCGCGCTGCTCAGCGTGGCGCCCATGGCCTTGCTGGTCGCGCTCGTGCTCATTGCGGTCGCCCGCCCGCTGGCCGTGGTGCTGTGCCTCGCCCCGTTCCGCTTACCGTGGCGCGAGCAAGGTTTCATCGCGTGGATGGGTTTACGCGGGGCAGTCCCGATCATCCTCGGGGTCTTCCCGCTGGTCGCGGGGATCGAGAACGCGCAGCTTTACTTCAATATCGCTTTTTTCGTCGTGCTGGTCTCGCTGTTCGTTCAGGGCTGGACCGTGGCACCCGCAGCAAGATTGCTGCAGCTCGAAGTGCCGCCGGCCTCGATGCCCGCGGGGCGCTACGACCTGGGCACGGCCGGGCACTGGGACCTGGAGCTCATGCGCTACGATCTGGCGGAAGACAGTCCGGCGGTCGGACACGCGCTTGCGGACCTCCCATTGCCCGAGCAGGCGTCGTTTGCCGGCGTGCTGCGCAATGACCGGCTGGAGGCGCCCGAGCGCCTGCATGCGTTGCAAGCCGGCGACCGCGCGTTCGTCATCGCACCTGCGACACAGGTCGATGCACTCAATCGCGCTTTCATCGCACCTCATCACCCCGACCGGCTCGAGGAGCACAAATTCTTCGGCGACCTCGTACTCGACGCCGACGCGAGCCTTGCCGACATTGCGCTCTTCTACGGCGTCGAGATGCCGCCCGGTGCGGGAGATTCCAGCCTCGGCGACTACCTGCAGCGCGTCTTCAGGAAGCGTCCGGTGGTCGGCGACCGGCTGAAAGTCGGCCGCGTCGAGTTCGTGATCCGCGAGACCGGCGCTGACGGCCGCGTCTCGCGGGTCGGTCTCAAGTTCCGGTGAGCGAGCCCCGCATGACCCACGCCGAATTCACCGCGGCTTATCACGCGCGCGCGATCCGGGTCGACATCGACCGCAAGACGGCAGCACGCTTCGTCAGCAGCCGCCTCATGCTGCCTGTGTTCATGCTGCCCATCCTCGGGATCGGCACCGCGCTCGCGCTGACCGGATCGCTTTGGACAGGTTTCGGGATCATCGGCGCCGCGACACTCGCGCCCATGCTGATCAAGCGTTCGGCGCCGCACTTCGTGCTCACGCAATCGCTCGAAGACGAGCGGTTCTACAGCGACGCGGTGAACGCCGACATTCTGAAATTCACCATGACCGACGAGGCGTGAGAGTCAGGGGTGACGCGTAAACCGGGAGCCCGGGGTACACCCCGGAGTACACCTACTACCGGGCCCGCAACGCGCCTGCAGCGCTAGGCCGCTTCCAGCTTCCCGTCGACGAGCCGCATGATGCGATTCGCGCGCTGCGCGAGCTGGTGATCGTGGGTGACAATGACAAAGCTCGTGCCCAGATCCCGGTTGAGCGAGAGCATGAGCTCGAATACCGATTCCGCCGTATGGCGGTCGAGGTTGCCCGTCGGCTCGTCAGCGAGCACGCACGCGGGGCGCGTCACCAGCGCGCGCGCAAGCGCCGCGCGCTGTCTCTCGCCGCCCGAAAGCTCGCCCGGTGTATGGGTCAGCCGATGCGACAAGCCAACCTGCTCGAGGATGTCGGTAGCGGCTTTGCGTGCCTGCGCTTTTGGCATGCGCCGGATGAGGAGCGGCATGGCCACGTTCTCCAGCGCGCTGAACTCGGGTAGCAGGTGATGGAACTGATAGACGAATCCGAGTGCGCGATTGCGCGTCGTGCCGCGCTCAGCCTCGCTCTGCTTGCGGATGTCGGCGTCGAGGATGCGAATCTCGCCGCGAGTCGGATTGTCGAGACCCCCCAGCAGATGCAGGAGCGTGCTCTTGCCCGAGCCCGAAGCGCCGACGATCGCCACGCGCTCACCGCGCTGCACCTCGAGGTCGACGCCCGCGAGCACCGGCACCTCGACTTTGCCCTGTACGTAAGTCTTGTAGAGATCGCGGCACGCCACGACCGGGCCGTCCCCTGCGCCATTTCGCGCCCCATCGAGTGGCAGGCTACTCATAACGCAACGCCTCAGCCGGGTTCACTTTGGACGCGCGCCAGCTCGGGTAAATCGTCGCCAGGGCCGAGAGCGCGAATGCGGTGACTGCAGTCACGACGACATCGGAGTAGCGCAGCTCGGTGGGCAGATCGCTGATCTGGTAGACCTCCTGCGGCAGGAACTTGAAGCCGAACAGACGCTCGACGAAGCTCACGATGACGTCGACGTTGAGCGCGCCGAGGATGCCGAAGACGATGCCGCAAACGACACCGACCCCGCCGATGATCACGCCCTGGATCAGGAATATCCTGAGCACCCCGCCCGGCGACGCGCCGAGGGTGCGCAGGATCGCGATGTCCGCGTTCTTTTCCTTCACCACCATGAACAGACTCGACACCAGGTTGAATGCGGCAATCGCGATGATGAAGAAAAGCAGCAGCGACATCATGCGCTTCTCGAGGTCGACGGCCCTGAAATACGTCGCGTTCATGCGCGTCCAGTCGATGACCGTGAGGTTGGACGGCAGTCCGCGCAGCAGCTCGCGCGCGACCTGCGGTGCCTGGAAGAGATCGTCGAGCTTGACGCGCACGCCGCTCACCGCGTCACCCAGGCGGTAAACGCGCTGGGCATCCTCCATGTGGACGAGCGCAAGAGTCGAGTCGATTTCGTAATGACCGACGTTGAACGTGCCCGTCACCGTGAATTGCCGCAGCCGCGGAATGATGCCTGCGGGTGTGACCTGCCCTTGGGGGGCCACCAGGACGATGACGTCACCGGGGATGACGCCGAGTTGTCGCGCCAGCGCGTCGCCGAGGACGACATTATATTCACCCGATTTGAGCGACGAGAGCTCGCCGCGGCGCATATTGCTTGCGAGATCGTCCACCGTCTCTTCGAGCTCGGGAACGATTCCGCGCATGAACGCCCCGCGAACGTTGCCCCCGCTCGTCAGCAAGCCTTGCG
>JBKJKJ010000169.1:0-39116 GCA_046597455.1 Burkholderiales bacterium
CGCGCTTCTTCGCGGCCAGTTCCAGCTTGAGTTCTATGTCTGGCCAAGGCCGACGTCCGGATCAGCCAAGACTTAAGCCGCGGTCCGATGAGCAACATCATCCGCCAGATCATGGCGTTGTTCGACGAATATCAATCCAAGGAGAACGCCAAGCACACGCTGCGTGCCCCACGGGATTCGAACCCCGTTTACCGCCGTGAAAGGGTAGCGTGACTGACTGTTGCCTGAAACGTTGCCAAATGGAAGTGGTGCCGCTTGTCCGACTCGAACGGACGACCTGTCGATTACAAATCGACTGCTCTACCAGCTGAGCTAAAGCGGCAATCCTTCAATAGCTTACGCGAGCTTGCGCGTCGGGGAGTTGCTTAGTCCGCGGCCGACTCTTCAGGGCTTGCATTCTCTGCTTACAAGGCGGTTGCTCTACCAACTGAGCTATGCCGGCAAAGCGTTGAATTATAGAGCTTCGCGGGCCGCAGCGTAAGCGTATGGGAAGCGCGACCCTGAACGGGTCCAAGGTGCTGGTATCGCCCCGAGGAACGAGCGCAATGCCATGATTCGCGAGTAATCGTTACCAGGAGCGGTAAGGCGAGCAACGAAAATACGTCGCCGGCGAGCCCAAGTGATTGAAACTTAAAGTGGCCGAAGTTGGCATTCAGAATGCTAGATGCAGTTGTTTTCAACCTCGGATCGCCTGCATTGCACGAAACCGATCGCTATCCCGCCCCGCCGTCCTGACCTGGCCCAAAACCCGTGCCGGAGTGCGTTCGGGTGATGAATCGCCGAACGCGCCCTGGCAGAAGCTCCCCCTTTTGAGCTCGGCAATCGAGCTCATTTTTTTGGGAATGCTCATTGCATCGAGGCCACAAGCCGCAACAGAGGGACGCGGCAGCGAAAACCGAATCACCGTCACTTAGCCGATAAAGAGCGACATCATGCGTAAACTGAGACGCCTCCCGTGGCGCATCCCAAAGTCCGATAAGGGCCAACCACGCGCCCAACAACGCGCCGAACCCCACCAGCAATCGCCGAGCATCGAGTCGGCCGAAGTCTGCGCGCGTGCTGATCGCCCGCACCGCGAGCCTGAGATCAGCCCTGCATACCGGGAAACCGTGAACACCCAACCCGTTGCCTTCGCCGGTGGCCGTTACGTGTACGGCGACGCACCGTCCGTGGCCTGTCCGACCGAGATCCGGCGCAAGACCCGGCATCGCGTTGTCCCCCTCGGCACCCTCACACCCCAGACCTAAGCGCCCGCCGCGCTGCCCCCTCCGCATGCCCGCGTCGCGTCCCATCGCGAGCGCGGTCGTACTCGGTCGATCGACTCCGCAGGCTCGACCCTGAGAAGGGACGGGCACGGCCATTGCATTATGTCGCCACGGAGCCTTAAAGCGCACGCCAATCCGGCGGCCGGGGCGATAAAAGTAAAGGAGATCATCATGTTGCACTACGCTGCGGTGTTCTTTGTCATCGCGTTGGTGGCGGCGCTGTTCGGCTTTGGCGGCATTGCAGCCGGGGCGGTCGAGATCGCAAAAATCCTTTTCTTCATCTTCGTGATTCTCTTCGTCATCTCGTTGATCGGCGGACTGATGCGTCGCGGCGGACCGAAGGTTTAGTCAAAGGAGACATGCGATGCTGAAATGGGCCGTCATCTTCTTTTTGATCTCCCTCGCTGCGGGACTGCTCGGGTTTACCGGCGTCGCCGCAGGTGCTGCGGGCATTGCGAAGTTCCTTTTCGTTCTGTTCCTGATTGTCGCGATCGCCATCGTCGCGTTCGCAGTCGTCGCCGGGAAGAAAATACTGCGATGAGGAAGGCGCACCGCATCGCCCTCGCGCTGGTGTGTTTCGCGGCACTCGCAGCGTGCGACCGTCAGGTCGAGGTTCGCGCGCCCGATGTCGAGGATCATGCCAAGGCGCGTCGGGTCGAGGCAGCGACGCAGCGCGCGATAGGCCACCCCGGCGATATCCTGGACGACGCGTCAGTGACTGCCAAAGTCAAGACAGCCCTGATCGCAGAACCCGGACTCAGGGCGCTGGAAATCGACGTGGACACTCGCGACAACATCGTGACTTTGAAGGGAACGGTGCATTCGGATGCCGCTCGCGGCGAAGTCGAACGAATCGCACTGAAGCTCTCAGGCGTGAAGCAAGTGGTCAACAACCTTACCGTTAAACAACGTTCCTAGTGGAGGCTCTTATGTTCAAGCGTATAGCAGGATTGATATTGATCAGCGCGGTACTCGCCGGTTGCAATACCATTGCCGGCGCCGGCAAAGACATCGAGCGTGGCGGCGAAAAGATGCAGGGCCAGGCGCGGGAAACGCAGCAGGAAATGAAACGGCAGTAAGGTCAGCAGGAACGAGACTTGGGGGCGGCGTAATGCGAGCCGCTCCACGAAAAAAGGCCGCCGTAAGGCGGCCTTTTTTTACTTCACGACCTGCAACTTCGGCCGTCCGCCGGCCGGCGGCGTGGTGGGGGTGTCACCTGGCGGGTCCACCGCGATCGGCGCGGCGGGCGGCGCTTCCTCCGCCGGGAAAAACAATCCCTGACCGTTCTCGCGCGCGAAGATGCCCAGCACCGCTTCGATGGGCACGGAACACTCCCGCGAGACCCCGCCGAAGCGCGCCGAGAACTGCACCACGTCGTTGCCGATCGTGAGCCGATGCGTGGCATCGTAGCTCAGATTGAGGACGATCTCCCCGTTCTTCACGTGCTCCAGGGGAACACGGGTGTTCGCGTCCACCTTAACCGAGAGAAAAGGCGTGTAGTTACTGTCCGAGCACCATTCGTGGATAGCCCGGATCAGATAAGGCTTGGTCGACTTTTCAGCCATGGCGGACACCTTACTTGCGCATCACTTTCTCAGACGCCGTGAGCGCATCGATGAATGCCGGGCGGCTGAAAAGACGCTCTGCATATTTCGACAGCGGCGCGGCCTGCTTGGGTAGCTGGATGCCGTAATAGTCGAGGCGCCACAGCAGCGGGGCGATAGCGACGTCGAGCATGGAGAACTCGTCGCCGAGCATGTGCTTTTGCTTGGTGAAGACCGGCGCGATCTGCGTCAGGCTGTCGCGGATGATCGTGCGTGCCTTGTCGGCCTGCTTCTGCGTGCCTTTCTCGATCGCCTCGATGTGGCTGAACATCTCCTGCTCGAAGCGGTACAGAAACAGCCTTGCCCGCGCACGCATGACGGGATCGGCCGGCATCAGTTGCGGATGCGGGAACCGGTCGTCGATGTACTCGTTGATGATGTTCGACTCGTACAGGATCAGGTCGCGTTCCACGAGCACGGGAACCTGGTTGTACGGGTTCATCACGGCCAGATCTTCGGGCTTGTTGAACAGATCCACATCGACGATCTGGAAGTCCATGCCCTTTTCATACAGCACGATCCGGCAGCGCTGGCTGAAAGGGCACGTGGTGCCGGAGTAAAGCGTCATCATGATAGGGTCGACCTCAATGGACATCCTTCCAGTAAGCCTTCTTGAGCGCGTAGGAAAGCGCGATCAGGATCGAAATCACCAGCAGGGCGTATAGCCCGACCGTCTCGCGCGTCGCACGCGAAGGCTCGCTCATGTACGTCATGTAATTCACGAGATCGGCGACGAGCCGATCGTATTCAACGGGCTTCATCTTCCCGGGCTTGTCGAGCGCAAGCTCATGCACGGTCTTCATGTAGCCTTCGGCCGGGACACGCGCCTCCTTGAGCACCTGCTCGCCCTGAAGCTGCCAGAGCACGTGTGGCATGCCCACGTTGGGGTAGACGACGTTGTTCCATCCTGTGGGACGCGAAGAGTCGCGATAGAACGTACGCAGATAGGTATACAGCCAGTCGCTTCCCGGGCCCGCGTGTGACGAGCGCGACCGGGCGATCACGGTGAGATCGGGCGGCGGCGCCCCGAACCACTCTTTCGCGTCCTTGGGGTCCATCGCAATTTTCATGAGCTCGCCGACTTTTACGTCGGGGAACACGAGATTGTCGCGAATCTGCTGCTCTGTAAGACCGATGTCGACGAGCCGGTTGTAGCGCATGTAACTCGCGCTGTGGCAGTTCAGGCAGTAATTGACGAAAGTGTGCGCGCCGCGCTGCAGCGATTCCTTGTCGTGCAGGTCGATCGGGGCGTGATCGAGCTTCACCTCAGTCTCGGCGGCAATCGCCAGCGCCGGCACGAGCACAAGCGCTGCGGCCAGCATTCTTATCGTTTTCATGATCCCTGTCCTCACGCCGTCACCCGTTCAGGCACCGGCCTGGTTCTGTCCATCCTCGAAAACCACGGCATCAGCGCAAAGAACCCGAAATACAGGATCGTGCAGAACTGCGAGATGAACGTGCCTGCATCGGTCACTGGCTGGGTGCCGAAAAACCCGAGGATGAGGAAGGCGATTACGAAAACCGCAAGGGCGAACCTGAAAAGCGGGCCTTTGTAGCGCATCGATTTGACCGGGCTCACGTCGAGCCACGGCAGCAGGAAGAACACCATGACGGCGAGCCCCATCAGCACCACGCCCCACACTTTCGCATCGATCGCGTAGAAGCCGACCAGGATAACCGCTATGACGCCAAAGGCGATCCTCTTGGTTCGACCGGTCAGATGGCTGCGCAGGATCAGGATCGCCATTGCCACCGCTGCAGCACCCAGCACCAGCATGAAATCCGCGGTCGTCGCGCGCAGGATCGAGTAGTAGGGCGTGAAATACCAGACCGGGGCGATGTGCGACGGCGTCTTGAGTGGATCGGCCGGAATGAAGTTGTTGTATTCGAGGAAGTAACCGCCGCCTTCGGGCATGAAGAACAGGACGATGGCGAACAGACCGAGGAACACCATCACGCCGAACGTATCCTTGACCGTGTAGTACGGGTGGAAAGGAATGCCGTCGACCGGATGGCCGTCGGGACCGAGGTTTTTCTTGATCTCGACCCCATCCGGATTGTTGGAGCCCACTTCGTGCAGCGCCATGAGGTGCGCTGCGACCAGCCCCAGCAACACGAGCGGAATGGCGATCACGTGAAAGGCGAAAAAGCGGTTCAGCGTCGCGTCCGACACGACGAAGTCGCCGCGCAGCCATAGCGCGAGGTCGGGCCCGATCAGCGGCAGCGCGTCGAAAAGGTTGACGATCACCTGGGCGCCCCAGAACGACATCTGCCCCCACGGCAGGAGGTAGCCGAAAAAGGCCTCGGCCATCAACATGAGGTAAATCACCATGCCGAATATCCAGATGAGCTCGCGCGGCTGGCGATAGGACCCGTAGAGCAGCCCGCGGAACATGTGGAGGTAGATGACGATGAAGAACGCCGACGCGCCCGTCGAGTGCAGGTAGCGGATGAGCCAGCCCCAGGGCACGTCGCGCATGATGTACTCGACCGACGCGAAAGCCTGCGCTGCGTCGGGCTTGTAGTGCATGACCAGGAAAATCCCGGTGATGATCTGCAGCACGAGCACGAACATCGCGAGCGAGCCGAAGTAGTACCAGAAGTTGAAGTTCTTCGGCGCGTAGTACTCTGCGACGTGGTCTTTCCACAGCGCGATCAGCGGAAAACGCTGGTCCACCCACGTCAGCAGGCCATTCAGCGGCCCTGCGCCGGTCACCGGCGGTTTGTTTTCTGTTGCGGCCATCCTGATCACGCTCCCTTGGTGTCTTCGCCGATCACGAGCGTGGTGTCGCTCAGGAACTTGTAAGGCGGCACGACGAGGTTGTCCGGCGCCGGCTTGTTCTTGTAGACGCGTCCCGCGAGATCGAACAGCGAGCCGTGACAGGGGCAATAGAAGCCGCCGTGCCAGTCGGCGGCGAAAGGCTGCGGCTCCGGGACCAGTCGATCGACCGGTGAGCAGCCCAGATGGGTGCAAATGCCAACGAGGACGAGATATTCGGGCTTGAGCGAGCGGAATTCATTCTGCGCGTAAGTCGGCTGTATGCTGCGCTTGCTGTTCGGATCGGCTACGCGCTCGTCATCGCCCTGAACTGCCTTGAGCATTGCCGGGGTTCGGCGCACGACCCACACCGGCTTGCCCCGCCACTCGACCACCATCTTCTGGCCCGGTTCGAGCTTGCTGATGTCGACTTCGACAGGTGCACCTGCGGCTTTCGCCCGCTCCGACGGCAGCATGCTGGCGACAAAAGGAACGGCTGCGGCAGTGGCGGCGACGCCGGTGGCGACACTCGTCGTCGCCGTGAGGAGAAAGCGCCGCTTCCCCTCGTCCAACTCTTTCTCGGCCATGGATATTCCTGTGATGCGGACAAAAACGCGTCATTTTAGCAACCACGGCCGGGAAAGTTAAGCAAAACCGAATAAAGTCCCGCAAGGTCAGCGAGTTAGCGGCTTTCTGGAAGGGTTCCCGCGCCATACGCGGGCTGTGTCAGGGCTTGCGTCGTCCCGCGCTTCAGACCGGGTTCGGCACGTCGATATGCGTGTGCTCGAGACCGAATCGGCGCGCGAGATGGGCGCCCAAGGCCTGGACGCCGTAGCGCTCGGTCGCGTGATGTCCCGCCGCGATAAAAGCGACACCGCTTTCCCTGGCAAGATGCACCGTCTGCTCGGAGACCTCTCCCGTGAGGTATACGTCGACACCGAGGCGCACCGCATCCTCGAGATACCCCTGGGCAGCGCCGGTGCACCAGGCGACACGCCCTACGCGCCGCTGCCGATCGCCGATGACGAGCGGCGCGCGCTCGAGTCGGCTTTCGACGCGCAGGGCAAGCTCGCCCAGCGTCAACTCTGCATCGGGATGTCCGTGGAAAACGAGATCCTGCTCGCCGCAGCGTCCATCCACGATCAGGCCCAGCTTCAGGGCCAGCGCGACGTTGTTCCCCACGTCCGGGTGTGCGTCGAGAGGCAGATGGAAAGCATACAGATTGAGCTCGTTCTCGAGCAGCAGGGCGATGCGGCTTCGGCGGATGCCGACGATGCGCGGATCTTCGCCCCGCCAGAAATACCCGTGATGCACGATGAGCGCATGAGCGCCGGCAGCGATCGACGCCGTCAGCAGATCGGCCGACGCCGTCACGCCGGTCACGATGCGCTCGACGCGTGCCGTCCCTTCCACCTGCAGCCCGTTTGGGCAATAATCTCGAAACTTGGCGACGTCCAGGTACTGGTCGAGGTAGGTGTCCAGCTCTGCGCGCTGCATAAACGAGCGATCCTGCCGAAAGAAAACATTCTAGCCGAACCAGCGACCCGCCCATCCTCCTCCAACTCTCCGCCCTATGATTCGCAAGCTGTGGCTCGTGTTCTGCCAGACTGCCACCGTGTGCGTGGCCGCCCTGTTCGTCGTGACGACCCTCAGGCCCGATCTGCTGGCGTGGAGCCCCCGCGGCAGCGTCGTCACCATTCGCGAAGCGCAGCCCGAAACCGAGACCCGGAAAGTTTCGTCGTACAGCGACGCCGCGAAACGGGCCATGCCCGCGGTCGTGAACATCTTCACCGCCAAGGAAACGAAAGTACAGCGTCATCCTTTCATGGACGACCCGGTGTTCCGTCACTTCTTCGGCGAGCAGTTCGACGCACAAACCCGCAAGAGCACGAATCTGGGTTCCGGGGTGATCGTCAGCGAGCAAGGCTTCATTCTCACCAACAGCCATGTGGTCGAAGCGGCGGACGAGATCGAAGTCGCGCTGGCCGATACCCGCCGCGCAAAAGCGCGCGTCATAGGCACGGATCCGGAGACCGATCTGGCGGTGATCAAAATCGATCTCCCGACCTTACCCTCCATTCTATTCGGGCAATCGGATCGGGCGCGTGTCGGTGACGTGGTCCTCGCCATCGGCAACCCGTTCGGCGTGGGCCAGACCGTGACGCTCGGGATCATCAGTGCGACCGGACGCAGCCATCTGGGAATCAACACGTTCGAAAATTTCATTCAGACCGATGCCGCGATCAACCCGGGTAATTCGGGTGGCGCGCTGGTGGATACCAACGGCCAGCTGATCGGAATCAATACCGCGATCTATTCCCGTGCGCCCGGAGGGGCATCTCTGGGCATCGGCTTCGCGATTCCCGCAAGCACCGCGAAACAGGTGCTCGAGCAGATCATGCAAACCGGTCAGGTGACGCGCGGCTGGATCGGCGTGGGGGTGCAGGACATGACCAAGGAACTCTCGGACTCGTTCAAACTGCCGGAGATTCAGGGGGCGCTGATCACTGAAGTCTTCCGCGGCACGCCCGCCGACAAGGCCGGCATCAAGCTGGGCGACATTCTGGTCGGGGTGGAAGGTAAGCCCGTGACGGACTCGTCGAGCATGCTCAACCTGGTCGCCGCGCTCGATCCGGGCAAGCAGGCGACGCTCAAAATCGTGCGCAGCCAGCAGGCGACGAATCTCAAGGTGGTCGTCGGGCGGCGGCCCCTTCAGCAGCGGGAACAGCAGGAACGACAGCGCTAGGAGCTTCGCGGACTTGCGATGCGACAAGCTTTAGCAGCATGTCCCGACTGGGAAGTCCGACAGGCTGCTAGACGTGGTCTTTCCGGTCGAGCTGCCGGTCCATGTCCTCATCCGAAGGCGACTGGTAGTCGTCATCGCCCCGGGGTTTGCCCACGAAGCGTGCGGCGATGAGCCCGATCTCGAACAACAGGCACATCGGCACCGCGAGGAGAAGCTGGGACACGACATCGGGCGGGGTCACGACGGCCGCGACGACGAATGCCCCCACGATGAAGTAAGGCCGGCTGCCGCGCAGTTGTTCGAGACTGACGATACCCATGCGCGCCAGCAGGACCACCACGATCGGCACTTCGAACGTAACGCCGAAAGCGAGAAACATCGTCAATACGAAATTGAGATACTGCTCGATGTCAGGCGCAACCGTAATGCTTTTGGGCGCAATACGATTGACGAATTCGAAGACGATGCCGAAAACGAAGAAATAGCAGAAGGCAATTCCGAGCACGAATAGCACGGTGCTTGCGAAGACGAGCGGCACGACAAGCTTTTTTTCGTGCGAATACAGCCCTGGAGCGACGAAGGCCCACGCCTGATAAAGGACGTAAGGCAATACGCCGAGGAAGGCAACCATCGCCGCAATCTTGACCGGGATCAGAAACGGCGTGATCACGCCGGTCGCGATCATTTTCGAGCCTGCCGGCAGCGTCTGGATCATCGGATACGCGAGCAGGTCGTAGAGATCGGACGCAAACGGAAACAGGCACAGGAAGACCAGACCCACGGCGATCAGCGATCGCAGCAGGCGATCGCGCAGCTCCATCAGGTGCGAGATGAACGTGTCTTCGCTCATGCCGGCTCGCCGGCCGCGGGCGTCAAACGCGTTTCTCGCTGGCCACGGCGCGAGCGCCGATGTCGAGCTCGAGCTGGGCGCTCGCTTCCGCAGGCGTGAGTTGGCCGGGCGAAGGTGCGGCTTCGGCAGGCGCCGGGGGGTGGGCGAGTGCGGGGGATTCTCCAGGCGGCGAGGTGTTGCTCAGAGCAGGATTCGCTTCCTGCGCGATCTTCTGCATCTCCGTCTCGGCAGTGCTCACCTCGCGCGTGACGGACTGCTCGAACGATCGGGCAGCGTCCTGCATGCTCGTTTGCAGCTTTCGCAGCTCGTCGAGCTCCATCTCGCGGCTGATATCCGCTTTGACGTCGTTCACGTACCGCTGCATGCGGCCGAACAGATGGCCGAGCGTGCGGGCGACTTTGGGTAATCGCTCCGGGCCGATCACGAGCAGCGCAACGACTGCAATGACCATGAGCTCGGAGAAGCCGATATCAAACATCAGTGAGGGGTGAGACGATAGGAGTCAGGTGCGAGAGGCGCAAAGGTGAACAGCGGTATTGGCCTTTCACCTCACGCTTCAGGCCTCACGTCTTCGAAGATTCCTTGCGAGCTTCGCCCTCGATCGTCTGTCCCGCCGAAGGGGGGATTTCGGTCTTGGTCTTGTCTTCTTCGGCGGTCTTGATGCCTTCCTTGAAGCCTTTCACCGCCCCTCCCAGGTCGGTACCCAGATTGCGCAGCTTCTTGGTGCCGAAGATCAGGACCACGACCAGCAACACGATCAGCCAATGCCAGATGCTGAACGAACCCATATCTATGCTCCTAAATTGTCTGGAACCGCTGCCGCACGTGCCGCCGGGTGGCGGATCTCACTGTCGCCGCGCGGACCTCGCGGCAGGATGCGGCGTTTCGCCGCACGCGTCTTAACGGCGGGATGCCTTCTCATCGATACCGGAAGTGCCTTCGCGCCGTTGCAGCTCGGCCAGAACGTCCGCAGGCTGCGCCCCGTGCCACGCTAGCAACACCATGGAATGGAACCACAAGTCAGCGGTTTCGCGTATGAGATGCAGTTTATCACCGTCCTTCGAGGCAAGGAGGGTCTCGGCAGCCTCCTCGGCGACCTTCTTGAGGATCGCATCCTGGCCTTTTGCCGCCAGGCTCGCCACATAAGACGTGCCGGCGTCGCCTTTGAGGCGGGATGCGATCGTCGCGCCGAGCCGCTCGAGAATTGCAGATTCGCCCGTGCCGGACGCTTCCGGTGCGATTTTATCGGTCATCTCATTTGCCATAGATTTCGCGCGGATCCTTTACCACCGGCTCGGTCGTCACCCATCGTCCGCCTTCGAGTCGCCTGAAAAAACAGCTGTGGCGGCCAGTGTGACACGCGATTCCGCCTTGCTGCTCGACTTCGACCAGGATCACGTCGTTGTCGCAATCGAGCTGGACCGATTTCACTTTCTGCACATGCCCTGATTCTTCCCCTTTGTGCCAGAGCTTGCCGCGGGAACGGGACCAGTAATGCACCTCCCCCGACTGGACTGTTTTCTCCAGCGCTTCGCGATTCATCCACGCGAGGGTGAGCACACGCCCCGAAGCCGTCTCCTGCGCAATCGCAGGCACGAGGCCAGCGCTCGTCCACTGCACTTCGTCGAGCCAGCTCATGGTAGCGGTCACAATCTGACCTCGATGCCGCGGCTTGCCATGTGCGCCTTCGCCTGACGCACCGTGAATTCGCCGTAATGAAATATGCTCGCCGCGAGAACCGCGTCGGCACGGCCACGCAGAACGCCGTCGGCGAGATGCTCCAGAGCGCCCACACCTCCGCTGGCAATGACCGGAATGTCGAGCGCGTCGGAAAAAGCACGCGTGAGCTCTATATCGAATCCAACGCGCGTGCCGTCGCGGTCCATGCTGGTCAGGAGGATCTCGCCGGCGCCCAGCGCCTGCATGCGCCTTCCCCACTCGATCGCGTCGAGCCCCGTCGCGCGGCGTCCGCCGTGCGTGAACACTTCCCAGCGCGGTGCAGACGAATCCTCAACGCGCTTCGCATCCACTGCGACCACGATACATTGCGCCCCGTAGCGGTCTGCTGCATCGCCCACGAGCTGGGGATTCTGCACCGCCGCAGTGTTGATGCTGACCTTGTCGGCGCCTGCATTGAGCAGCTTCCTCACGTCCTCGACGCTGCGCACCCCGCCGCCGACGGTGAGCGGAATGAAGACCTGCGCGGCCACGGCTTCGATGATGTCGATGATGAGGTCGCGCTCGTCGCTGCTCGCCGTGATGTCGAGAAAGGTGAGCTCGTCAGCACCCTGGTCGTCGTAACGCTTGGCGATTTCAACCGGGTCACCCGCATCCCGCAGCCCGACGAAATTGACGCCTTTTACGACGCGCCCGGCTTTGACGTCGAGACAGGGGATGATGCGTTTGGCGAGAGACATGGCGTTAACGGACAGGAAAGAGGAGACAGGAGCAGCGCCAGGCCCGGACAGACTGGGGGGCTAGCGCCCTCGCCTCTCTCGCCTATCTCCTATCAAGCCTCAGGCGTCTTCGACAGCCGATCCGCGAGCTTTTGCGCTTCGGCGAAGTCGAGTGTGCCCTCGTAAACGGCACGGCCGGTGATGGCGCCGGTGATCCCCTCGCTTTCAACTGCGCAAAGGGCTTTCACGTCATCGATGTTCGTGACGCCACCACTCGCGATCACGGGCACGGAGAGCTGACGCGCGAGCGCAACCGTCGCGTCGATATTGACACCGCTCAGCATGCCGTCGCGCCCGATGTCGGTGTAGATGATCGCCTCGACCCCGTAATCCTGGAATTTCTTAGCCAGATCGATGACATCGTGTCCGGTCATCTTGGACCAGCCATCGACCGCGACCTTGCCGTCCTTGGCGTCCAGCGCCACCAGCACGTGCCCGCCGAAAGCGCTGCAGGCATCGTGCAGGAATCCGGGCGTTTTCACGGCCGCGGTCCCGATGATGACGTAGCTCACACCCTGGTCGAGGTAGCGCTCGATGGTATCGAGATCGCGTATCCCGCCGCCGAGCTGGATGGGCATTTTTCCGCCCACCGCGTCGGCAATCGCCTTGATCGCGCTTTCGTTCTTCGGTTTACCGGCTGCCGCGCCATTGAGATCGACGAGGTGCAACCGTCTCGCGCCCAACTCCATCCAGTGCCGCGCGGTAGCAGTCGGGTCTTCCGAGAAGACAGTGACATCGTCCATGACGCCTTGTTTGAGGCGCACGCATTTTCCATCTTTCAGGTCAATGGCAGGAATGATCAGCATGGGAGGAAGGACTGCACGTGCAACGTGAGACGGAATCGAATCTGCGTTGGATTCGCGGAATGGTCGGCGTGATAGCGGGCGAAGGTTCGGAGGAAGCGCCGGTTCTTAGATTTTCATGATACTACAACATGTATGTCGCACTTGTAATCAAGCGGCGGCGCGCTGCTCTCCCGCCTGCGAGCCGGTGTCCGATCCCGGCTCCCACGTGGCGAAATTCGCGAGCAGCCTCAGGCCGGCGTCGTGACTTTTTTCCGGATGGAACTGGACCGCGAATACGTTCCCGCTCGCCACGGCGCAGGTGAAAGGAAACGGATACAACGTATAGGCCGCGACCATGTCCGATTGCGCAGGCTCGGCGAAAAAGCTGTGGACGAAATAGAACCGCGTTGCGTCCGGGATGCCCTCCCACAGAGGATGAGGCATGCTCTGGTGCACTTCGTTCCAGCCCATGTGCGGAACCTTCAGTTTCTCGCCCTGCGCGCCGACCATTTCGGCAGCGGGGAATCGCCGCACGGTGCCAGGCAGCAGCGCGAGGCCCGGCGTGTCCCCTTCCTCGCTGTGCTCGAAAAGCATTTGCAGGCCGATGCAGATCCCGAGAAAAGGCTTCTCGCGCGCAGCGTCTAGCACTGCACTACGCAGGCCGCGGGCGTCCATTTCACGCATGCAGTCACGCATCGCGCCCTGCCCCGGGAAAACGACTCGACCGGCACGTTCGACGACCGCCGGATCGCTGGTCACGCAAACGCGATGTTGCGGCGCAACGTGCTCGATGGCTTTCGCCACCGAGCGCAGATTGCCCATTCCATAATCGACGACTGCAATATCGGTCATGCGCGAGTCACCAAGCGAAAAATGCGCGGCGAGTCAGCCCTGCAGGCTGCCTTTGGTCGAAGGCACGCCGGACGTGCGCGGATCCGGCTCGACCGCCATGCGCAGCGCACGCCCGAAAGCCTTGAAAGCGGTTTCGGCCTGGTGGTGAGCATTGCTGCCGCGAAGATTGTCGACGTGCAGCGTCACATTCGCGTGATTGACGAAACCCTGAAAGAACTCGTGCACGAGATCGACGTCGAATTCGCCGATGCGCGCGCGTACGAACTCGACATTGAATTCGAGTCCGGGACGGCCGGACAGATCGACGACGACGCGCGTCAGGGCTTCATCGAGAGGCACGTAAGCGTGTCCGTACCGGCGCACGCCTTTCTTGTCGCCGACCGCTTTGGCCAGCGCCTGTCCGATCGTGATGCCGATGTCCTCGACGGTGTGATGGGCATCGATATGCAGGTCGCCGCGCGCCTCCACCTCGAGGTCGAAAACACCGTGCCGCGCGACCTGGTCTAGCATGTGGTCGAGAAACGGCACCTGCGTGGCAAGGCGCGAGTTGCCACTGCCGTCGAGGTTGATCTTCACGCTGATCTGCGTCTCCAGCGTGTTACGGGTGACCTGGGCCTCGCGCTTGATCATAGGGGATGTGTGTATCGGGTGGTCAATCGAGCGACGCGCGCAGCGCCGCGATGAATCGGTCGTTTTCGTCAGGCGTTCCCACGGTCACGCGCAAACAGTCCTCGAGCAAGGGATGCGCACCGTGCATGTTTTTTACGAGCACACCCCGCTGCCTGAGCCCGTCGAAAGCGCGTGCGGCCCCGATGGTCCTGAACAGTATGAAATTGGCCTCGCTCGCGAACGGCGTCGTTCCCGGAGTACGGGCGAGCTCGCCATGCAACCGCAAGCGCTCGGATCTGATGGCCGCAGCCTGCTCGTCCAGCAGCGACTGATGCTGCAGGACCTGTTCGGCAACGAGCTGGTTCAGCACGCTCACATTATAGGGCAGACGCACCTTGTCGACGTGTTGCAGCCAGTCCGCATCCCCCGCGACCAGCCCCAGGCGCACTCCGGCCAGCCCCGATTTGGACAGCGTGCGCATCACCAGCAGATGGGCGTGGTCGCGCAGGCGCTCCATGTAGGTGCGCCCGGCGAAAGCGTAGTACGCCTCGTCGATGACGACGAGGCCCGGGGCAGCGCTCAGAATACTGTCTATCGCGCCCTCATCGAACAGGTTGCCCGTGGGATTGTTCGGATAAGCGATAAAGATCAGGGCGGGCTGGTGCGCCTCAATTGCGGCGAGCATGCGGGGGGTATCGAGCGAGAAATCCGGATTGAGCGCAACGCTCGCGTAGCGCATGCCGCAGTAAGTGGCGATCAGTCTGAACATTACGAACGACGGCTCGACGCCGAGGACTGTTGCACCGGGCCGCGCGGTCGCCAGCATGAGCATCTGGATGATCTCGTCCGAGCCATTGCCGAGGATCACGGCCTTGTCGTCGGGGATGCCGAGCGTCGAGCGCAACCGGGCTTTCAGCAGGCTCGCGTCGGCTTCCGGATAACGGTTGATTCGAGCATTCGCAACAAGAGCGCCGATCTCCCCGCGCACAGCCTCGGGCAATGGATACGGATTCTCCATCGCGTCGAGCTTTACCATGCCCGCGCAATCCTGGACGTGATAGGCGGACAGCGCCCGGATTTCGTCGCGTATGATTTTGTCGGGTTGCCTTGCCATGTCTATCTCATGCGCATTTCAGCGGAGCGGGCGTGAGCGGTGAGTCCTTCACCGTGTGCGAGCTCCGCGGCGATCCCGCCCAGCGCGGCGGCGCCTTCCCGGCTGATCCGGATGAGGCTGGAGCGTTTCTGAAAATCGTAAACGCCCAGCGGCGAAGAGAATCGCGCCGTGCGTGAAGTCGGAAGCACGTGGTTCGGCCCGGCGCAATAGTCGCCGAGCGACTCGGACGCGTAGCGGCCGACGAATATCGCGCCGGCGTGGCGAATCAGGGGCAGCAGGGCGTCGGCGTCTTCCACCGAAAGCTCGAGGTGCTCGGGTGCGATGCGGTTCACGAGCTCGCACGCTTCGTCGAGATCGCGCGCCTGGATCATCGCCCCGCGTCCCGCAAGCGCCTGCGTGATGACATCGCGCCGCGGCATGCCGGGAAGCTGGCGCGCGATGCTCTCGTCGACCGCGTCCAGGAAAGCCGCATCGGGCGAGATGAGGATGGCCTGGGCAAGCTCGTCGTGCTCCGCTTGCGCGAACAGATCCATGGCAATCCAGTCCGGGTCGCTTTTGCCGTCGGAGACCACGAGAATTTCCGAAGGTCCCGCAACCATGTCGATGCCGACCACGCCGAAAACACGACGCTTGGCCGCGGCGACATAAGCGTTTCCGGGACCGACGATCTTGTCTACCGCGGGCACGGTCCGGGTGCCGTAAGCCATCGCACCCACGGCTTGCGCGCCGCCGATTGCGAACAGGCGATCGACTCCGCAAAGCGCCGCCGCGGCCAACACCAGCGGATTGCGCTCTGCACCGGGGGTCGGGACCGCCATCACGATTTCTTTCACACCGGCCACTTTCGCCGGGATCACGTTCATGATGACCGAAGACGGATACGCCGCTTTTCCACCGGGCACGTAAACGCCGACACGATCGAGCGGGGTAATGCGCTGCCCGAGCTCGTTGCCATGGGCATCGTGAAACGACCACGATTCGGCGCGCTGGCGCTCGTGATACGCGCGCACACGCTGCGCAGCCGCTTCGAGCGCGGCGCGCTGCGCCTCAGGCAGCGTGGCGAGTGCCTTCGCACATTCCTCGGGCCCGATTTCAAGCTCGCGCGCGCTGCCGACTTCCACGCGATCGAAGCGGCGCGTATATTCGATCAGCGCCGCGTCGCCGCGCGCTTTGACATCGGCGAGGATGCCGGCAACCGCCGCATCGACCTGCGGATCCTGAGCACCTTCGAACGCGAGCAGCTCGTCGAGCCGCCGGTCGAAATCGGGCTCGGCGGTGGATAGACGCCGCATCACGCGACGGCCCGTCCGAAAGCGTCGAGCAGGGGCTGAACCGAGCCGCGCTTCAACTTGAGCGATGCCTGGTTGACGATGAGCCGCGCCGAGACCCGGGAGATCTCTTCGACGGCCCGCAGCCCGTTGGCCTTGAGCGTGTTACCGGAGCTGACCAGGTCGACGATCGCATCGGCGAGGCCCACGAGCGGTGCGAGCTCCATCGACCCGTAAAGCTTGATCAGATCGACATGCACGCCTTTGGCCGCAAAGTGCTCGCGGGCGGTTTGCACGAATTTGGTCGCAACTTTGAGCCTCGCCCCCTGGCGCACGGCCTGCTGATAATCGAAACCTTCGGCCACGGCGACCATCATGCGGCAGCTCGCTATTTTGAGATCGAGCGGCTGGTAGAGCCCGTGCCCGCCGTGCTCGTCGAGCACATCCTTGCCCGCCACGCCCAGATCTGCGGCACCGTACTGAACGTACGTCGGGACGTCGGTCGCCCGCACCACGATGACGCGAACGTCAGCGCGGTTGGTCGACAGGATCAGCTTGCGCGAAGTTTCAGGATCTTCGCGAGTGGCGATTCCCGCAGCCGCGAGCAGCGGCACGGTCTCGTCGAAAATGCGGCCCTTGGAAAGGGCGATCGTGATCATGGGAAAAGCGGCGGAGGCGGAGCAGAAAGGATTGAATTGTAACGCAAAAGCACTCCGGTTAAACTTCAGCCGCCATGTCTTCCAACGCCCTTGTCGAAATCGCCGATCTCGCCTTCTCCTACGGCGGACACGAGATCTTTCGCGACGTCGATCTGACCATCCCCCGCGGCAAAATCGTCGGCATCATGGGCGCGAGCGGATCGGGCAAGACCACCCTCATGCGGCTCATCGGCGGGCAGTTGACGCCTCAGCGGGGCGAGGTAAAAGTGCTCGGCGAAGTCGTGCACGCCCTGGATCGCGGCGAGCTGTTCGAGCTGCGCCGCAGGATGGGCATGCAGTTCCAGCAGGGGGGGCTGTTTACCGATCTGTCGGTGTTCGAAAACATCGCTTTCCAGATGCGCGAGAAGACCGACCTCCCGGAAAGCATGATCAGTGATCTGGTGCTCATGAAGCTCAACGCCGTCGGTTTGCGCGGGGCCGCCGACCTGATGCCGGCAGAGCTCTCAGGCGGGATGGCGCGGCGAGTGGGCCTGGCGCGCGCGATCGCGCTCGATCCCGCACTGATGATGTATGACGAGCCTTTCGCGGGTCTCGACCCGATATCGTGCAACGTGGTCGGCAACCTCATCAGGCGGCTCAACGACGCGCTGGGACTCACCTCTATCGTCGTCTCGTACGACGCGCAGGAAGCGCTGAAAGTCATCGATTACGTCTACTTCATCGCCGACGGGGTGGTCGTGGCGCAGGGCGAAACCGAGGAGATGAAGCAGTCCGACCATCCCTTCGTGCACCAGTTCCTGCGCGGCCAGCCCGACGGGCCGGTCCCGTTTCACTACCCGGCCGAACCCTACGAAAGCGATCTCGAGCTCGCTGACGGGAAATAGCGGGGAACGAACGAGAGGGAATCCAGGCTTTCCCGGCTTGAATCCGGCGGTGCAAAAATCGAAGGACGGGAGGTGGGGGAGGGAAGCCCTGGTTTTGCCTCTGTTCGTCCAGGCGCTGAGACGCCCCTGCGGGACGATCAGCGCATACGCTCGATCCGCGCGCCCAGCTTCGAGAGCTTTTCCTCGATGCGCTCGTAACCCCGATCGAGGTGGTAGACGCGCTCGACGGTGGTCTTACCGCCGGCGATCAATCCGCCGATCACGAGACTCGCTGAAGCTCGCAAGTCAGTCGCCATGACCGCTGCACCTTCGAGCCGTTGCACGCCTCGGACGACCGCGGTATTGCCTTCGAATTCGATGTCCGCCCCGAGGCGTTTCAATTCCTGAACGTGCATGAAACGGTTCTCGAATATCGTCTCGGTAATGAGAGACGTGCCCTCTGCAATGCTTTTGAGCGCCATGAACTGCGCCTGCATATCCGTGGGGAAAGCGGGATACGGCGCGGTGCGCACGTTCGCCGCTTTCAGAGGACCGCTCATGCTGATGTGGATCCAGTCCGCGCCCGTATCGATTTGCGCCCCGCCCTCGCGCAGCTTGTCCAGCACCGCCTCGAGCAGGTCGAAGCGCGTGCCGGTCAACCGCACGTCACCGCCCGTGGCGGCTGCGGCGACCAGGAAAGTACCGGTTTCGATGCGGTCGGGCATGACGCGATGGCGCGCGCCATGAAGACGCTCCACCCCTTCGATCCTGATGACGTCGCTGCCGGCGCCCTGGATTCTGGCGCCCATCGCCTCGAGACAGGCTGCAAGGTCCACGACTTCGGGCTCCCGCGCCGCGTTCTCGATTATCGTCGTGCCTTGCGCGAGCGTCGCGGCCATCATCAGGTTTTCCGTTCCCGTTACGGTGACCAGATCCGTGCAGATGCGCGCGCCTTTGAGCCTGCCGGCACGCGCGATCATGTCGCCGTGCTCGATGCTGACGCTCGCGCCCATCGCCTGCAGGCCTTTGATGTGCTGATCGACGGGACGCAGGCCGATGGCGCAGCCGCCGGGAAGGGCCACCCGCGCTTCCCCGCAGCGCGCGAGCAGCGGCCCCAGGGTCAGCACCGATGCGCGCATCGTCTTGACGAGGTCATAGGGCGCGAGTGCGTGGCTGATGCCGGACGCGGTAAGCTCCACACCGAGCTTCTCGTCCACCGAGATCGCGACGCCCATCTGGCCGAGCAGGTTAAGCATCGTCGTCACATCGCGCAGGTGCGGGACGTTCTCGACCAGCAGCGGCTCAGCCGTCAGGAGCGAAGCACACAGGATCGGCAGTGCGGCGTTCTTCGCGCCCGAAATCGCGACCTCGCCTTCCAGCCGCACGCCGCCTTCGATGATGAGCTTGTCCACCTAGCGGCCTCCAACGAAAGATTCGCAGCTCTCATTCATGGCAGACCCCTGCGTCCGAGGCCATTCGCTCGCGCATGATTCCCGGACAGTCCTGAGCGTACGAGCCACTAGCGCCCCGCCGCCTGCCACTCTTCGGGCGTCAGGGTTTTCATCGAGAGCGCGTGGATTTCCTCGCGCATGCGATCGCCCAGGGCCGCATAGACGAGCTGATGCTGTCGCACTTTGGGCTTGTCGCGAAACAGTGCGCTCACGATGACCGCTTCGAAATGGCGGCCGTCGCCGCTGACTTCGACGTGCTCGCATTCGAGCCCGTCCTGAATGTATTGCTTGATGAGATTGGGTTCCACTTTGGCAGTTTCCAGTGAATAGAGTACGGTGATTGGTGTCAGGCGGGCCCGCGACACACCCGACCCCAGACATTCAAGATTACACTCGTCAGTGTCGCAGCTTGTAGCCGGAACGGATGAGCGCAAGGGTGAGCAATGATAAGGCCAGAAAACTGGCCGTCACAATCGAAAGCGAAAGCCAGGGTGAGACATCGGCCTGCCCGAAAAAGCCGTACCGAAAACCGTCGATCATGTAGAAAATCGGGTTGAAGTGCGAGAAAGCCTGCCAGAACGGCGGCAGCGAATGGATCGAGTAGAAGACGCCGGACAGAAAAGTGAGCGGCAGTATGATGAAATTCTGGAACGCCGAGAGCTGGTCGACCCTGTCCGACTGGATTCCGGCGATCACCCCGAGCGCGGCCATCACGCCGCTTCCGGCAATGGCGTAGGCCAGTGCCCACCACGGATGAACGAGGGGCACGTCGATGAGCCAGATGGTCGCGACAAACACGCCCGCGCCGACCACCAGCCCGCGACCCATCGCGGCCAGCAGATACGCCAGGAAGAATTCGCTGTGGGACAACGGCGGTAACAGCACGAAAACGACGTTACCGGTCATTTTCGACTGCATCAGGCTCGACGAGCTGTTCGCGAATGCGTTCTGCAGCACTGACATCATCGCCAGCCCCGGGACCAGGAAAGCCGTGTACTCGACGCCCGGATAGACTTCGACGTGGCCGCGCAGCGTGTGCGCGAAGACGAGCAGATACAGCAGCGCCGTCAGCACGGGCGCCAGTACGGTCTGCACTTTCACTTTCCAGAAGCGCAGCCATTCTTTGTAGAACAGGGTGTAGAAGCCCGTCATTGCAGCAAGCTCACGATTTCTGCATGATCTGAACGAACACTTCTTCCAGATCCGGCTGCATGACTTCCATCTCCACAACTTTGACCTGCGCGGCACGCAAAGCGGCCATCATGTCTTCGAGCTCCACGTAGTCTCTGAGGGCGAGGCGATAAGCGCCCCCTTCCAGGCGCTCGGTGACGCGGGGGGCGAGTGCTTCGGGCAGGTGGTCGGGATCGATGCGCAGCTCGACATAGCAGCCCGAATGCAGGCCCAGGAGATTTCGCGTCGTATCGAGCGCCACGATCTGGCCCTGCTTGAGCATCGCGATACGGCTGCACAGGGCTTCGGCTTCCTCGAGGTAATGCGTGGTGAGCACGATGGTGTGACCGTCGTGGTTCAAACGACGTATGAAACGCCATAGCGCCTGCCTCAATTCGACGTCGACGCCTGCTGTCGGCTCGTCGAGAACGATCACCGGAGGTTTGTGTACGAGCGCCTGTGCCACGAGCACGCGCCGCTTCATGCCGCCCGAAAGGGCGCGCATATTCGTGTTCGCCTTCGACGTGAGATCGAGATGCTCCATGATCTCGTCGATCCAGGCGTCGTTTTTGCGGATGCCGTAATAGCCCGACTGGATGCGCAGCGCTTCGCGCACCGTGAAAAACGGGTCGAACACCAGTTCCTGAGGCACCACCCCCAGCGCCCGGCGCGCGTCGCGATAATCCGCCACGACGTCGTGCCCCATCACGCGCGCAGTGCCCGAGGTGGCGCGGGCAAGGCCTGCGACGATGCTGATGAGTGTCGTCTTGCCGGCGCCGTTGGGACCGAGCAGGCCGAAGAACTCCCCTTGCTCGATCGCGAGGCTGACTTCGCCCAGCGCCTGCAGGCTGCCATAGCGCTTGGAAAGGCGGTGCGCCTCGATAGCGTGAGTCATGCGATGGTTTAGCCGCCGCGGCGCACTGCGTGCAGGCAGGCCTTCCCCGTTCCTACGCCGCCTCGATCAGCTCGGATACGCCGTAGAGGTCCGCAAGACTCCTGAGGTTTGCAGGCAGGTTGACGAATTCGATCTCGCGCTTCGCGACCCTGGCGGTGCGCCGCCATTCGAGCAGCAGGCTCAGGGCAGCCGAATCGACTTCGGTAATCCCCGACAGATCGACGATGAGCTGGGGGCCCTGAAAAACACGGGCGCTCTCTTCCAGCACGGCCGTCACGTTCTTCATCGTGACCGGACCTTGCACCGTGCAGCGGCCGGCATCGCAGGAAATGGTCACTTTGCAGCCTGGGCAGCCAGCGACTTGTTCTTGTCGGCGAGCGCCTTGATCAGGCCGTCTACACCGTTACGCTGGACCTGCGAATTGAACGTGTTGCGGTAATTTTCGACCAGACTGATCCCTTCGATCTTGAGGTCGTACACTTTCCACGCCCCGCCGAGCTTTTCCATGCTGTAGTCCACCGCAATGGGCTGCCCCGCGGGCTGCTTGATGAGGGACTTCACCACCACCTCGGTATCGGTGGGCGCCATGCGCAGCGGGCGGTAATCGATTGTCTGGTTTTTGTACTGGGTAAACGCCGTGGTGTAGGTACGCACGAGCAGCGTGCGGAACTCGTCCGTCAGCTGCTTCTGCTGCTCGGGCGTGGCCTGGCGCCAGTTGCGCCCGACGGCAAGCTGAGTCATGTGCGTGAAATTGAAATGCGGAAGCACCTTGGTCTCGACGAGCTGGGCCACTTTCTGCGGATGCCCGGCCTGCAGATCCTTGTCGGCGCGCACGATCGCGAGCACTTCGTCGGTCACGCTGCGCGCAAGCGCGTCCGGCGCCACTTCGGTCATCGCGAACGTAGACGCCGTCGCGATCGCCAGAAATACCGCCGTGATGAGTTGTTTCATGTTCTATTCCCCTTTTGCGAGCATTCCGCGCGCCGCGATAAGCAAACCCACTTAACCGGCTCGATCGCGTTGACCGCCCGCTATTTCTTAGCCGTGTCGCCTTCGGCCGCCTTGCTGTACAGAAACTGGCTGATCAATTTCTCGAGCACCACTGCCGACTGAGTCAGCTTGAGCACGTCGCCGTCGGCGAGATTGGCCTGATCGCCCCCTGCTTCAAGTCCCATGTACTGCTCGCCCAGCAAGCCGGATGTCAGGATCGAGGCCGTCGTATCTTTCGGAAACTTGTATTGCCCCTCGATGCTCAGCACGACGCGGGCATTGAAGCGCTCGTTGTCGAAGCCGATGCTGGTGACGCGCCCAACGACTACACCGGCGCTCTTCACCGCCGCACGCGGTTTTAGCCCGCCTATGTTGTCGAAATTCGCGTACAGGGTATAGGTCTGATTTCCTATTCCGATGCTGGTCATGTTGCCGACTTTCATGGCGAGCACCAGCAGCGCGCCGATACCGGCGCAGACGAACAGTCCGACCCACAGGTCGAGCTTCGAGCGTTCCATCAAAGCCCCCGAAACATGAAAGAGGTGAGCAAAAAGTCGAGTCCCAGTATGGCGAGCGAGGACGTGACAACCGTGCGGGTCGTCGCCCCCGACACGCCTTCGGCGGTCGGCGGCGCATCATAGCCTTCGAAAAGCGATATCCAGGTGACCGCGACGCCGAACACGAAGCTCTTGATGACGCCGTTCAGGATGTCGTTGCGGAAATCGACCGCCGCCTGCATCTGCGACCAGAACGAGCCTTGATCGACCCCGATCAGGACGACGCCCACGAGATACCCGCCGAATATTCCCATTGCGCTGAACATCGCGGCGAGCAAAGGCATCGAGATGACGCCGGCCCAGAATCGCGGTGCGACCACGCGGGCAATCGGATCGACGGCCATCATTTCCATTGCCGCGAGCTGCTCGGTGGCTTTCATGAGACCGATTTCCGCAGTCATAGCGGATCCGGCGCGGCTCGCAAACAGCAGCGCGGCGACCACGGGCCCGAGCTCGCGAACGAGCGAGAGCGCGACCAGAACCCCCAAAGCCGACTCCGAGCCGTAAGTCTGCAGCGTGTGGTAGCCCTGAAGACCGAGCACCATGCCGACGAACAGGCCCGACACGAGGATGATGATGAGCGAGAGCACACCGGTGAAATACATCTCCCGGATGAGCAAGTGCAAACGCCGGAAGGTCGGCCCCGAGCTCGCGATGGTGAGGGCGAAGAACCGGCTAGCATAGCCGAGCCGCCACACGATGTCGACCGCATGGTGGCCGATGCCGCGTATGTTGATGCCTGCAGACCGGTTGAACATTGAGTTGGATGCGCAGCGGTGAAAGCCGCCTAAGCCCCGTGGTTGAATGCCCTGCAAAGCAGCGGAGCTGCGACGCAGGAAGCAACGTGGAAGTTCATGAATTCAATCTGAAGTCGTCGGCCAGCGTGCGGCTCGGATACTGGAATGGAACGGGGCCATCGGGTTCTCCGTATACGAACTGGCGCACCAGCGGGTCCGTCGACTCGCGCATCTCGTCGGGCGTGCCTTGCGCGACGATTTTTCCGTCGGACAGGTAATAGACGTAATCGACCAGGTCGAGCGCTTCGTTCACATCGTGAGTGACGACGATGGAAGTCGCGCCCAGCGCATCGTTGAGGCGGCGGATCAGATTACTGATCACGCCAAGCGAAATCGGATCCAGACCGGTAAACGGCTCGTCATACATCATCAGCATGGGGTCCAGGGCAATCGCACGCGCCAGCGCCACTCGCCTCGCCATCCCTCCCGAGAGCTCCGAAGGCATCAAGCGGTGGGCGCCGCGCAATCCCACCGCGTGCAGTTTCATCATCACCAGATCGCGAATCATGCGCTCGGACAGGTCGGTGTGCTCGCGCATCTGAAAAGCCACGTTGTCGAAAACGGAAAGGTCGGTGAACAGTGCGCCGAACTGGAAAAGCATGCCCATGCGCCGGCGCATCTTGTATATGCCGCGCTGATCGAGCTCCTGCACGGGCGTGCCCTCCACGCTGACTTCGCCCGCGGTCGGCTTGACCACGCCCGCAATGAGGCGCAGCAGCGTCGTCTTGCCCGAGCCGCTCACCCCCATGATGGCGACGACCTTGCCCCTGGGGATGACCATATTGATTCCGGTCAGGATCGGGCGACGGTCGTAGGCGAAGCTGACGTTCGATATTTCGATGAAGGACTCTTGGGCCACGGCGGCAGAGCGCCAAAAAGTCCGCATTTTAGCCCAATCAGTGACCTCTCGGTCATCGATCGGTTTGACGTGGGCGTCATCCCTCACGCGGCGCGACTTGCAGTTTGTGACGATAATCACGTTTCTGGGTCGGCTCGCCATCGTGCCGAAAAATTCGTCGAGGGAAACGACCACAGAAATGCGCCCGTTCGCCATTGCCGCGATGGGCCGGGTGCGTTAAGTTTGCGGCCATGACTCCTGTCAACGCGCGCGGTCCGGCACTTGCATTCAATGGTGTTTTCAAAGCTTACGGTGCCACGCCGGCGCTGGACGATTTCAATCTCACGGTCGAGCGCGGCGAGTTGTTCGCGCTGGTCGGCGGCAACGGCGCGGGAAAGACGACGCTCATCAAGTGCCTGCTCGATTTCACCGCCGCCGATCGGGGAGATATCGCGATCTTCGGCGCCCCGCACGGGCTTACCGCTTCGCGCTCGGACCTCGCGTTCCTGCCCGAGCGCTTCAATCCGCCGCATTACCTGACCGGCCGCGATTTTCTGCGCTACATGGCCGACCTGCACCGCAGGCCGTACGACGAAGATCTCGTCGGTCAGACCTTCGAGCGTCTCGATCTGGATACCTCCGCGCTCACGCGCCCGGCACGCACGTACTCCAAAGGCATGACGCAGAAACTCGGCCTGGCCGCGTGCCTGCTTTCGGCCAAGAGCCTGCAGGTCCTCGACGAGCCGACCAGCGGTCTCGACCCGAAAGCGCGCGCGCTGCTCAAGCGCGAGCTCACCCGCCTGCGCGAACGCGGCCGGACCGTGTTCTTCACCTCCCACTCGCTCGCCGACGTGCAGGAGATCTGCGACCGCATGGCCGTCGTCCACAATGGACACCTCATGTTTGCCGGCACGCCGGACGAGCTCATTGCGAGTTTTCACAGCGCGAGCCTCGAGCAGGCGTTTCTCGCGTGCATCGGCGAACCCATGGCCGCATGAAACCATTGCAGCACCCGCTATCTGGCACAATAGCTGCGTTTCGCCTTGGGAGGGCTGGGTGCCGGCCGTGATGGATGGAAGCAAACCCGACCTGCTGATCGTAGACGACGATCCGTTGATTACGGATACGCTCAATTTTGTCCTCAGCCGCGATTTCACGGTGTATGTCGCGGACTCCCGCGCACAAGTCAAAAGCCTGCTGCGCCAGCTCGACCGCGCGCCTCAGCTCGCCCTGATCGATCTCGGCCTGCCCCCGACTCCGCATCGGCCGGACGAAGGCTTTCGCCTCGTCACCGAGCTCATCGCGCATTCCCCGGGCATGAAGATCGTCGTTCTGTCCGGGCAGAGCGACGAGACCAACGCGAGGCACGCACGCACGCTCGGCGCAGTGGATTTCGTACACAAGCCCTGCGATCCGGACGTCCTGAAGCAACTGCTCAAGAGTGCGCTGGCCGTGCAGGATGCGGAGCTCGTCGCGCCCCCGGAGAGCGGCCTGCTTGGAAAAAGTGTGCTCGTCGAAAAACTGAAGCAACAGATCGGGCAGTACGCGAACGCGCCTTTCCCGGTCCTCATCGAAGGCGAATCCGGCAGCGGCAAGGAGCTCGTCGCCCAATCCCTGCACACCTTGAGCCATCGCTCGGCGCATCCATTCCTCGCGCTCAACTGCGCCGCCATCTCTCCCGCCCTCGTCGAGCCCACGCTTTTTGGCTACGCAAAAGGCGCGTTTACGGGTGCGACGGCGTCGCGCGCGGGTTATTTTGAAGACGCCCAGGATTCCACACTGTTACTTGACGAGATCGGCGAGTTGCCGCTGGAGCTGCAGGCAAAGCTCCTGCGCGTGCTCGAAAACGGCGAATTCCAGCGCGTGGGCGAAACCCAAAGCCGGGTGTCGAATGCACGCGTCATTGCCGCGACCAATCGCGACATGCGCCAGGAGATACGCAGCGGACATTTCCGCGCAGACCTCTATCATCGTCTTTCAGTGTTCACCCTCAACGTGCCCTCGCTGCGCGACCTGGGCGACGACAAAGTGCTCCTGCTCGAACACTTTCGCGACTTTTATGCGCGGCAGGCGGGAGTTCCGGGCTTCGAGCTCGCGCCGCGCGCCCTGGCCCTGTGGCTCGACTACAGTTTCCCCGGAAACGTGCGCGAGCTGCGCAATATCGCGATCAGGCTCACGACGAAGTGTCCGGGGCAATCGGTTACGGCCGAGCAGCTGCAGACCGAGCTCGACATGGAAAGCATGGAGATCGATCTGCCGGGCGTGCCGGTGGCCCAGGATTTCGAAGCGTTCCTCGAAGCGGCCAAGCGCCAGCTCCAGGTGCAGAAGTCGTTCAGCCTCGACGACACCCTTCGACAGTGGGAGCGCGGTTACGTCGAAGCCGCCCTCGCCATCACGCATGGCAATCTCACCCGGGCCGCCAAGCTGCTGGGCATACACCGCACCACGCTCTACAGCCGGATGCAAAACTATGCGCACCCAGGCGGCGCGCCGCGGTCTTCGTAATTCAATGAACAGGAGGAGGCGCTGACGGCATCTCGCCGATCGAGCGCTGGACTGCATGTACTACGAACACTTCGGGCTGACGCAAGCCCCTTTCAAAATCACGCCCAACACCGATTTCTTTTTCAGCGGCGGTAACCGCGGGCCCGTACTCGAAGCCCTGATCTACGCGATCACGCATGGCGAAGGCATCGTGAAAGTGAGCGGCGAAGTCGGCAGCGGCAAGACCATGCTGTGCAACATGCTTCAGAGCCAGCTGCCGCCGAACGTCGAAGGCGTATACCTCGCCAACCCCAGCGTCGCGCCGGAGGACGTCGTGCACGCAATCGCATTCGAGCTGGGCCTGGGGGTAGACCGCGGCGCAGACCGGCTCGAAGTCATGCACGTGCTGCAGGATTACCTGGTCAAGCAGCACGCCGCGGGCCACCGAGTGGTGGTATTCGTCGAAGAGTCGCAGAGCATGCCCCTGGCGACCCTGGAGGAAATCCGTCTTCTCTCGAACCTCGAGACGCGCAACGACAAGCTGCTGCAGATGGTCCTGTTCGGGCAGCCCGAGCTCGACGAAATTCTGCGCCGACCCGATATACGGCAGTTGCGCGACCGGATTGCGCACAGCTTCCGCCTCGAACCCTTGAGCAATGAACAGGTTCGCGATTACCTCAGTTTCCGGATGCGCGCCGCAGGTTACCGCGGCCCTGAAATTTTCTCGCCCGCGGTCGTACGAAAAATAGCGAAAGCTTCGAGCGGACTCACGCGGCGCATCAACCTGATCGCAGACAAAGCGCTGCTGGCTGCGTTTTCCGAAAACACCCACACGATCGACACCCGGCACGTCGAGGCTGCCCTGCGCGACAGCGAGTTCGGTCAGCCCACGCGGCACGCCCGCGCCGGGCCCCGTTACGCCTGGGCGGCGGTGGTACTACTGGCAGGGGCGGCACTCGGAGCGAGTCTTTACGCCGTGCTCGACAAAAGCCTGCAGCGCCCGATCGAAGCCGCGCCCCCGGCGGCGGCACCCCTCTCCGCACCGGCGACACTTCCCGCCAGCGAATCCACCGTTGCCGCGCCAAGCGCCCTGACCCCGGAACCGGAGGCTGCGCGACCTGCAACCGGGGACGCGACGGTTGCAGCCGTTGCCCCGCCGGCCGTCTCCCCACCGGTTCCGACGGCTGCGGACACAGCCGCGCCAGTTTCGGCGCCCGCCCCAAGTGCCATTGCGAAAGCACCGGTTGCCGCTGCGCCCTCCGGCGCGTCATCGCCAATGACTGAGCGCTCGCCCTCCTCCACGCCCACACCCGCTGTGGAGGCGGCCGCGGCTGGCACCGACGTAATCGCGAGCCGCATGGACGCGACACGCCGGTGGCTGGCATCCGGGCAATCGAGACCGTTCAGCATCCAGCTCCTCGTCGCCAGCGAAGAACAGCTGAGGAATCACGTCAAAACCATCTCTAAATTCATTGAAGTAAATGACATTTATATGTATCGTAGCGTGGCTCAAGGCAAGCCTGCAGTAAGCGTACTATGGGGTACTTTCGACAGCCGGCAGGCAGCCACAGCGGAACTCGCTGAGTTGCCCCGGCCGCTACGCGCCAATCGCCCGTATGTTCGAAGCATTGAAGGTATACGCGCAGACGTCGATCGCAACAGCGTTTCAAAGTGACGGCACAGGGGCCGTCGACGCGCACCAGCCGCTCGACGGAGAGGATCAGGACTATGCGAACAGCACCCGCACGCGGAATGCATACGGAGTTATCGATTTCCGCGACCCGGCCGTCGGTCGAAGGTACCGCTACGCGGGCGACAATTGCAGCCGTGGTGGCCGCTTTGGCCACAATGGCTGCCGGCTGCGCACAGGTACGGCCTTACGTACCGCCGTCCGAAGGTCACATCATGGCGAAGGAGGTCGCGCCGATCGAGCAGGTGATACCGCCACCTGCGCGCGTGAGCACCTTCGTGCCGCCGCCGAAGCCGACCGTCACACCCCCCACCTTCAGCGTCGTCGTCAACGAAGTCCCGGTCAAAGAGCTGCTCAATGCGCTCGCGCGCGACACGCGCCAGAACATCGACATTCATCCCGAGCTCCAGGGACTGGTCAGCCTCAACGCCATCGACGAGACGCTGCCTGCAATCCTGGAGCGCGTCGCGCGCCAGGTGAACATGCGCGTGAGGCAGGAAGGCAACACCATCGTCGTCGGACCCGACGCGCCCTACATGAAGACTTATCGCGTGAACTACGTCAACGTCACGCGCAACATTTCCTCGACCATCAATGTAAGCGGTGAAGTCGGCTCGTCCGCGACTTCAGGCGCAGGCGCTGCGGGTGGCGGCGGCGCAGCTTCTGGCGGCGGCGCAGCGTCCGGCGGCGGCGCTGGCGGGGGAGGCGGCGGCTCGCGCACCACGGTAACCAGCACGACGAGCAACGACTTCTGGGAACAGCTTCGCGACAACCTGCGCGCCATCCTCCTTTCGACCGCACGGGTGGTCGCAACCGCTGATGAAAAAGCGGGTCGAGCCGAGGCGGCGAAGGCTGCACAGGACGAGGCGATCAGGCGCGTGGACGCCGTGTCGCGGGCGGGGGCCGGTGCTGCGGATCTGCTGAAAAGCGCTTTCCCGGCGGCCGGACGACCCGCCTCGAACCTGACGCAGAGCGACACAGGTACCGATGTCATCATCAACCCGATGAGCGGCACGATCAGCGTACAGGGCACCGATCGCCAGCAGCAACTCGTCCAGCAGCACCTGGACAGCATTACCAGCTCCGTTCAGCGCCAGGTGCTGATCGAAGCGACGATCGTGGAAGTGAGGCTCTCCGAGGCTTACCAGGCGGGAATCGACTTCAGCCGGCTTGCGGGTGGACTGGCGATTTCAACGCTTGCCGGCGCTGGCGCCGCCGCCGCCGCGGCCGCGGCCACCGTCGGTGCGCAGACCGGCGGCCTGTCGATCTTGCGCACGGGCAACAACTTCAACGCAACGATTCGCCTGTTGCAGGAATTCGGGAACACCCGAGTGCTCTCGAGTCCGAAGGTCATGGCGATCAACAATCAGACCGCGCTGCTCAAGCACGTAGACAATATCAATTATTTCGAGGTGCAGGCACAGCAGGGGCTGACGCTCGCCTCGGGCAGCATTACCGCGCCGACGTTCACGAGCACCGCAAAATCGGTCGCAGTCGGTGTCGTCATGGGCGTGACGCCGCAGATCAACGAAGACGGGCGGGTAACCCTCACGGTGCGGCCCACGGTTTCGCGACTGCTGCGCTTTACGCCTGACCCGAACCCCAGCCTGTGCAACGAGGCGCGCACGACTTGCGTTCCTAATCCGGTCCCCGAGATTCAGGTTCGGGAAATGGAATCGGTCCTTCAAGTTATCAGCGGACAGACCGTTATACTGGGTGGCCTCATGGAAGACGATACTCAGTTCACCCGTGAGCAGATCCCCGTCCTCGGCAATGTGCCCGAGATCGGCGAGGCGTTCCGATTTCGCAACGAGCGCGCCCAAAAACGCGAGCTCGTCATTTTCATACGTCCGACTGTGATCACCAATCCTTCGCTCGAAAGCGACGAACTGAAGTTCTTCCAGCGCTACCTGCCCCAGGTGGGTGGCGGCGCGGTGAACCGGAGCTCTGCGGCGCCGTGAGTCTGCTGATCAAAGCGCTGGAGCAGGCCGCCAAGGACCGGGATAGCGCAAAAGCCGGCACTACGCCAGCGGCCGCGCCCGCATCCCGGGCCGGCACCGCCGAACCGACGCTCGAACCGCTACCCCCGCCGCGCGCCACACCTGCGCCAGGCTCGGCTGCGATCGGTTCGGCTGCGCACACTGGCCCCGCGCTCGACCCGGCATCGCAGCCGCGCGCCGGGCTCCCGCCGGGCCGTGGGGCACCACCCGCACTGGATCCCGATCCCATAACCCCTCAGCGCGGCGTCTCGCCGCTCGACGCCCCATCGGCTCGCCCCAACGCGCTGTCCCTCGACGCTTCAGGGGCCGCACGCAAAACCGCGCAAACGTCTGCCAGCATGGCGAACATCGACGCCCAGCACCAGAGGGCGCGCGCTGCGACGGTCATGCAGGCGAGCGGAGGCCGGGGTTCAGCGATGATCGCTTACCTGAGAGCCAGTCCGGTGGCGCTGCTCGGCGCGATTGGCGTGCTCTTCGGCCTCGGCTTCGGCGTCTACGTTTACCTGCAGATCTCACAACCGGGAATCTTCGTGCGACAGGCCGCCACGCGCGCTCCGGATGGTCTCCCGCCGGCACCGCCAGCGGTGAGCCCGGCCCCCGCCCAGCCTGACCTCGCGAGTGCGCCTAATGCAACGGCGAATGCGCCACTCCAAGGTGTTACTGGTACAACCGCGCAGGACCCGCTTACCGCCACCAATCCCGCCGCCAATCCCGGCATCGCGACGCAAGGTGCCGCCGCCATTGGCCCGTCGTCGTCCGGCGCCGTGGGGGCAGCCCCCACGCCAGAACGCGCACCCGGGCCGGCGAGCGCATCGTTCGCATCGTCCGCATCGTCCACATCGTCTACCGGCGCTTCCCCAACCGTATCTTCGGCCGCGGTCATCGGCAGCCCGCGTGCGGCCGAGCCGTTCCGCGACCCTGGCATTGAGCGCGCCGCGAACCTGCCGCGCGAGCGCGGCATGATCAGGCCCGCCGGACCCGCCGATGCCCCCAAACCCCAAGTCACCCCACCCGCGGTCCCACCCGCAGCGCTTGCCCTCGACGCGACGCCCGCCGCACGCGAGCGCATCGCAGTCACCCCGGCGGCGGCCCAGCCTCGTTTGAATCCGGCGCTGAGCCAGGCGTACGCCGCACTACAGTCCGGCAATCTCGACGAAGCACGCGCGCTCTATACCAGGCTCAACCAGAGCGAGCCGCTCAACGTCGACGCGTTGCTGGGCCTCGCCTATATCGCTTCACAGGAGAACCGCACCGAAGACGCGGTCGCGCGCTACATGCGCATTTTGTCGGTGAACCCGCGCCACGCCGCCGCGCAAGGTGCACTCATCGGCCTCATGGGCAGGGCGGATCCGGTCGCATCCGAAACGCGTTTGAAACAGCTCCTTTCACGCGAGCCCTCGGCGTTCCTACACTTCGTACTCGGCAACCTGTACGCCGACCAGGGCCTGTGGTCGCAGGCGCAGCAGGCCTATTTCCAGGCGCACAATCTCGAGCCCGACAATCCGGATTACGCCTACAACCTCGCAGTCGGTCTGGACCACCTGCGCCAGCGCAAGCTTGCACTGAATTTCTACCGCCGCGCCGAGCAGCTCGCCACCTCTCTCGGCCGTTCCAACTTCAACCTCTCGCACGCCCGCGAGCGCGTCAGCGCGCTGTCCTCCCAGCTGGAATAAGCAGCGATAACCGGCGGGGCATCTCGTGGCTGAACATCGAAAGAAACTCCGGCTCGGTGAGCTGCTGGTCCAGCAGGGCCTCATCACGACCGACCAGCTCGCGATTGCCCTCGCCGAGCAGCGTCACAACAACATCCCGCTGGGCCGGCTGCTGGTGCGCCTGGGTTTCGTCACCGAGATCGCGATACGCGACATCATGGCGCGCACCATCGGCCAGGAGTCGATCGACCTGTCGCAGGTCGTCGCGGACACCGAGGCGCTGCGCCTCGTGCCGCAGGACTTCGCGCGGCGTAACCGCATTCTGCCGATCGCGTTCCATCCTCGCGAGCAGGTCCTCACCGTCGCGACGACCGAGATCTTCAATATCGTGGCGATGGACCAGCTGCGCGCAATGCTGGGCTCGCAGTTCGAGATCAAGACGCAGCTCGCCGCCGAAGCGCAGCTCGAAGACTTCATCGACCAGTTTTACGGCTACGAGCTGTCGGTCGACGGGATCCTGAAGGAGATCGAGACCGGCGAGATCGACTACGAGAGTCTGCAGGCCGGAGGCGACGAGTACACGCACCCGATGGTGCGCCTCGTCAATGCGCTGCTCGTGGACGCGGTAAAGCGCGGCGCATCCGACATACATTTCGAGCCCGAGTACGCGTTTTTGCGCGTGCGCTTCCGGATCGACGGGGTGCTCGAAACCGTGCGCAGCCTGCACAAGACCTACATGCCCGGCATCACGGTTCGCGTCAAAGTGGTGAGCGAGATGAACATCGCCGAGACGCGCGCGCCTCAGGACGGGCGGTTGTCGCTCACACTCAACGGGCGTCCGGTCGACTTCCGCGTTTCCACCCAGCCCACGATATACGGCGAAAACATCGTGCTGCGAGTGCTCGATCGCGAGAAGTCGATCATCAGCTTGGATCGCATGGGGCTGCCGAGGGAAGTCACGGACAGGCTCGGGATCATGCTCGCGCGGCCCGAAGGCATATTGATCGTCACAGGTCCGACCGGAAGCGGCAAAACCACCACGCTCTATTCGCTGCTCGCCCAGGTCAACGACGAGACCGTGAACATCATGACGCTGGAGGACCCGGTCGAGTATCCGCTCACGCTCATGCGGCAGACGTCGGTCAACGAAGTCGCGCGCATGGATTTCGCGAACGGCATACGCTCGATCATGCGCCAGGATCCGGACATCATTCTCGTGGGCGAGGTGCGCGACAAGGAAACCGCCGAAATGGCGTTTCGCGCGGCGATGACCGGCCACCAGGTATTCACGACACTGCACACGAACTCGGCGCTCGGCGCTTTCCCGCGCCTGCTCGATATCGGCATACAGCCCGATATCATGGCCGGCAACATCATCGGGGTTATCGCCCAGCGCCTGTTGCGGGTGCTGTGCCCGCACTGCAAGGAACCGTACCAGCCCGGACGCGAAGAGCGCACGCTCCTCGGCGAGTTTGCCGAGCAGGACCCCACCCTCTATCGGTCCGTCGGCTGCCGGCAGTGCGACAACAAGGGCTACCGGGGGCGCACCCCGGTGCTCGAGATACTCGTCATGGACGCCGACATGGACGAGCTCGTCGCCCGCCGCGCGACGGCGAAAGAGCTCAGAACGGCAGCGATGGCAAAAGGCTTTCGCCCCCTCGCCGAAGCCGGAATCCAGCTCGTGCTGGACGGCGTCACGACGCTCTCGGAGCTCTCGCGTGCAGTCGACCTGACGGGGCGCTATGCGTAGCTTTTCACACGCGGCGAATGTCCGATTGAGGGATTTGTCCGCGACTCGCGCGCACCCGGTCAGTTAGGCTCGCGCCCGTGCCTTCATTCCAATACAAAGCGGTCGATAAAACCGGACGCACCGTGCGCGGCGGCCTCGATGCGGTGAACGAGGCCGATCTCGAGCTGCGCCTGCGGCGCATGACCCTCGACCTCGTCACCTGCAAACAGGTCGACCGCAAGCTTTCGCGGCTGTCGGGAGGCGGGCGCGTCACGCGGCGGGACCTGATCAACTTCTGTTTCGACATCGAGCAGATGAGCCGCTCGGGCATTCCCATACTCGAAGGGCTGCGCGACCTGCGCAATTCGATCGACAGCCCGCGTTTTCGTGAAGTGCTCACGGTCATGATCGAGGACATGGAAGGGGGCAAAGTGCTGTCGCAGTGCATGGCCTCCCACCCCGAGGTTTTCGACAGGGTTTTCGTCAGTCTCGTAGGCGCCGGCGAGCAGACAGGCCGCATGCCCGAGATTTTCCAGAGCCTGGCCGATTCGCTGAAGTGGCAGGACGAGCTTGCATCGCAGACCAAGCGGCTGCTGATCTACCCCGCGATGGTCATGCTCGTCGTCTTTTCGGTCGTGATATTCCTTCTGGTCTATCTCGTGCCGCAGGTCACTTCGCTGCTCAAGACGATGGGCGTCGCACTGCCGATACAGACGCGCTTTCTCATCGCCACGTCCAACATCATCATCGAATGGTGGCCGCTCCTCTTCGGCGTGCCGCTCGTCGCCGGGATCATCGCCGCGGTCTCTCTGAGCCGCAACTCGCGCACGCAGTACCTGTGGGACAACGCGAAGCTGCATCTGCCCATCGTGGGGTCGATACTGCAGAAGATCATACTCGCGCGCTTCGCCACGTTCTTCGCCTTGATGTACGAGTCGGGAATCACGGTGCTCGACGCGATGAAAACGAGCGAGGAGATCGTCGGCAACCGCGTGATTTCGGACGGCCTGATGCGTGCGGGACAGCAGGTGTCCGCTGGCGCCAGCCTCACCGAGTGTTTTCATAACCTCGGCATCTTCCCGCCGCTGGTCATACGGATGCTGCGCGTCGGCGAGAGCACGGGCGCGCTCGATGTGGCCCTGCGCAACGTCAACTACTTCTACACGCGCGATGTGCGCGAGTCCGTGGACAAGGCGCTCAAGATGCTCGAGCCTGCGATCACGCTCGGTCTGGGTCTGGTGCTCGCCTTCATCATGTGGTCGGTGCTGTCGCCGGTGTATGATGTTCTGGGCAAGATGAAGTTCTGAGCACCACCCGTGAGAGAAAAACTCCTCGTCTGCGTTTCCGCGCTGCAAGCCTCCGCCGCTTACTGGCGCGCCGGCAAGATCGCGCACATCGCGCAATTCGCCCACGACGAGCGCGGGCTCGCCGATTTCCGCCAGTTCCTGACGCCGCACCCGAACGTTCCGGTGTTCATGATGGTGGACGCGGTGGAGGAAGACTATCGGTTCGAGTCTCTGCCCCACAGCTTCGGCCCGGATCGCGCGCAAATGGTCCAGCGCAAACTGCGACAGCACTATCGCAACACGCCGTACATGGGCGCATGGCTGCAGGGCCGCGAGAACAACAAACGGCGAGACGACCGATACCTTTTCTCGGCGCTCACCAATCCCGACATACCCGCAGACTGGCTGAAGGTCGTCGATGCCCAGGAACTGCCGCTGGGCGCGCTCTATCTGCTGCCCATGATCAGCGCCGGGCTGCTGGACAAGCTTCAGGTCAAGTCGCCGAATATCCTGCTTGCCGCGCAGCATACCGGGGGCCTGAGACTCACGTTCTTTCGCGACCGCCAGTTCCGGCTCTCGCGGCTCACGCGTGGCGACGGCTCCAAGACGACCGATCCCCTGCGTCTGTTCTCCGGCGAGATATCCAACACGCGGCTGTATCTGCACGCCCTGCGAACCGCGACGCTCGACGAGCACATGACGGTACTACTCCTCGACCGCAACGACGAGCTCGAGGAAGTCGCGCAGACGATCACGCGCGACAACCCCGCGCTCGACAGCGTGCGAATCGGGCGCGCCGAGCTGAGCTCGCGCCTGGGGCTGGATCCGCAACTGCTGGCGACTTCGCCCGATGCCATTTATCTCCAGCTCCTCGGATTACAGGCGGCGAAGGGAAACATCGCGCCGGCGAGCGCGACTTTGGGCTACAGCCGTTACCGCGCGCGCCGAGTCATATATGCCACGTGCGCCAGTATCGGTGCGGTAGCCGCGGTGTGGAGCGGCATCAATGGCTGGCAGGCGTACGGCGTGAGCTCGCGGGCAGCGGAGGTCACGGCGCAGGTCGCCTCGCAGGACGTTCAGTACCAGCAGATCACACGCCAGTTTCCCCCCGCGCCCACGACGGGCGATAACCTCAAGCGCGCCGTCGACGTGGCGAAGGCCATACAGGATGCGGCCCGCGATCCGGTCCCCATGATGTCCGTCGTATCCGAAGCGCTGCAGCCGAGTCCCAATGTGGTCATCCGGGAATTCGGCTGGAAGTACGGCCTCACCGATATCGAGAAAGGCGCCGACAACGCCGCAGCGGCAACCCAGCCGGCAGCCCAGCAGCCTGCCCCGGGTGCCCCGCCCCCCGCGCGCCGCCAGAGCGCCTACCTCAGCGGCGAGATCAGGCCTTTTCGCGGCGATTATCGCGCGGCCATCGATACCATCAATGGCATCGCCGAGCGACTGCGCCGCAATCCGGCCGTCGCGGAAGTGCGCACGACGAAAATGCCACTTAACGTAAGCCCGCAGGCGGCGCTCTCCGGCAACACGCTCGATTCGACAAAGTCGGAAGCCGCGACGGCCCAGTTCGAACTGACCATCGTGTTCAAACCCCGCATATGACGCGCCAGGACATCCAGGCGCTGCGCATTCCGCTCGTCGTACTCGCGCTCACGCTGGTCGCGGCCGCCGGCATCGTTTATATCTCGGGAAGCGTGCTGGAGAGCAAACAGCAGCTACTCACTAAACGTGACGGCGAGCTGAAGCAGGCGCGCCTGAGAATTCAGAATGCAGGCGAAGAGAAAGAAATGATCTCCCGCTACCTGGGCAGCTACCAGAAGCTCGCGCAGTCGGGTTTCGCGGGCGACGAGCAGCGTATCAACTGGCTCGACAGCCTGCGCATTGCGAATCTGGAAGCGCGAATTTTCGGAGTCGAGTACGACATCAGCGCGCAGCGGCCTTATGCCTACGCCAGCGAGTTCAACCTCGGCCAGCTCGCGCTCAACGAATCGGTGATGCATCTGAAGTTCCGCCTGCTGCACGAGGAGGACCTGCCGCGATTTTTCGAGGCGCTGACCCGACGCGGCGGCGGACTCTACACCATCGATCAGTGCACGATGCAGCGGCTCAAGCCGCCCGACGCGGAAAAGAACGTGCAGGTGCAACCCAACCTCGCAGCGGACTGCGATGTGCGATGGCTCACCGTCAAGCCCGCAAAGCCCGCGGAGAAAAAAGGATGACACGCTTCGTCGTGCTCCTGCTCGGGGTAGCCGCCGCCGGTACGGCTTTCGGCGCGCAACCGATCGGGCGCCTCTTCTTCACTCCCGCCGAGCGCGACCAGCTCGACATTGCGCGAACGCAAAAGCGGCTGCCCGAAACCCCCGCCGCAGCCGCGCCCGAGGAGCGGGTGTCGACGCGGACGGTCACGTATAGCGGAATCGTGCGCCGCAGCGACGGCAAGGCGACGGTCTGGCTGAACCACCGGCCCGCCGATGGCAAGACCGCGCTTTCCGACCTCGAGCTCACCGGCCGTATCAAACCCAACGGAGCCGTGACGTTGCGGGTCCCGGAGACGGGCGCCAGCATCGACCTCAGAGTGGGTCAACGCGCCGAACTTCAGACCGGCCGGGTTTCTGAATCGCGCCCGGGCACCCCTGACCAGGCGGCAGCGAAAGGCGATGCTACGGCGAAGGCCGATGCGCCGGCGAAATCTGACGCGAGCGGCAAAGCCGAAAACCCCGGCAAGCCCGAGCCGGTGCCTGCGAAGCAACCGGAGAAGGATGCCACCCCCCGGAAAAGCGAAGCCGCTTCGGCGCCGCCTTCCACAGACGGGACATCGCATCGCGACCTGCAACAGCGTGCCGCCGGCGCGCGGTAGCGCCCGCTTTCTTCAAAAACCCGGGGGTTGTAGCCGGGCCCGGTGCTGGTAAGATTTCACCATAAGTAACAAACGGGCCGCCCGGGCCCGCCGCTCGCCGACTTTTCGGATAGCGACTTGTGAAAACGCCCTGCAAGCGTGGCAACGCCTGTCTGGTGGTCGCAACGCCGGGAATCCCGCTGTACGCCTCGACCGTCACGCGCGCCGAGCGCGGTCAGGCACTTCTCATCCTGATCGTGATGATGTCGATCGCGACCATGCTGCTGGTCTACGGATCGACCACCGAAATCGCACGGATCGTCAAAGCGGAAGCGCGCACGCGCAACGCGCTCGATCAGGCGAAACAGGCTTTGATCGGCCGCGCCGTGGCGGATGCCAGCCGGCCCGGCAGCCTTCCCTGCCCTGACGGGGACGACGACGGCAGCGCCGATCTTTTCACAGGCTCCGCGTGTCCGAGCTATCTCGGTCGCCTCCCCTGGCGCACGCTCGGCGTCGGCGATCTGCGTGACGAACACGGCGAGCGGCTGTGGTATGCGCTTTCGGTCAACTTCCGCGATCACCCGTCGGCCCCGCCGCTGAACAGCGATACCAAAGGCACCCTCACGGTCTATAGCGTCAGCGAATCGACGGCGGTCACAGCCGAAGCGATCGCAATCATCTTCGCACCGGGCCAGGCACTGCCCGGGCAGAGACGCGACGACGGCGCGGAGCTGTGCAGCGCGGCGGCCAGGACGGTGCAGCGAAACCGCTGTGCAGGCAACTATCTGGACACGGCAGCAAACGTGAACAATGCGACCGCCGCCGGACCGTATATCGCAGCCCGCTACGATTCGACCTACAACGCCAAGCTCGCCGTCATCGTGGCGGCCGATCTCATGCCGCTGG
>JBKJKJ010000333.1:0-8220 GCA_046597455.1 Burkholderiales bacterium
CACCCGTAAACCCGGTTGCCGATGAGGGGCCGTAAGGATTCCGGGATCGAGCCCAGGTGCTCTATCGTGAGGTAGGAAATGCAGCGCCGTGCATCGAGCTCGTAAGGCGCGACGATCGCACCGGTCGGACAGGCCGGCAGACACTTGCTGCAGCTTCCACAGTGATCGGCCGTCGGCGCATCGACCGGAAGCGGAAGATCGGTATAGATTTCACCCAGGAAGAAGTACGAGCCGGCCTCCCGGTTCAGGAGCAAGGTGTGCTTGCCGCGCCAGCCGAGACCTGATTTTTCAGCCAGCGCCACTTCCATCACCGGCGCGCTGTCCGTAAACGCCCGATAACGAAAAGGACCCGCGCGCCCCGTGATGCGGTCGGCGAGCTGCTGCAAACGCCTTCGCATCACCTTATGGTAGTCGCGACCAAGCGCATAGCGCGACAGGTAAGCCTGTTCCGGCGCCTCGAGCACCTCGTTGCTGGATCGCGCCGCGGGCGGCAGGTAATTCATTCTGCCTGAGATCACCCGCAGCGTTCCCGGCACCAACTCGGCCGGCCGCGCGCGCTTCGTCCCGTGGCGTGCCATATAATCCATGTCGCCGTGCCAGCCGCGGGCGAGCCACGCGAGCAGCCTGGGCTCGGCTTGCGAGAGGTCGCAGTCGGTGATCCCGATCTGCTGAAAGCCGAGCTCGGCACCCCATCGCTTGATTTCACTCGCGAGATCAACAAGATCCGGCTGCACATCGCTTTCGATACGACCGTCTTGCATACCTTGCATCTTAAACCACCCCTGCACACCCGGTTCCTCGCCGATGAAGCGGCGACGCTCGATCTCGGCGCCGGTCTCGCCGGTGTGGTGCGACCCGGCATCACGGTTTACCTCAGCGGAGACCTCGGCGCGGGGAAAACCACGCTCGCCCGCGGCCTGCTCCAGGGCCTCGGTTACACCGGCCGGGTAAAAAGTCCGACCTTCACACTGGTTGAAGTTTACAAATTTTCTAAGTTATACTTGTATCACTTTGATTTTTATCGGTTCGATGCGCCACAAGAACTCGCCGATGCGGGTTTTCGTGATTATTTCAGCCCCGACGCGATCTGCCTCGTGGAGTGGCCCGAAAAAGCACTAGGCCTGCCGACCGCGGATATCTATATAGCGGTACAGATAACGGGGGGCGCGCGCACCGCCGAGTTGTACGCACACACGGAGGTTGGAAAGCTTTGCCTGGATCGGCTCCCGCCCTAACGCCGCACCCCGCCATGGTCGCCATCCGGGGCGGCCGTCATTGCGCTCCATTCTCTTTCCTGCTCGGACTGCTGATCGCGCTGCTCTGCACCCCGCCCGCCTTGGCAGAGGCGACGGTGAAGGTCGCCGCCACCCGGGTCTGGCCGGCAGCCGATTACACCCGCGTGACTTTTGAATCGCCCACCGCGATACAACACAAGATATTCGGACTCGAGAATCCCACGCGGCTCGTCCTGGACCTCGAAAACGCCGACATCACGCCTGCGCTGACCAGCCTCGCGGCGAGCATCGGCGACAAGGACCCTTACGTGAAGTCGGTTCGCATCGGGCGCTTCAAGCCCGGGACGATCAGGCTCGTGTTCGACTTGAAGGCCGGCGTGAAGCCACAGGTCTTTGCGCTCACCCCTGTCGGGCAATACAGCCACCGCCTCGTGCTCGACCTGTATCCCCTCGTGCCGCCCGACCCCCTCATCGCATTTCTCGACCGCCACCAGTCGCAAAAGGATGGCGCCGCTGAACCGGAGGGGCCGTCCCCCCGTCCCGAGCCCGGAGCCGGGCGCGCCGACACCGAGACTGCGGAAGCGCCCAGCGTGCCCGCGCCGCTGCGCAAGGGCCGTCCCGCTGCAGTCAGGATTATCACCGTCGCGCTCGATGCCGGCCACGGCGGCGAAGACCCCGGGGCGCGGGGGCCCAGCGGCGCAAACGAGAAAGACTTGACGCTCGCGATCGCCCGCAAATTAAAGGAACGGATCGATCGCGAGCCGAACATGCGCGCGGTGCTCATACGCGATGGCGATTACTTCATCCCGCTTCATATGCGGGTGCACAAAGCGCGGCGCGTGAATGCCGATCTGTTCGTCTCGATCCACGCCGACGCTTTCATCAAACCTCATGCGCGCGGCTCCTCGGTATTTGCCCTTTCGGAGCGTGGCGCAACATCGGTGGCGGCGCGCTGGCTCGCCAAGCGCGAGAACGACGCCGATCTAATCGGGGGCGTGAACATCGACGTCAAGGATCACTACCTCAAACAGACACTGCTGGATCTGTCCCAGACCGCCACAATCAACGACAGCCTGAAGCTCGGAAAAGCGGTTCTCGCCGAGCTCGGCGAAATCAACACGCTTCACAAAGCCTCGGTCGAGCAGGCCGGATTCGCGGTGCTCAAGGCGCCGGACATTCCTTCGATCCTCGTCGAGACCGCTTTCATCACCAACCCCGAAGAGGAAGGCCGGCTTCGCAGCGACCATCATCAGGGCAAGATGGCCGACGCGATCGTTCAGGGAATCAAGCGGTATTTCGCGAAGAATCCTGCGCTTTCGCGCGAATCCATCGTTCTGAACCGGTAACGGCTACTCGATCCCTTTCCCCATCTCCTCGACGACTTTTTTGGCATCACCGAACACCATCATCGTCTTGTCCATGTAGAAGAGTGGGTTGTCGAGGCCCGCATAGCCGGATGCCATCGAGCGCTTGTTGACCATCACCGTGCGCGCCTTGTGCACTTCGAGGATCGGCATCCCGTAGATCGGGCTGCCTTTCTCGTGGGCGAGCGGATTGACCACGTCGTTCGCCCCCAGCACCAGCGCCACGTCGGTATTGCCGAACTCGCTGTTGATGTCATCCATCTCGAACACCTGATCGTACGGCACCTCGGCTTCGGCGAGCAGCACGTTCATGTGGCCGGGCATGCGCCCCGCCACCGGGTGAATTGCATACCGCACGCTCACGCCTTTCTCGATGAGCTTTTGTGCGAGCTCCTTGACCGCGTGCTGCGCGCGGGCGACCGCAAGCCCGTAACCCGGAACGATGATTACGGATTCGGCATTGGCGAGCAGGAACGCCGCGTCGTCCGCCGATCCTGACCGCACCGCTTTCTGCTCGGTGCCGCCCGCCATGGCGCCTTCGGCCGCGCCGAAACCGCCGAGTATGACGCTGATGAAAGAGCGGTTCATCGCACGGCACATGATGTACGACAGGATCGCGCCCGAAGAGCCTACCAGCGAACCCGCGATGATCAGCATCGGATTGTTGAGCGAAAAACCGATGCCGGCGGCCGCCCAGCCTGAATAGCTGTTGAGCATCGAGATTACGACCGGCATGTCGGCACCGCCGATCGGAATGATGATGAGCACGCCGAGCAGGAAAGCGATCGCCGTCATGGCGACGAAAGGGCCCCACGCCGTATCGGTTGCGGTGAAGAAGGCGATACCGAATCCGACCATCAGCAGTGCCAACGCCAGGTTGACCATGTGCTGGCCCTTGAACACCACCGGGGCGCTGGAGAACAGGCGGAAGTGCTTGCCAAGCCCCGCGAGCTTGCCGAACGCGATAATCGAGCCGGAGAAGGTGATGGCGCCGACGAAGGTGCCGATGAACAGCTCCAGGCGGTTGCCCATCGGAATCGGATCCACGATGCCGAAGGCACGCGGATTATCGACGACGGCGAATGCGATCAGCACGGCCGCCATGCCCACCAGCGAGTGCATCGCCGCGACGAGCTCGGGCATCTGCGTCATCTGTACGCGCCGCGCGACTACTGCGCCGATCGAGCCGCCGAGCAGCATCAGGGCGAAGATCACGCCGATTCGGTCCCAGGAAATGCCGGGCGCGGAAAGCGTCGTGATCACCGCGATCGCCATCCCCGTCATGCCGAGATAGTTGCCTCGACGTGCCGTTTCCGGATGCGACAGGCCTTTGAGCGCCAGGATGAAACACACCGAAGCGACGAGATACCACAGGGCTATCTGGTTGACGGTCATGCGCCGACCTCACGCTTCTGCGCTTTGGGCTGCTTGCGCCTGAACATCGCGAGCATGCGCTGGGTGACCAGAAAACCGCCAGCGACGTTGATCGCGGCCAGCACCACCGCAAGGGCCCCCATCCCTGTGCCGAAATCGAAAGTCGGCGAGCTTGCGGCGAGAATGGCGCCGACGATGATCACACTCGATATGGCGTTGGTTACGCTCATGAGCGGGGTGTGCAATGCAGGCGTCACGTTCCAGATCACGTGATAGCCCACGAACACGGCCAGCACGAACACGATGAGATTGACGACGGTGGGGTCTAGTGCTGCGGTCATGGCTGCGGCCTCACGGTTTCTTGGTTATTTCGCCGCCCGTGCACACGACGGTGCCGGCCACGACTTCGTCTTCCAGGGCGAGCTTGAATTCCCCGGTCTTGGGATCGAGCATCAGCGCCAGGAAATTGAGCAGGTTGCGGGCATAGAGCGCGCTCGCATCGGCCGCCACCAGCGCAGGCAGATTCGCGATGCCCACGATATGCACGCCGTGCCTGACCACGACCTGGTCGAGCTCAGAGAGTGGACAGTTGCCACCCTGCTCGACCGCCATGTCCACGATGACCGAGCCCGGCTTCATGGTGCGCACCATGTCCTCGGTGACCAGCACCGGCGCCGGCCGTCCCGGTATAAGCGCCGTGGTGATGACGATGTCAGCCTGCTTGATGCGCTCGGCGACCAGCGCCGCCTGGCGGGCACGGTAATCCTCACCCATGTCGCGCGCATAACCGCCCTGCCCTTTCGCGAGCTCCTTCTCCGCCTCGGTGAGCGGCACGTCGATGAACTTCGCGCCCAGAGACTCGACCTGCTCTTTGGTTTCAGCGCGCACGTCGGTCGCTTCGACGACGGCGCCGAGACGTTTCGCGGTCGCAATCGCCTGCAGACCCGCGACGCCGACGCCCATCACGACGACGCGCGCCGCTTTGACGGTGCCTGCGGCCGTCATCAGCATCGGCATCATGCGCGCGTAAGTGTTGGCGGCGATCAGCACCGCCTTGTAGCCGCCGATATTGGCCTGAGACGACAGCACGTCCATGCTTTGCGCGCGCGAGATGCGCGGGAGCGCTTCCATCGCGAATGCCGTCAGCCCTTTTTTCGCCAGTGCCTCTATGCCTTCGCGGTGATGCGGCTGCAGCAGGCCGATAAGAATCTGACCGTCACGCAACTGCGCGAGCTCGCCCTCGTCGGGCGCGCGCACTTTGAGCACGAGGTCGGCATCGCGATAGATGTCGGCAGCCTGCGGGACGATCGTTGCGCCCGCAGCGACGTATTGATCGTCGGGAATGCTCGCGAGCGCGCCAGCGCCGGACTGCACGAGCACGCTGTGCACACCTGACGCAGTGAGTTTTTTTACGGTTTCGGGCGTGGCCGCGACCCGCGTTTCGTGGGGCCTCGTCTCAGCTGGTATGCCGAGCTTCATTGATTTTCTCCCTGGCCCGCGCGGTCGCTGACGAATGTTCGACGTTCGACGCGCGGCTCAACGCTCGATTATAGGGGATTACGCGGCGTCTCACGAACCACCCGTCCTATAATGTGGCATGCCAGTCATCCATCTACTGCCGGATCTCCTCATCAATCAGATCGCTGCGGGAGAAGTCGTCGACCGCCCTTCATCCGCCTTGAAGGAGTTACTCGAAAACAGTCTCGACGCCGGCGCGCGCGACATCGCCGTGCAGCTCGACGCCGGCGGCACACGCCTCATCAAGGTGAGTGACGACGGGCACGGCATCGCGCGCGACGAGTTGACGCTCGCGGTCGCACGGCACGCCACCAGCAAGATCGCATCGCTCGACGACCTCGAGCGCGTAGCCAGCCTCGGATTTCGCGGCGAAGCGCTCGCGAGCATCGCCTCGGTCTCACGCCTCACCCTCGTGAGCCGTCGTGCGGACGACAAACACGCCTGGTCGATCAGCACCGAGGGACCGCAGTCGACCGCGCCCGAGCCGGCCACGCTGACAAGCGGCACGTCGATAGAAGTGCGCGACCTTTATTTCAACACCCCCGCGCGACGCAGGTTCCTCAAATCCGAACCGACCGAATTCGCGCACTGCGACGAGTCGTTCAAACGCATCGCGCTTTCACGCTGCGACAGCGCTTTTTCGCTGCAGCACAACGGGCGCGTTCGCCGGCACATGAAACCGCAGCCGGTGTCCGAACGGATCGCCGCGGTGCTCGGAGACGACTTCATCGCCACTGCACGGGCGGTGGAGGAAGACGCGGGGCCGGTGCGCCTGCATGGTTATGCGGGCTCGCCTTCCCACGCCGGGGCAGCCCGGGACGCCCAGTACGTCTACGTCAACGGCCGCTATGTGCGCGACCGGCTGCTCAGTCACGCGATACGCCAGGCGTATCAGGACGTGCTGCACCACGACCGTTTTCCCTCGTACGTCCTGTTCCTCGAGCTCGATCCGGCCGGGGTCGACGTGAACGTGCATCCGACCAAGACCGAGGTGCGCTTCCGCGATTCGCGCGCCGTGCACCAGTTTGTGTTTCACGCGGTCAGCAAGGCGTTGTCGGGGAGCGCGGCCGCGGTGACGCCCGCTAACACTGCGATGTCGGGCGCGCCGATGCCCGATCGCGGATTCGCGTCGTTCGTTTCGTCGCCACAGCGCGGGTATGCTTCGCCTCAGACTTACACGCAGCAGCAGTCAATCGCCCTCGGCGCGGCGCAGGGTAGCGATTTTTACGCGACCCTATTCGCCGGATCGGCTGCGACGCAGACCCCGCAACAAACCGCGGCGCATCCGGACATGCCGCTCGGGTCCGCACTCGCCCAGCTCGCCGGCGTGTATGTCCTTGCGCAAAACGGCCTCGGGCTGGTGATCGTGGACATGCACGCCGCACACGAGCGCATCATGTACGAGCGTCTGAAACAGGCCCTGGATACGCGCCAGATTCCCATGCAGCCGCTACTCGTGCCGGTGGTTTTCAACGCTGAAGCGCTGGAAATTGCGACCGCGGAAGACCACCATGACACATTACTGCAGCTCGGGTTCGATGTCGGACAAGCCTCACCGTCGACGCTCGCCGTACGCGCCGTTCCGGCGATGCTGCAGGACGCGGACGCACGCGAGCTCGCGCGCGATGTGCTGCGTGAGCTCGGCGAGTTCGGCGCGACGCGCGTGCTCACGGAGCGTCGTAACGAGCTGCTCGGCACCATGGCGTGTCACGCCGCCGTTCGCGCAAACCGGCGCCTGACGCTCGCAGAAATGGACGCCCTGCTGCGACAGATGGAGGAAACCGAGCGCGCCGGCCAGTGCAATCATGGGCGTCCGACGTGGCACCAGATCACGATGAGCGAGCTCGACAAGCTGTTCATGCGCGGCCGATGACCAGACGGCACGCTGAGCGGCCGATAGACGCCGTCCAGCGCCGAACCCTCTGCGCGCGGCCCGAGCGTTTGCTCGTCCAGACCTTCATCTGCGGTCAACTGCGTTCATTGCCGGTATCGATTTTTTCGTGAGCTCGCGCGTCCCGCCGAAACCAGTCTATCCACCCGCGATTCTGCTCATGGGCCCCACCGCGAGCGGGAAGACAGCGGTCGCGATCGAGCTCGCGCGCGCGCTGCCTTGCGAGCTCGTCAGTGTCGACTCGGCGCTCGTCTACAAGGGCATGGATATCGGAACGGCCAAGCCTGACCGCGACACCCTGGAGGCGTTTCCCCACCATCTCGTGAATCTCATCGAGCCCCACGAGACCTACTCCGCGGCACGGTTTCGGGACGATGCTCTGACCGCGATGCGCGAGATCACCGAGCGCGGGCACATTCCGTTGCTGGTCGGGGGAACGATGCTGTATTTCAAGGCGCTCACCGAAGGCCTGAACGAGCTGCCCGAAGCCGACCCGATGATCAGACTCGTCATCGACACCATGGCCGAGGAGCAAGGGTGGCCTCAGGTCTATCAAAAACTCAAAGAGCTGGATCCTGACACCGCCGCGCGCCTCGAGCCCAACGATACGCAGCGCGTGCAGCGCGCACTCGAGATCTACTACATCACCGGCAAGACGATGGGGGAGCTGCTGAGCAAGCCGCGCTATGTCTACTTCCCGTACACGCCAGTCAGGATCGCACTCGTGCCCGCCGATCGGTCAGCGCTTCACGAGCGCATCGAGCAGCGCTTCGCGCATATGGTGCAGGCAGGCCTCGTCGAAGAAGTACGAAGGCTGCGCGACGATTACGGGCTCGAC
>JBKJKJ010000434.1:0-10664 GCA_046597455.1 Burkholderiales bacterium
CCGCTGAGCTCGGCAGTCTGCTCGACGCCGCCGCTTACCAGAAAGTGGCGGACGCGGACAAGGCGTAAACCCTTACATCAGAGTGCAGCGCCGGGCCGACCGATCGCTGTTCGTCTAGAATCGGCGATCTGGCGCAACGGTTGACGCTTCACCGTTCACGGCGCTCATACCAAGGAGAACACAGATGGCAAACGTAACGCTCGGCGGCACCGCTGTTACCGTCAACGGCAACTTTCCGAAACCCGGTGATACCGCCGCTGATTTCACGCTGACCGGCAACGATCTGAAGGAAGTCAGCCTCAAGGATTACGCGGGCAAGCGCAAAGTGCTCAACATCGTGCCGAGCCTCGATACCCCGACGTGCCAGATTTCGACGCGCACGTTCAACGAGAAAGCGTCGGGCCTGAACGATACCGTCGTGCTCGTCATCTCGGCCGACCTGCCTTTTGCGGCGAAACGCTTCTGCACCACCGAAGGGCTGAACAATGTCATTTCCCTTTCGACTTTCCGTAATCGAGAATTTCATTCGAAATACGGCGTCGATCTCGCGGATGGCGCGCTCAAGGGCCTGACCGCGCGCGCGGTGGTCGTCCTCGACGAAAACAACAAGGTGCTGCACGCCGAGCTCGTTTCCGAGATCAAGGAAGAGCCGAAGTACGACGCGGCGCTCGCAGCGCTGAAAAAGTAAAGTCCCGGCCCGTGCTGCCGAACCGGCCAATACCGTCGTGGGGAAAAGTCCGACTTTTCTCCGGCAGCGGGATGCCTCAGGGGATCAGCGGGCCCGGTTTACCCGCGGATGCTACGATGGCGCACTCGCAACGACACGCTCAGACTGCATGAAGGGTCCGCTCAAAGGCAAAAGGGGATTTACGCGCCTCTATAACGCCTTGTTCTACTCTCTCGACGGCCTGTCTGCGGCCTTTCGCCATGAGGATGCTTTCAGGCAGGAAGTGCTCATGGCGCTCATCCTGATTCCCATCGCGGTGCACATGCCGACGAGCGGGCCGGGTAAGGCCATGATGGTTGCAAGCGTGTTGCTGGTGCTCATCATCGAGCTTCTCAACTCGGGCATCGAAGCCGTGACGGACCGCGTCTCGCTGGAAGATCACGTGCTGGCCAAGCGCGCCAAGGACATGGGCAGCGCTGCGGTGATGATCGCGCTCATCAACGTGCCTACTGTCTGGCTGCTCGTGCTGCTTTCATAACGCGTAATGGAACGGCGGCTTTTTTATGTCGTCGGCGCCTCGGGCGTCGGCAAGGACAGCCTGATGCGCTACGCCCGGGACGCGATGGGGGACGCCCATACGGTTGCGTTTGCGCACCGCTACATCACGCGCCCCGCCGAGCCCGATGGGGAAAATCACATCGCGCTCACCAAGCCGGAGTTCCTCTTGCGCCAGCGCCACGGCCTGTTCGCGATGGCGTGGGAAAGCCACGGGCTCCATTACGCAATAGGGATCGAGATCGACGCCTGGCTCGCGAGCGGACTGACGGTGGTGGTGAACGGCTCGCGCACCTATATCCCGGCCGCGCGCGAACGCTACCCGGACATGAAAGTCGTGTGGATCAGCGCGGCACAGCAGGTGCTCGTCAAACGTCTGGTGCGTCGCGGACGCGAGTCGCTCGCGGAGATCAGCGCGCGGCTGCAGCGCAACTCGCGCCTCGGCGTAAAGCCGCCGGGCGGCGCACTGCACATCCGGAACGACGGTTCGCTGGAGAGCGCAGGCGGCCGTCTCGTCGACCTGCTTGCCGCGGAGAGCCTGCGGCACCTTTAGGCGCCGCTCGACCAGATAACGATCAGGGGAAACCGAGGTTTCCCCCGATACCTCCATCCTTCGTTTCTCGGTCTTGCCGTGAGCTATCGGTCGATAACCGAAGGAAGCTGGGTTACGAAAGGGGCGGGGGGGACGAACATGAGAAACCGAAGGTTTCCCCCGCTACCTCCATCCCTGGATTTGCCCTCTCGCCGCTGGTTGTCGGTATAGAGGCGATCGAAGGGGGGTACGGAATCCTTCGGCGCCACGCGGCGCGACTTGGCCAGATAACGATCAGGAGAAAACGATCAGAGGAAACCCACGTTTCCCCCGATACCTCCATCCTTGGACTCTCCGCTTTCGCCGCTGGTTATCGGTAGATAACCGCAGGAAGGGAGGTTACGGAGAGAAACGCTTCGGTTTCTCTCTGTTCGTGGTCCAGGGGCGCTTATAGCAAGGGCGAGCAGCGCCCTTGCTATAATCGCCCGTCAATTTTTGCGGCCCCTCCATGTCCACACTCATCTGCGGCTCCATCGCCTACGACACCATTATGGTGTTCAAGGATCGCTTCAAGAACCACATTCTTCCGGATCAGCTCCACATTCTGAATGTCGCTTTTCTGGTCCCGGACCTGCGGCGCGAGTTCGGCGGATGCGCGGGCAATATCGCATACTCCCTGAAGATGCTCGGCGGCGATCCGCTGATCATGGCGACGGTGGGGGACGACTACCAGCCTTACGGCGAGCGGCTGGACGTGCTGGGAATTCCGCAAACCTACATCCGCAAGATGCCCGGGACCTTCACCGCTCAGGCCTTTATCACCACCGATCTGGACGATAACCAGATCACCGCCTTTCACCCGGGCGCGATGAACGAGTCGCACGAGAACCACGTGCAGGACGCGCAAAGTGCGACCCTCGGCATCATCGCGCCCGACGGCCGCGAAGGCATGCTGCAGCACGCGCGCGAATACGACGAAGCCGGCGTTCCGTTCATATTCGACCCGGGCCAGGGCCTGCCGATGTTCAATGGTGAGGAGCTGCTGGAGTTCATTCGCATGTCCGAGTACGTGACAATGAACGATTACGAAGCGCAAATGGTCCAGGAGCGAACCGGCAAGACGGTCGAGCAGCTCTCGCAACTCGTGAAAGCTTTCGTGGTCACACTGGGAGCGCGCGGCTCGGTGGTGTACTCCGGCAGCGGCACGATAGAAATTCCGTGCGTCAGAGCCGATGCGGTGGTCGATCCAACCGGTTGCGGTGATGCATTCCGTGCCGGACTGCTCTACGGCCTGGCGGCCGATTATGACTGGCCGACCACCGGACGACTCGCGGCGCTCCTCGGCGCAATCAAGATAGCCCAGCGCGGCGGGCAGAACCATCGGTTTACGCGCGACGAAATCGGCGAGCGCTATCGCGAGGCGTTCGGCACACGAATCTGGTGACGGGAGACGGACGATGAAATACAGCACGACCCTTTTGGCCGCGACCGCGATGGCCGCCCTGCTGGCGGGCTGCGCGCCGGGGCTCGGCGGCAGCTCGTATTCGCGGGAACAGGCACGCCGCGAGCAGACCGTGCGCATGGGCTACGTCGAAAGCCTGCGCGAGGTGAAGCTTGAAGGCACGCGGAGCGGGGTCGGGCCTGCGGCCGGTGCCGTGGTCGGCGGGATCGCCGGCAGCACGGTCGGTCAGGGGCGCGGTTCGGCTATCGCGGCGGTGATCGGCGCCGTCGCCGGGGGTGTCGCAGGCCAGGCGACCGAGCAGGGTGTGACCGGCAAGCGCGGCGTCGAAGTCACCGTGAAGCTGGACAACGGTCAGATGGTCGCGATCACGCAGGAGGCCGACGATACGTTTCGACCCGGCGATCGCGTGCGGATACTTTCGGACGGGGCGACCTCGCGCGTGACGCGGTGAAGTGATACGCCGCTGGCTGCGCATCGCCCGTCTCGCGCTGCATCTCGCGCGCGGCCTTTTCATCGCGGGGTGTTTTTTTCCATTTCAAAGCCCCGTGCAGCGCAGGACTGAAATCCGCCGGTGGTCCGCCCGCCTGCTCGAGGTCCTCGCCGTGCGCCTGCATATGCACGGCTCGCCGCTCGACACGCGGCCCCTGATGTTCGTGGCCAACCACGTTACGTGGCTCGACATCTTCCTCGTCGACGCCGTGCTGCCGGTGCGCTTCGTCGCCAAGGCCGAAGTCAGGCGCTGGCCCCTGGTCGGCTGGCTCAGTGCACGCTGCGGAACGGCATTCATCCATCGCGCGCGGCGCCACGACACCGCGCGCATCAACGATGTGGTTACCCACGCGCTGGCGGCAGGCGAAGTGTTTGCGGTGTTTCCCGAAGGCACGACGACCGACGGCTCGCACCTGCTGAAATTTCACGCGTCGCTGCTCGAGCCGGCGCTCTTGGCGGGCGCGGCGCTGCAACCCGTCGCGCTACGCTACGAGCGGGCCGATGGCACGCTCTGCACCGAAGCGGCTTTCGATGGGACGCGATCGTTGTGGGACACGCTGATGGGAATCACGAGTCAGGCGGCGATCGACGCGCACCTGTGGTTTCTTCCGGCGCTGGCCACGGCGGGACGGCATCGGCGCGAGCTTGCCGCCGAGGCGCGCGACGCCATCAGTCTGCGCCTGTCGCCCCGAGCTCGGTGCAGTCGCACTGAGTGAGCCTGCGGTCGTCCAGCCGCAATGCGGTGAGCTGTCGGCCCCAGACGCACCCCGAATCGATGCTGAGCAAATCGTCTCTCACACGCACGCCGAGCGCTGCCCAGTGCCCGCAGACGATGGGCGTCTCTGCGCTTGCTCGCCCGGGGACGTCGAACCACGGCAGGTAACCGGCGGGCGCTTTCTCCAATCCTTCCTTGTGGCCGAACTCCATGCGTCCGCTCGGATCGCACAGGCGCAGCCGCGTCATCGCGTTGATGATGACACGCAGGCGATCCCACCCGGTGAGCGTGTCGTCCCACGCTGCGGGCTCGTTGCCGTAGAGGGTGCGTAACAGCTCCGGGTAATCGGGTCCCTGCAGCGCCGCTTCGGCTTCGCGTGCAAGCGCCGACGCCTGTTCGATGGTCCATTGCGGCAGGAGACCGGCGTGGACCATCGCGTAGCCCAGGCCGGTATGCATCATCGGGCGTGTGCGCACCCAGTCGAGCAACTCGTCGCGATCAGGTGCGTCGAGGATGCCATCGAGCGTGTCGCCGCGATGCGGCCGGCGCACCCCGCCGGCAACGACAAGGAGATGCAGGTCGTGATTGCCGAGCACGGTCACGGCGCGCTCGCCGAGGCCGCGCACATAGCGCAGCGTTTCGACAGACTGAGGCCCGCGGTTCACGAGGTCCCCGACGAGCCACAGGGTGTCGACTGCGGGGTCGAAGCGCACGAGGTCGAGCAGCCTGCGAAGCGGATCGTAACAACCCTGAACGTCGCCGATGGCATACGTGCTCATGAGGACCTCGACTGGCAAGCGGCGAACAGTAAACGATGAGACGGTAAAGCGCGTCGCCGTGAAGCGTGACGAATGCGGCGCGGCGAGGCGAACCGGTGCACGAGCGCGGCCGCAGCGATGCTCACCACGGCTGAGTGTATGAAAAAAGGCGCAGCAATCGCTGCGCCTTCGTTTTTCCGGCTCACGCTTTACCGCTCGCCATTCACGATCACTTCGATTGACTGACCATGTAATCCACCGCCGATTTCACATCGGCGTCGGAGAGCGACATGTTGCCGCCTTTGGGCGGCATCGCGCCTTTGCCCTTGATTGCGTGCTCGTGCAGCGTGTCCATGCCCTGCTTGATGCGGGGTCCCCATGCCGCCTTGTCGCCGAATTTCGGCGCGCCTGCAACGCCAGCGCCGTGGCATGCCGCGCAGCTCGATTCGTAAGTCGATTTGCCCGCACCTGCCCCGCCTTTCGCGCCGGCTGCGGGTGCGCCGCCGGTTGCGCCGGTGGCCGGCGCGGCAGCAGTCATAGCGGCGCCTGGAGCTGCAGCCGCGCCTGCCGGGGCAGCCGCTTCCATCGGCGGCTCCTTGAACTTGGCGCCAGCCTGGTTCGCCATATACGCAACGGCGCGAGCCATTTCCGCGTCGGTGAGTTGCGGATTGCCGCCTCGCGCAGGCATTTGCCGTATGCCCTTGATCGCGACTTCAGTGAGGTGATCGAGGCCTTCCTTGATCAGATCCCGCCACGCTTCGGCGTCGCCGATCTTCGGCGCGTTCAGCGCACCGGTCGTATGACACGCCGCACACACGGCTTCGACGATTTGCTTGCCGCCGCGCTGGCCCGGCACGTCGCTGCCTTCGGCGACCACCACCTGGCCCACGGGTTTGAGCCGTTGTGCGATCGCTTCATCGGACACGGTGGCCGAGTCGGGCGCGACGCTGCGAAACGCCAGGCTTGCGAGCATGGCGATCAACAATATCGGCACGAGGAACGCGAGTATGACTACGGCAAGAAGCTGTTTGGGCGTCTTGATGAAAGAGGTGTGTTCGTTCGACTCGTGCTCGCTCATGCGGGGTTCCCAAGGTGACGGCAGGCGAAAGGCGCAAATTATAGCGGCATTCAAATGTCGGGTAAAACCTTGATTTGAGGCGTGTTACAATCCGAACTGCGACGCGCCCGTAGCTCAGATGGATAGAGTGTCGGCCTCCGAAGCCGAAGGTCGCCCGTTCGAGTCGGGCCGGGCGCGCCAGCAATTCCCCCTCCCCTCGCCCTTCGCGCCCTCGGGCATCGTCATCGCAATAGGGTGGCGAGCATCGAAATTCCAGCGGCGGACATAGAATAATATCGGCACTCGGTTACCGTAAGGCGAGCTGCCCCACCCGTTATGCTCAGAACCACGCCGTTTCATGCGCGCACCGCCGCGCTCTGCGTGAGCCATGCGTGGCGGCGCTGGGCGGGTTACGTCGTCGCAAGCTCGTACGAGCTCAGCCACGAGCGCGAGTATCACGCCATCCGCAGCTCGGCGGCGCTGCTGGACATATCACCCCTTCATAAATACAGCGTCGCCGGCCGGGACGCGGTGACGCTGCTGGACCGCGTGGTCACGCGCGACGTCAGCCGCTCGGCCATCGGCCAGGTCCTGTACACCTGCTGGTGCGATCACGCCGGTAAAGTGCTCGACGACGGCACCGTAGCGCGCCTGGGCGATGCGGAATTCCGAATGACTTCGGCTGAGCCCGCTTTGCGCTGGCTGCAGGACAATGCGCTCGGCCTCGATGTGGTGGTCGAAGATGTATCCGGGCGCATCGCCGCGCTCGCGCTGCAGGGCCCCGCCTCGCGCGTCCTTCTGCAGGAGCTTGTCGACACCGATCTCAACGCGCTGCGGTTCTTTCGCATCGCGTCCACCACGCTCGCAGGCGTGCCGGTCACGATCTCGCGCACCGGCTACACCGGCGATCTCGGTTACGAAGTGTGGATGGAAGCGCCGCACGCCCTTCGTGTGTGGGATCGGCTGGTCGAAGCGGGAACGGCATATGGCATCGTGCCGGCGGGCATGCTCGCGCTCGACGTTGCACGCATCGAAGCCGGGCTCATGCTGATGGACGTCGATTACGTCCCGGCTCGCAAAGCACTGACCCAAACACAAACCTCTTCGCCTTTCGAGCTCGACCTGGGCTGGACGGTCAGTCTCGACAAGCCGCGCTTCGTCGGACGCGATGCGCTCGTGCGCGAAAAGCAGCGTGGCCCCGGATGGCAGTTCGTCGGCGTGGAGATTGACTGGGATGCGCTCGAAGCGCTTTACGCCAGGGTCGGGCTCGCGCCGCAGCTGCCTGCCGCCGCGTGGCGCATGAGCGTGCCCCTCTACGCAGGAGATGAGCAGGCCGGCTACGCGACCAGCGGAAGCTGGTCGCCACTGCTCAAGAAATACATCGCGCTTGCGCACGTGCGCGAGCGCTGGGCCGAGCCTGGAACGCAGATCGAAATGGAAGTGACCGTCGAGCACCGGCGCGAGCGCGCGGCTGCGCGGGTCGTGAAGAAACCGTTTTTCAACCCCGAGCGGAAGCGGGCATAATCCAGTGACGACGCTGCCGTACGCGTGTGTGAGGTAACGATGAGCTGGAATGGGCGAATAGCGATCGACTCCGATGTGCTGACGGGAAAACCGGTCATACAGGGCACCCGCCTGGCTGTGGATTTCGTACTCGCCTTGCTCGCGCAGGGCTGGTCCGAGGACGACCTCCTGCGCAATTACCCCGGCATCACCCATGCTGACATCGCTGCGTGTCTGCAATATGCGAGCGACACTCTGCGAGCTGAAAAGGTCTATCCGCTTACGCCGGCCGGCATCACCTGACGGTGCGTTTCCTGGCGAACGAAAACGTTCCCGGCGATGCCGTCTCAGCTCTTCGCTCGAGTGGTCATGACGTCGCGTGGGTTCGTAGCGAAATGCCCGGAGTCTCTGACGTCGAGGTATTGAGGCGAGCGATCGGTGAAAATCGCATCCTGCTGACGTTCGACAAAGATTTCGGAGAGCTTGCGTGGCGCGCAGGCTTGCCCGCAACTGCAGGCGTCATTCTGTTCCGGCTACCCATGCCGTCCGCCGCCGCTGTTGGCGCCACGCTTGCCGGCATCGTCTCGGCGCGTATCGACTGGGCGGGCCATTTCTCCGTGGTGGAGCCGGGGCGTGTTCGAATGCGTACTCTGCCGAAATAGCTGTTTGCGCCGACGACACGAGCATGGCGGATAACTATGACGCGATCGTCATCGGCGGCGGGCACAACGGCCTCGTGTGCGCGGCGTATCTCGCACGCGGCGGCAAGCGGGTGCTTGTGCTCGAGCGGCGCGACATCGTCGGCGGCGCCGCAGTCACCGAGGAATTGCTGCCGGGTTACAGGTTTTCGGAATTTTCCTACGTCGTGAGCCTGCTGCGTCCCGAAATCATCCGGGATCTCGATCTGCCTCGCCACGGTCTGCACATCCTTCCGCTGGAAAGCACGGTGACGCCGCTGCCGAACGGCGATTATCTCGGGCAGTGGGGCGACCACGACCAGAACCGGCGTGAGCTCGCGCGGCATTCGTGGCGCGATGCGGAAGCCTACGACGAGTTCGGCAGGCTCATGTACCAGATGGCCCGCGCAGTGAAACCGTTTCTGTCGATGACGCCGCCGGATCCGGCGTCGTTTGCCCCGCGCGATCTCGTCGGGCTTGCACGCCTGGCGTCGCAAATTCGCGGGCTGGGAAGAGAGCAGGTCTACGCCCTGCACAAGCTGCTCACCATGAGCTCGGCCGATTATCTCGACGAGTGGTTCGAGACCGAAGCGCTCAAAGCGACCAAATCGGCGAGCGGCATCATCGGCACCTTTCTCGGGCCGCGCTCGCCTGGGACCGCTTACGTGCTGCTGCATCATTACATGGGCGAAATCGACGGCGTGTTCCGCGCGTGGGGTTTCGCCAAAGGCGGCAACGGCTCGGTGAGTGCCGCGATTGCGGCGGCCGCGCGCGAACATGGTGCGGAGATCCGCACCGGCTCGCCGGTCGAGCGGGTGCTCATCCGCAACGGCCGCGCCACCGGCGTTGCGCTCGGCAACGGCGACGAGATCAGCGCGAAGCTCGTCGTCTCGGGCGCCGACCCCCGGCGCACGTTCATGGGCCTCGTTGGCGCCGAGCATCTGCCGTCGGATTTCGTGCAGGGCATCGAGCGCTACCGGTTCAGGGGCTCGTCGGGGAAAGTGAATCTCGCGCTGTCGGCGCTTCCCGACTTCACGTGTCTTCCGGGCAACGGCCCGCACCTGCGAGGGGCGATCTCGATCAGCCCCAGCGTCGATTATCTCGAGCGTGCCTACGACGAGGCCAAGTACGGCGAAGTGTCGCGCGAGCCTTATATGGACATCGTCATTCCGTCGATGATCGATCCTTCGATGGCGCCCCCCGGCCGGCATGTGATGTCGATCTTCGTGCAATACGTGCCATATAACGTGAACGGCGGCTGGACCGATGCCAAGCGCGACGCGTTCGGTGACACGGTAATCGACACGCTTGCGCAATACGCGCCGAACATCAGATCCGCAATCCTCCATCGGCAGGTGATCACGCCTGCGGACATCGAGCACATCGTCGGTTTGAGCGAAGGCAACATCTTCCAGGGTGAGCTCACGCTCGAGCAGATGTTTTTCCAGCGCCCGGTGCCCGGGTGGGCGGGTTACACCACGCCGATCGAGGCGCTCTACCAGTGCGGCTCGGGAACGCACCCCGGCGGAGGCGTGATGGGGGCATCGGGCCGCAATGCGGCGCTCGCCATCCTGCGGTCCCGCGCATGAGCGCGCGTTTGAGCATACAGCGCGATTCGCAGGTTCTCGTTGTGGGCGATGGTGCAGACGAGCTCGTCGCGGCGCACTATCTCGCTCGCAGCGGGATGACGGTTCAAGTGCTGCGCGATCCGAACGCGACTCGGCCGTCGCTGCGCCCGGGATGGATCCCGCCTGCGGTGGTGCGCGATCTGGGTCTCGAGCAAAAAGGCCTGGTCGTCGCGCGACCCGATGCCTGGGCGGCGGCGCCGCTGCCCGGCGGTGGACGACTCGAGCTGACTCACGACATCGGGCGCACAGCCGAGGCCATCAGCAGGCTCAGCGCCCGTGACGGTTCCCGATGGCCCGATTTCTGCCGGCGCATGCATGCGCTCGCGGGTGCGCTCGGGCACTTTTACGGCGCGCCGCCGCCCGATCCGCTCACGCACGAACTGGGGGGGTATCTCGGGCTCGCGCGCGACGCCTTGCGCCTGCGCAAGCTCGGCAGGCAAGGCATGGAAGATCTGCTGCGGGTGATGCCGATGCCGGTCGCCGATCTGCTCGACGACTGGTTCGAAAACGATGTGCTCAAAGGCGCGCTCGGTGCTGTAGGCATCGTGCACTTGCGACAGGGGACGCGCTCGGTGGGCACGGGGTTTAACTTCCTTCATCACCATGTCGAAAGCCCGCTTG
>JBKJKJ010000376.1:0-27323 GCA_046597455.1 Burkholderiales bacterium
CACCCGTAAACCCGGTTGCCGATGAGGGGCCGTAAGGATTCCGGGATCGAGCCCAGGTGCTCTATCGTGAGGTAGGAAATGCAGCGCCGTGCATCGAGCTCGTAAGGCGCGACGATCCCTCTGCCCTGGTGCGTGAGCATGTTGCGTGGGCGCTCGCGCAGGATTGCGATGCGGGGTAGCGGCGCTAAAATGCCGTGCGCAGAATCTCCAGGCCCGACGCATCACGAAAAAGTGAAGCTTTATGCACACTGCCATGCACGCGTCATAGACGGATTGAGCCCTTTACGGTAAATTCCGCCTTCTCATTTTCCCAAGCACGCTGAACGCCTCGCAAGCGCCGACCATGTCTCGCGCATGGTAAAATTTCGCCGAGCCATATAATACCCGTTCCCTGCGTGAGCACTCGCGGGATCGAGAAAACGGCGGAAGGCGTAAGCGGGCGTTTTTTCTTATTGCGCACGGACATTGATGCGCACGTGGATGGGCCTGCGTTGGACGAATGCCGCAAAAAAAATAGATGAGGCCGACCCCCGTGGGCATAGCACTTGCTGTATCGACCGCGACTAAACAGGGTGGATTACCGATGCTGTTTACGATGCTGCGAACAAGCGTCGGGCTATTGCTGTGCTGGGTGAGCATCTGCAGTTTCGCAGCTTCGCCGAACATTGCATTTTTCTATGGCGCCAATCCGCCCTGGGACGAGCTCCAGGCGTTCGATATGGTCGTGGTTGAGCCCGGCCATGGCCACGACATAGACCCGAAAGCCCATTCGACGGCGCGCTCGCAGCTCTTCGCATATGTATCCGTGGGAGAAATCGAGCGCGACCGGCCGTATGCCAAGGACTTGCCGGCCGCGTGGTCCCTCGGGTCGAACGACGCGTTCAACAGTATCGTCGTGGATCAGGCGCATGCTGATTGGCCGGCTTTCATCGTTGACCGGATCGTTGCGCCGTTGTGGAATGCCGGCTACCGCGGTTTCTTCCTCGATACCCTCGACTCCTTCCATATCATCGCAAAAACCGATGAAGAGCGGGCGCGCCAGACGAAAGGGCTCGTGAACACCATTCGCGCCATTCGCGCGCGCTACCCGGAAGCCAAGCTGATTTTCAATCGAGGTTTCGAAATCCTGCCTGAGCTCAAGGGCGAGGCGTATGCCGTGGCTGCGGAATCGCTCTTCCGCGGATGGAATGCACAGACCGGTCAATATGTTGAAGTGAGCGAAAAGGATCGCGCCTGGCTTCTGGATCAATTGCAGCGCGTGCGCAACGAATACAAGCTGCCGGTCATCGCTATCGATTACGCGCCGCCAGGTTCGCGGGAAATCGCCCGTGACACCGCGCGGAAAATAGCCGCACTGGGATTCACCCCATGGGTCGCAAACGGCGGTCTGGATCAAATCGGTGTCGGCGCGATCGAGGTCATGCCGCGCAAGGTGCTGATGCTTTACGACGGCGACGGCAACGATTTGAATCTGTACACGGATCGCATCCATCGGATGGCGACGATGCCGCTGAATTACCTGGGATATACCGCGGAATACTGGGACATCAATAAGCCCTTGCCGGCATCCTCGCTGGTTGGCCGGTATGCGGGTATCGTGAGTTGGTTCCTGGGTGATCAGTCCATACGCAAGCCCGGCTTGCGTGACTGGATCACACGCCAGCTGGACGATGGCATGCGCATGGCCATGCTCGGGACGTTCGCGTTCCCCGTTACCGAACCTGTCGCGGTGAAATTCGGTCTGGTGTATTCGAATCCGCAACGCCTGGACCAGAGCGTGAGCATAGAGATTCGCGATCCCGTCATGGGTTTCGAGGCGCCGCCGATCGCGGATCGCTCGACTTTCTATCCGTTGCGCGCGACTCAGGGCACGCCGCTGCTGCGGCTGCGCAGTGACAGCGGCGACACGATGGATGCTGCCGCGCTTACGAGCTGGGGCGGTTACGTCATTTCCGGCTACGAATCGGTTACGCTTGCGGGTGATGCAGGCACGCGCTGGGTCGTCAACCCCATCGAATTCATGCGCCGCGCGCTGGCCCTGCCCGCGATGCCGGTCCCGGACGTCACTACGGAGAACGGTCGCCGCCTGATGCTGGTGCACGTGGACGGCGACGGATTCGTCAACCTCGCCGAACGTGCGAACAGCCCTTTCGCAGGAGAAGTCCTCCTCACGGACGTTTTGCAGAAATATCGCATTCCGCACAGTGTGTCGGTCATCCAGGGCGAGATCGGACCCAACGGTCTCTATCCGAAGGAGTCCCCCAAGCTCGAGCAGATTGCCCGGCGCATATTCGCTTTGCCCCACGTCGAGATCGCTAGCCACACCTTCTCACACCCTTTCAAGTGGTCACCGGCGGCTACCGGCGCGGACGCCCCCGCATATAATCTCCAGATTCCCGGTTATACCTTCGACCTCAATGCGGAGATCACCGGCTCGATCGACTACATCAATACCCGTCTCGCCCCGCCGAGCAAGCGCACCCGGCTCCTCTTCTGGTCGGGTGACACCAATCCGGGCATCGAGGCGCTCGCCCTCACCTATAGCGCGGGCGTCCTGAACCTCAATGGCGGCGGCGCGGAGATCACGCGACGCGACCGCACACTGGCAAACGTATGGCCGATCGGCATCCAGAAAGGCCGCTATTTTCAGGTCTACGCGTCCAATCATAACGAAAACGGTTATACCAATCTCTGGACCGGACCGTTCTATGGCTACGAGCGAGCGATCGAGACGTTCGAATTGACTGACACGCCGCTTCGTCTGAAACCCATCGACATCTACTATCACGCTTATTCGGCCAGCAAGCGCGCTTCGCTCAATGCGCTCGACCGTGTATACCAATGGGCCCTGAAACAGCCCGTGATGAATATTTACGCGTCGGATTACGCACAGAAAGTGCTCGATTTCAACCGAATGGTGGTGGCGCGCGGACCCGAGGGCTGGATCGTGCGCGGTGGCACGGCACTCAGGCAATTGCGTATTCCGGCTGCGATGGGTTTGCCCGACATGGCGGCGAGTCGCTCCATCGCAGGCTATCAGGCGCGCGGAGACCAGGTTTACGTGCACTTGACCGACTCGGAAGCGATGTTAAGAATTGCACCGCAAGTGCCGACCCAACCCTATCTCGCTGAAGCCAACGGCCGCATTACAAACTGGGCGCGCTCGGCCTCGGCCATGCAGTTCGGTCTTCAGGCCCATGTTCCGCTTCGCTTCGCGCTGGCGAATGTTTCCGGATGCCGCGTCGAAGGCGATGGCAGGCCGCTGACAGGCGTCGTCCAAGGTGGTATCACCCGGTATGAGTTAAAGCAAAATGGCATTGAACGCATCGCGATCTCCTGCGCATCCTGAGCCGCCACGACAGCGCCTGACGTCGCCGTGGACGCTCCTCGGCGTTGCGGCGGTGGTTGGTGTCACGCTCGTGCTGATTTTTCCCGGCCGCGGTCTTCTCACGCAGAAGACGGTGGAAAGGCACGCCGATCAGGTCAGCACGAGTTACCTGAACACCCTGGCAAAGCAGGAGCCCCAGACACCCGAGCTTCGCTTCACGCTTGCCGAGAAAGAAGCTGAGCTGGGCAAGATCGCCGAGGCCCGCGCAGCGCTCGAGCCCCTGTACAACTCTCCCGACCCGGGGATACGCCAGCGTGCGCGTGTTACCGATTTCAAGCTGCAGATGCAGCAGATGTATGCGTTTCAGCCCGGCTCCGGAGATCGCCAGCGCGCCAACGAAAAACTGCGCCAGGAACTCGTCGCCATGTCGCAGTACGAGTGGGACGAGGCCGGCTTGCTCGATCTGGCCAAGCTGGCCGAACAGGTCGGCGATCGCAAGCTCAGAGCCGAGATTTACCTGCGGATCGCGAAAAACGACCCCCGCGATGCACGGAAGTGGCTCGATCAATCCACAGCCATCACGCTCGCCGACGGCGGGTATCGCGCTGCGGCCGAGACCTACTTCAGCGCGATGGACAGTGCCCCGTCCCGCGAGGACAAGCGGTACTATTTCATGGAAGGCGTGAAGGCGTACCAGGCGGGCAACATGATCCGCGAGGCGCTGGCGGCAGCGGACAGGCATATCGACGGCCTCGCCGATGAAGACGAAATACTGAGGTTCATGATCAGGCTCGCACGCATGGCGAACGATATGCCGCGCGCGCAGGCGTACGCCAAAAAGCTCATGCGCATGTCCGAGAGCGGTGGCAGCCTGCGCTGGCTCAACGCGTTGGCTACGCTCGTCATACCGTCTGCCGTGGCGGCCGACGCGGAGCCGCGCTCACCGGCCAGGATCATGGCCGGGATGCGTCCTTACAACGCCCAGGACTACCAGCTCGCCTACGAAGTATTCCTGGCGAATCGCAGCCTTGACGACGCCTACCGTGTCGCCGCGGCAGCGGTGCTGCAGAACCCCGGCGATATGGCGTGGCGCGAGCGGCTTGCGCAGATCGCGGAATGGAGCAATCGGCCGAGCGAAGCGCTGGAGCAATGGCTTTATATCGCGCGCCGCAGCGGCAGCGGTGTGGCGTGGCAGGCCGTGCTGCGCATCGCGCCCGGACTTTTCGAAGACGAAGCGTTGCTGGAGGCGATGCGCTATCAGGCCACCAAAGGCACGCTGACCGATGACCAGTGGCGCGCGGTCGTGGACGCCTACGAGCGCGTCGGGCGTCCACGGGAGGCTGTAGCGATGCTTCAACGGGAATACGAGCGCAAACCGCGACCGGTCTTCCTGGAGTTGCAGGCGACGCTGTATGACCGCATGGGCGATCTCGACGGTGCGATTGCCGCAAACCGCCGCGTCATCGAAACCTCGGGCGCAACGACGCCCCGTATCGCCAACCTGGTGACGCTGCTCCTTGCCAGGGGAGATAACAAAGAAGCCTATGCGCTGCTCGAGTCGCATCGCAGTAAAGTGTCTGCCGAGGATGCCGAATACTGGCGCCTGCTTGCGGACCTTGCTCTTCAGTTGCAGGAAGACGTCACAGCGGAACGGGCACTGGACGTTCTCGTAAAAAGCGACAAGGCGCAGCCGGACGATTTCAACCGATTGATCGCCCTCCTGCAGCCGCGGCAGCCGGAAGCCGCGGCGCGTCTTGCGGAGCTCGCCTACGAGCGGTTCAAGACCACGGATTATCTGGTTGCTGCCCTGGGCATTTACAGCGAGCGCCGCGATTTCATCGCGATGCGCCGCGTATTCGGAAAGATGACGCCAGAGGTAGAGGCCGACCTCGCTCGCAGTCCCGATTTCCTGATGTTGCGCGCCGAGTACCGGAACGCGACCGGGCATCCGGACCTCGCGCGGGCCGATTATCGCGAGGCTTACGCATCGACCCGAAACATCGGTTCGCGCGCATTGGCTTCATGTGGTTCCTCATCGACCGGCGTGAGCTCCCGGAGCTGCGCCGGCAGCTGCCGCCTGCCGTGACGCAGGGCAAGGACGATCCGGGCTTCGACGGCGTACTGGGCGCGGCCTTTCTCACGCTGGGTGACTCCGCGCGCGGCGTGGAGTATTTCGCTCGCGTTCTCAAGCGCAATCCGGACGACTACCTGTGGCTGCTCAATTACGCCGACGCGCTCGAGCAGAACGGCCAGCCCGATATGGCGTGGCGCATCCGCCGCCATGCGTGGGTGAAGGTGCGCACCGAGATGGCGCAGGTGAAAGGCGACGAGCGCGCGCCGCTCCAGCTTCTCCAGGCGCAGGCGCGCCTCGCGGTCCAGTTCACGCCGGGTGACGAAGGCCTCGCGGTCATGCGCAACCTGCTGCGCCAAGACCAGTCGATCGATGCGCCATCCTCCGACCCGCGGCGCCGCACGCTGGACGCGGGCACCCGCGACCTCGTCCTGTCATGGGCGATCAGCACCGAGCAGTGGGTCTCGGCCAAGGCGTGGCTGTGGAAGCAATACGCGCGCAACATGGCCAAGCCCACCTGGGCCGAGGCCATCATCGCAATTGCAGGAAACGAGGTCGAGACGCTGCAGCGTCTGCTCGATACGCAGCCCGACGCCATTCCGCGCTATGACCGCCACGAAGCAGCGGAAAAAACGCAGCAGTATCGTCTCGCAGAGGACATCGCGTTCAATGAGCTCGCGCGCCGGCCTCACGACGATGAAATGCATCTGCGGCTCACCAATTCTGTGCTCAACCGGTTCAACAGCTGGGAGATCGGCCAGACCCACTTCCGGCGCGGCGTGGTCGACGGCAGGGAACGGGTCGGGGAGATCGGCGTATGGCTCTCGCCGCGGTTGCGCCTGTCGTTCGACGTGAGCCACATCGATCAGGGATTGAACGCGCAAGGCGTGCTCGCCAGTGTTGCGGCGCGAGACACGGTATACGGGATCACGGCACTCTTCAGGCATGCTATCGGCGAAACGCGTCTCACGGTATTCCACCGTGAAGCGCTGGGCGAGTTTACCGGCGCCCGCGTGATTTATGGGCGTCCACTCGGTCCGCGTCTCACAGGCCGCCTCGGTCTCGCCTATAACGACCGCGCCACCGAAACGACGTCTCTCAACGTGGGTGGTGTGAGAGACCGCGCGTTTTTCGGACTCGAGTATGCATTCAGCAAACGTGAATATGTCCTGGGCGAGTATTCGGCGAGCCGTTACTACACTCAGGATCGGACATTCATAGGAAGCGGCCAGGCATTGAACTGGGAGGTTGGGCACCGCTTCCGCACCGAATACCCGGACTGGCACGTGCGCGCGGCCGGTTCGGTCAACCGTTACAACCTGAGCGGAACGGGCGATGCGGGCACCGCGGTACTCGTGCCTGGCGGGGCGGTGCCGACCGCCGCCTTCTTCCTGCCGCCGAACTTCGCCGTTTATGGTCTTTACACTGGATTCGGAACGGCCTATCGCACGACTTATACACGTGGCATACGGCCGTTCGCCGACGTCGGCATTTCGCACAACAGCGTGACCGGGCAGGGGTACGGGGCGATACTGGGTGCGTCGGGCAGCCTGGTCGGCGGGGACCGTCTGACGGTTTACGCGTCGACCGGCCGCGGCGGAAACGGGACTAACGAGTTGTCGCGTGAAATCGGCTTGCGCTACATGTACATGTTCGATCGATTCTGAGTGCTTTGCAAACAAGAAGGAGACTATCGTGCGTATCTTGATCATCATGCTGCTGGCCGCATTCACGGCTGCGGGCTGCTCCACCACCAATACGAGCGGCATCGGCACTGCCATGGACGGGAGTGCCAAATGGGTGATGTTGCCCATTCTGAACCACACCGATGTGCCCCAGGCAGGGCTGAGAGCTGAAGCAATTACCGAAGGCCTGTTGCGCTCGGGTGGCCTGAATAACTTGACGCGTTACCCGGCAGCGCTCAATCAGGACACGCTGTTCGAGCCTGCGGAGCGCAAGGTCATGGACGAAGCGAACAAGTGGGCCCGCACGCAGGGCGCGCGCTATGCGGTCTATGGCGCAGTCGATGAGTGGCGTTACAAGGTCGGCATCGACGGCGAGCCGGCGGTGGGTGTCGCACTGCACATCATCGATCTGCAAAGCGGCAGCGTCGTCTGGAGCGGGGTCGGCGGCAAGAGCGGCTGGAGCCGCGAGTCGCTGTCCGGCGTCGCACAGAAGCTGATCAGGGGCCTGCTCGCGTCGGCGAACATCCGTGGCACGGGTGGCAGCGCACAGACCGCCTCGACGTCGAGCCAGTAAGCCGCTCGCCTTTACACGAGCCTAAGCACGGAGCTGCCGGCGCATGGACTATCGAACTCAGAAGGAACTGCTTGGCGACAGCCGGCTCTCGGCGTTGTTTTCGCCGTTGCTCGCCAACCGCTGGCTGTGGCTGGAAGCCCTCATCATCCCGGTGCTGGGCATCGGGCTGTGCTGGCTGGTATCGCCGGAAGATCCGTTTTTCATCAACAAGGGCGAGTTTCCGTGGACGTGGTTTGCGCCGGTACTGGTCGCCTTGCGGTATGGCGTCATGGCAGGCATCACCTCCACCGCCATCCTGTTGATAGGCTGGTTTCTTCTTTCGGCGCCGGGCGCGGAATTTCCGAAGCTGTATTTTCTTGCGGGCCTCATCCTGGTGATGATCGCCGGCGAATACAGCACGACATGGCGTACCCGGTTGCGCCGTGTCGGCGAATTGAACGCGTATCTGACCGAGCGTTTCACGCGCATCATGAATCAGCTCAATGTGCTCCGGCTGTCGCACGATCAGCTGGAGCACGATCTGATCACGCAGCCCGCGACGCTGCGCGATGCGCTGTACGAGTTGCGCATGCTCATGGCGGTGCGAAGCTCGGGCACTTCACTGCCCGCGGCGCAGGAGATCCTCGTTCTACTCGCACACCACTGCCAGCTCGAATCGGCGGCGGTGTACGAAATCGTCGATGGCAGGTACGTTCAGCGGGCGAAGCTCGGCGATCCGCCGCCCGTGAAAACCAACGACAGCCTGCTCGAGTATGCGCTGGAGAAGCGCACTCTCGCGCACCTGCAGACTGAAGACCTCGGGGTCGAAGGCAGCCCCACCGAGCACCTCGTCGTGGCTCCCATACTCACGAGCGGCGATCAGCTCCTGGGGGTTTTGATCGTGACTCGGATGCCGTTCTTCGCGCTCAATGAAGATACGTTGCGAACGCTGTCACTGCTGCTCGGGCTCTACGCGGACAGCGTGGTGGTGTCGGACGACGTGGGGCAGGTGATGACCCGCGTGCCGCGATGCCCGTATGATTTTGCCGATGAGCTCGTCAAGCTCATCCGGATGCATCGCGACTTTGGCATCACGAGCCATGTCGTCGTGCTCCAGTTCGGCCCGCATCCTGAACGCGTCGACATGATCCTCTTCGCCACCCGCCTGCGCCGCCGGTTTGATGTGCAATGGCAGTTTGGCGGCGGCGACCGCGAATCCACCGGTATCGCGAATCTCATGCCGCTTGCGAGCGACATCGCGGTCAGGGGCTACCTCGAGCGTATGGAAGGTGCGTTGAAGGAACGCTTCGGCGGTGATTTCGAAACGCTGCACGTCCGTCCGTACGTGATCTCCATGGAGCAGCACGATCCGCTCGCCGTGCTCGGCCGCATCGTCGCGGGAGAAACCGCAGCATGATCACCGCGATCGTCGGCCTCTTCGCCCTCGTACTCGAAGTCGTCGCGGTGTTCTGGCTGATGCCGCTGCACGAAGGCAACCCGACGAATCTGCTGGGATTTCTCCTTGTGCATGGGGTGGCGAGCCTGTGCCTGTCCGCATTCGTCGGTGCGGCACTGCCCGCCCACCTGCGGCGGCCGGTCGTGCCGGTGATCGTGCTCCTGTTCGGTTTCTCGTTCTTCATCCCTGTCCTCGGACTGATCGGGCAGGTGGTGGCGGTGCTGGTGGCGAAATACCTGCCGCGCCACATTCCCGAGCTCCCTTATGCAGAGATCCCTCCGATCGAATTCGAATTTCCGCCTCGTGAGATACGCGAGCGTACGAAGTACGGACCGGGCGGACTGACGGCGCGCCTGAGAGATTCGGGTGTTCCGAAAGAGATCCGTTTCAAATCGCTGCTCGCGCTGCAAGGCATGCCCGCGAGGACTGCCAACCCGCTCCTGCAGGAGATGCTCGGCGATACGGCCGATGAGGTCCGTCTCGTCGCCTACGGCATCCTGGACAATCAGGAAAAAAACATCAATCAGCACGTTCACGAGGAAGTGCAGAAACTGCGCGAGGCCACGACGGACGAGATGAGGCTGATTGCATTGCGGCGTCTGGCCGAGCTCTACTGGGAGCTGATGTATGGCGGCCTGGTCCACGGCGACGTTCGAGCACACGCGATGAGCGAGACGCAGCGCTATCTCGACGAGGCGATGAAGCTCGCCCCGGACGATGCCGGACTGTGGTTTCTCAAAGCCCGGCTGCTGACGTATCAGCGCGACGGCGCCGCAGAGGCGGCTTTCCAGCGTGCGGTGGCGAATGGCATCGAAGAGTCGCGGGTGCTGGCTTATCTGGGGCAGATCGCCTTCGAGCGCCGCGATTACAGGGAAGTACGGCGTATCTTCAGCCTGCTCTCTGAAGGGCAATATTCCCCGCGGCTGAAATCCGCCGTGCAGTACTGGTCGGAAAACGGGATGGGGAGCGGTGTGGCATGAAGTTTCGCAAGAACGCCAAAGACAAACAGCGCGAGCATGATCCGATGGAGCGCCGCGCGCAGGAGGCCGACATCGGCCTGCTGCTCGAAGGCACGTTCCCTTACGTCGCAGGCGGTGTCTCGAGCTGGGTGAACCAGATGATCCGGGGTTTCCCGGACGTGAAATTCGCCATCGTATTCATCGGCAGTCTCGAAGAAGAATACGGGGAGGCGAAATACGAGCTCCCGGACAACGTCGTTCATTTCGAACGCCATTATTTATACGCGAAGCGGGCGGCGCCCGAGATCAAGAAGGTGGAGGGCGATCCGGCTACGTTTGCGATGGTCGAAGAGATGCATCGCTACTTCCGCGCGCCGCACGCACACGCCGAAGGGCGCGCGCTGTTTCAGCAGCTTGCGCCCGAGCTCGCTGGTGGCCGTCTGAACCAGGAGGACTTTCTCTACAGCCACCGCTCGTGGGAATTCATTTCCGCCCAATATCGCGAGTTCTCCTCGGATCCGTCCTTTGTCGATTATTTCTGGACCGTGCGCACCATGCACGCGCCGGTGTGGGTACTGGCCGACGTGGCGAAAAACCTGATTCCGTGCCGGGCCTACCATACGGTGTCCACCGGCTACGCGGGTCTCCTCGGCGCCCTGTTGAAATATCGCACCGGCAAGCCGCTGATACTTTCCGAGCACGGCATCTATACCAAGGAACGCCGGATCGATCTGTTCAACGCCCACTGGATTCCCGACAACCGCGTGATCTTCCAGCGCGACCCGACCGAAATCGCCTACTTCCGCCAGATGTGGATGCGCTTTTTCGAGGGGATCGGAAAGATCTGCTACGACGCGTCGGACGCCATCATCGCGCTGTTCGAAGGTAACAGGCGCCGCCAGATCGAGGATGGCGCCGATCCGGAACGCACGAGCAACATCCCCAACGGCATCGACGTCGCGCGCTACGGGGCTTTGCGCGAGCAGCGACCCGCGAGGACCCCGCCGGTGCTGGCCCTGATCGGTCGTGTGGTGCCGATCAAGGACATCATGACGTTCATCCGTGCCATGCGCACCGTCGTGAACCGGCTACCTGAAGCGGAAGGCTGGATCGTCGGGCCCGAGGACGAGGATGCCGAATACGCACAGGAATGTCACAACCTGGTGGTGGGGCTCGGCCTGGAGAACAAGGTCAAGTTTCTCGGCTTCCAGACACTGACCGATGTTCTGCCGCAGGTTGGCGTTGTGGCGCTTTCTTCGATCAGTGAAGCGCTGCCGCTCGTCCTGCTGGAAGGCTTTGCTGCTGGCGTACCCGCCGTGGCGACCGATGTCGGCGCATGCCGCCAGCTGGTGTATGGGCTCGACGCCGAAGACCAGGCGCTCGGCGCCGCAGGCGCGGTCGTCGGGATCGCCGACCCGCAGGCATTCGCGGCTGCAGCGCTCGAATTGCTCACCGATCAGAATAAGTGGCAGATTGCGAGCAATGCAGGCGTGCGGCGGGTGGAGACGTACTACAATCAGGAACAGATGTTCGGGCGTTATCACGCCATTTACGAGGCACACGCATGGCGGGAATAGGATTCGAGTTCAGGAAGCTCCTCCAGAAGGATACCTATTGGGGCATCTTCCAGGCGTACGGCTATTCAGGCATCGTCAGTTCGGGGCCCTGGATACTGTCGATCATCGGCATTCTGCTCGTCGGCATCTACAGTATGTCGATCGTGGTGCCGGCGGTTGCCGTGGTCCAGTTCCAGGTGTCGATCACGAACCTGTTCATGGCCTCGCTCATCCTGACCGGCATCGTGCAGCTCGCCTACACGCGCTACATCGCAGACCGACTGTTCGAGAAGCGCTCGGACCTCGTGACCCCGACGTTCAACGGCCTGCTCATGATCGTCGTGCTCGCGAGCGGGATCCTCGGCACGGCCGCTGTGTTCTTCCTCTTCCCCGGCCAGACCAACCTGTACCGGCTGCTCATGCTGGGCGCGTTCGTAATCATGTGCTGCATCTGGTGCTGCACGATCATCCTGTCAGGCTTGAAGCAGTACAAAGTCATCGTCGCCATGTTCGGCGTGGGCTACATCATCGTCGTCGGCGGCGCTTTGCTGCTGCGCCCGCTCGGCATCGAAGGGCTCCTCCTCGGTTTCGTGCTCGGGCATTTCGTGCTGCTGATGGGCATGCTGCTGATGATCTTCCGGAACTATCCCGGTGACGCCTTCATCGGCTTTCACTTTCTGGACAAGCGCCGCCTGTACATCACGCTCGCCCTGACGGGCCTGTTCTACAACCTGGGCATCTGGATCGACAAGATCATGTTCTGGTACAACCCGGACACGGGAGAACAGATCGTCGGCCTGCTGCACCATTCGGTTATCTACGACCTGCCGGTGTTCCTCGCCTACCTCGCGATCATGCCGGGTATGGCGGTGTTCCTCGTGCGTATCGAAACCGATTTCGTGGATTTCTACGTCAAATTCTACGACGCGGTGCGCGACGGCGGCTCGCTCGATTATCTCAACGAGATTCGCGACGAGATGGTGTTCGCGATCAAGCAGGGGATTTTCGAGATCATCAAGATACAAGGCATCACGGTGCTGATCGTGTTCATCGCCGGCCCCTCACTGCTGCGCTGGATCGGCATATCCGAGCTGCACTTGCCGCTCCTGTATGTGCAGGTCGTAGGCGCGAGCCTGCAAGTGGTCTTCCTCGGGCTGCTGAACGTGTTCTTCTATCTGGACAAGCGCGCCATTGTTGCGATCCTCACGCTGCTCTTCGTCGTCCTCAACGTTGCGCTCACGTGGCTATCCTTCTATCTCGGCCCGGCCTTCTACGGATATGGCTACGCGGTTTCGCTGTTGGTGTGCGTGCTGCTCGCGATGCAATGGCTCGAGACGCGCCTGTCGCGGCTGGAATACGAAACGTTCATGCTTCAATAGGCTTGCCCTCGCAAGCCCTCGAAGCGTTCTGGAAACGAACGGAGGAAGACCTAACGTTTCCCTCCGTAACCTCGCTACGCTCGCTCGCCGATGAACGAACAGAGGGAAACCCAAGGTTTCCCTCCGTAACTTCCCATCCTTCACACTTTTTAGCGCTTGCCGGTGACGGCAGGGATGGGGCGGCTGATGTCTCGGGACATTCGCAAAGCCGTTTCGATTCCGCGGTAGTAGCCGGCGATGTAGGCGCCTTCCTCGAATCCAATCAGGCGGTAGAACGAGCGCGCGCCGTAATTGTTGGCGCGGAGCTCCAGGGTGATCGTGGTGATGCCGGCGATCAATGCGGATTCTTCGAGCCACTGCATCAGCGAGCGGCCGATGCCGCACCGGTGATAAGCGGGCTTCACCGCGAGCAGGCTCAGGTGCGCCTGGACATCGCCGAATTCCATGATTGCGAACCCGACCAGGTGCGCGCGTACTTCGGCGACTACAACCAGCGTGGAGCGTGCGCGTATGGCTTTATCGACGCGCTCAGGAGGCCAAAACCACCCGCGTAGCCCCACCTCCACGAGGTATCGCGACATGACCGCGATCTCGTAGGCATCGGCGGGTCTGGCGAGTCTGAAAGCGAGCTGCACCATGCTCACGAGTATACCGGCGCGGGACCGCGTCGCAAGGTACGCGGGGCCCGAGCTTTAGCCGTCGTGCGCGAGGCGAATGCCGGTGAAAGGCCAGCGATCGGGCGGGTAGAAAAAGTTGCGGTAGGTGGGGCGCACGTGAGAGACGGGGGTTGCACAACATCCGCCGCGAAGCACGTACTGGTTCGCCATGAATTTGCCGTTGTATTCACCCAGGGCGCCTGCGACCGGGCGGTAGCCGGGGTAGGGTGAGTAGGACGAGGCGGTCCACTCCCACACGTCGCCATACCACTGATGGTCCTGCGCTCCGGCGGTAGCGCGCGGATGATAGATTTCGCTCTCCACGAAATTGCCTTCTATCGGCGTTCCGCTGGCCGCAGTTTCCCATTCTGCTTCCGTCGGGAGACGCGCTTCGCGCCAGCGCGCATACGCGTCGGCTTCGTAATAACTGACGTGACACACGGGCTCGCCGGGATTGAGCCTGCGCAGCCCCGAGAGCGTCATTTCATGCCACTCACCGTCCACTTTCTTCCAGTACAACGGTGCGGCCCATCCGCGTTCGACGATCACGGACCAGCCGTCGGCGAGCCATAGCTCCGGGCGCTGATAGCATCCACCGGCGACGAACTCGAGATACTCGCCGTTGGTGACCGGGCGCGACGCGAGACGGTAGTCCCGCAGAAAAACCTTGTGGCGCGGCTGCTCGTTGTCGAAGGCGAACGCTTTGCCGGGACATCCCATTTCCCGGATGCCGCCGGGAAAGTCGAGCCATCGCGCCGGTGCTGCTTCGGTTCCGTTCCTGACCGCCTCGGGGCGACTGCGGTAAACCGGGTAGAGCGGATTCGCAAAAAAATTGCGCTTGATGTCCATGAGCAGGAGCTCCTGGTGCTGCTGCTCGTGGTTCAGGCCCAGGGTAAGACGTGCCTCGACCGTGTCCCGGTCGGCTGGGGTACACCGCTCCAGCAGCACGGCCATGTGAGCATCGACATGCCCGCGGTATTCGTAAACCTGGCCCACCGTCGGGCGCGAGAGCGTGTGGCGCTGACCGCGCGGATGCATCGGCCCTACGGTGTTGTAGTACGAGTTGAAGATCTGCTCGTAGCGCGCGTCGAGAGGCCGATAGCCGGGAAGAAAAGGCTTCAGCAGGAAAGTCTCGAAAAACCACGTCACGTGCGCGAGATGCCATTTCGGCGGGCTCGCGTCGATGACGCTCTGGACCTGATAGTCGTCGGTTTCGAGCGGCGCACACAGCGCGACGGTGCGTGCGCGAACCTCGGCGTAGCGCGCCTCGGGTTGGAACAACAGTAACCGACGCGACTGTGCGAGCATGAGGCCCCTCCCTGAACTGAAGCGATTGCCGGAGCAAAATCCGGGCCGCTTTTATCAAAGCCTGATGCCCGCCCTATACTTTCGCGTTTTTGGGGACGAACTTCAGAGCCACGCCGTTGTTGCAATACCTCAGGCCGGTCGGGCGCGGACCATCGTCGAAGATGTGGCCATGGTGTCCGCCGCAGCGCGCGCAGTGGTATTCGGTGCGGGCGTAGAAAAGGAGGTGGTCGGTCTTGGTTTCGAATACGCCCGGTATCGTGGTGAAGAAGCTCGGCCAGCCGGTGCCGCTGTCGAATTTCATGTCCGAGGTGAATAGCGGCAGGTCGCATCCGGTGCATGCGAAGACGCCGGTCCGTTTTTCGCGGTCGAGCGGGCTCGTGCCGGCGCGCTCGGTGCCTTCCTCGCGCAATACGTTGTAAGCAGCTTTGTCCAGACGTTTGCGCCACTCGTCGTTCGAGAGCTTTACCTTGTCGGCCGGCGAAGGCGCAGGCGCACCTTGAGCGAGCAGCGTGCGCCAGTTATTCTGAAGCGCCGCGACTTCGCGCGACGGCAGTGTGCCGGCCGCGGCGTTGATGTGACCGGAAACCGCGCTACCGGCTGCGGCCGCGAAGAGTCCCTGTAACCACGTGCGTCTGTTCATGTAAACCTCCATTGAGATAACGCTAGGACCGCCTCTGGGGCCGGGAATTCCCGCCTGCGATACTTAGTCGGTTATCGCGGCGGGGCCTTACAAGGCTTACAGCGCCGCGTCGGAGCCGAATATCACCGTGCACTGACTTGACAATACGCCGCCGTTTCCATGGGCGAGGGTGATGTCGCAGTTCGGTACCTGGCGCTCCCCGCACTCGCCGCGAACCTGTCGAATGGCTTCTATCATGACGAGTAGCCCGTACATACCAGGGTGACAATAGGACAGGCCGCCACCGCTGGTGTTTACCGGAAGCTTGCCGCCCGGGGCAATCGCACCGTCGGCCACGAAGCGCCCGCCTTCTCCCTTGGGGCAGAAGCCCAGGTCTTCGAGGAACAGGATGGGGTTGATCGTGAATGCGTCGTATAGCGAAAGCATGGCGACGTCGGATGGCTTGATGCCGGCCATGCCGTAGGCTTTCGGTCCCGACTCCGCCGCGGCAGAGACCGTCAGGTCCGGCATGCTCGAGATGTTGTTGTGGCTCAGGGCTTCGCCGACGCCGAGCACGTAGACGGGTTTTTTCTTCAGTGTTTTCGCGCGTGCGGCCGACGTGAGGACGATCGCGCCTCCGCCGTCGACGACCAGGCAGCAGTCGCGCACGGTGAACGGGGACGACACCATGCGCGCGTTGATGACCTGCTCGATTGTCAGCGGCTCTTTTTCCCACGCTTTGGGATTGAGCAGCGCCCACTTGCGTGCCGAGACGGCGACTTCCGCAAGTTGCTCGCGCGTCGTGCCGTACTGGTGCATGTGGCGCGCCGCGGCCATTGCATAGGCGCTGATCGGGAGGATCGGGCGGTAAGGCGATTCGTAATAGTTGTATTCCCGCGGCGAGGCGGCCGCGCGGGATACGGAGCGCTGGGTGCTGCCGTAGGCGATCAACGCCACCTCGCACAGACCGTGCTCGATGGCCGCCTGGGCGTGAGCGACGTGCGTCATGAATGACGAGCCGCCGATCGAGGTGCCGTCGAAGTACCGGGGCTTGATACGCAGATACTCGCAAAGCGCCATCGGCGCGAATCGGGATTGCGAGGCCGATGAAAAAACGCCGTCCACGTCCGACAATTTCAGACCCGCGTCTTCGAGTGCCCGCATCGTACCCTGCGCCATCAGATCGACCGGACTCGTGTTCGGCGCGACCAGACCCAGATCCGATTCGGCTGCACCGACGACCGCTACGCTTCCTTTCTTCAGCCCGCTCATTTTGCGCCCTCCGCCGGCGTGAACACAGGATACGGCTGCTGCTTGTCGTCGCCCGGATGGGCGCGAAACTTCACGCGCATCCCGATTTTCACCTGCGCGGCATCGATGTCCTCGACGCGGCTCATCAAACGAAAGCCTTCGTCCATATCCACCAGGGCGACGTTCACCGGCGCTTCCCCCTTGAAATTCATTGCGGTCGTCGAGTAGACCGTGCCGAGACCTTTCGACACGCGCCACTCGAGCTTGCCGCCGGTGACCGGCGCCACGGCGCGCGGGTAGAAGACGGCTTTTCCGTCCTCGGTCACCTGATAGGCGAGCTCGCCTTTCCTGATGTGCTCGATGAAGGTTCCGAGCGGGGATTGCTCAGTGAGACTTTGCATGTGTGCTCCTTTCTCCTTTGAAGGTGTATCGCTACGTGGTTTCGGAAAGACCGAAATCGATCAGCGCCTGCGCGCGCAACTTGTTCTTCTGCACTTTGGCACTACCCGTCATGCCGATGTTCTCGAAGGTGTCCACGATTTTTACGTAGCGCGGCACGCGGAAATTCGCCATTCGCGCTTTGCTCCATTCGATGATTTGTTCAGGTGTGATGCCCCCGCCGTCCTTGAGTATCACGTACGCAGCGGGTACTTCGATCAGGCGCGGATCGGGGACGCCGATCACCTGCGCCTGCCTGATCCCGGGGTGCCGGTGCAGCACGTCCTCGACTTCGGCAGGTGCGACGTTCTCGCCGCCGACGCGAAAGACGTCCTTGATGCGACTCGCGAAACGCAGCCTGCCGTCGTCGTCCATTACGCCGAAGTCGCCGGTGTGCAGCCAGCCTTCGTCGTCGATCGCTTTGGCAGTCTGTTCGGGCATTTTGTAATACCCCTTCATCACGCTCCAGCCGCGCACCAGGATCTCGCCCGTCTCCCCCGCCGGCAGGTCCTTGCGAGTCCCGGGGTCCTGGATGCGCACGTCGACGCCTTCGAGCACGTGGCCCCAGCCGTTGACGCGCTTTTCGATGTCGTCGTGGTGCCAAGACATGGACACATTGGGCGAAGCTTCCGACAAGCCGTAAGCCTGGCACACCCCGGTCATGCCCATGCGCTCGATGATTTTCCGCGTGACTTCCGCGCCCGCCGAGGCCCATCCACCCCGAAGCTTGAGTGGATAGCGTTCGAAATCCGGATGATTGAGCAGCATGAGAAACATCGTGTCGTTGCCCGACGTGTGGGTGCACGATTCGGTCGACATGATGCGCAAGGCCTCGCCGGGGTCATAGGACTGCGAGGAAAGCAGGCACGCACCTGCCGTGAGCGCGGCGAGCAGCGATAGCGTGGATCCGGCCACGTGATAGAAGGGCCGCGCGCTGAAATAGCGGTCGCCCTGCTGCAGATCGAACCGCTCCGAAACGTAAGCGGCGTTCCTGAGCATGTTGTCGTGGGTGAGCATGACGCCTTTCGGATACGACGTCGTCCCCGATGTGAACTGCATGAGCAGCACGTCGCCCGGTATCACGTCGTCGAATTCCGGTGCGTCCCAGGTGCCGCCGAGTGCCAGCATGTCGGCGTAGGCGATGGCGGCTTTCGGAACGTCGCTGCCGAGGACAACCACGTTTTGCAGTCGAGGCAGATCGGGTGCCGGCAGCGCGCTGTCGATGCCGGCGCAGATCTGGCGAAGCATGCCGATGAAGTCGATCCTGAGAAAACGATCGACCACGAACAGGAGCTTCACGTCAGCCTGCTTCAGGCAGTACGCGAGCTCGTCGGGTTTGAACCGCGTGTTGACGGGGACGGTTACTGCGCCGACGCTCGCGGCCGCATAGAAGAACACCACCCACTCGACCGTGTTGCCCATGCACACGGCCACGTGGTCGCCGCGCTTCACGCCGAGCGCGCGCAAGCCCTGCGCCGTCCCGCGCACCCGGGCGTCGAGCTCGCCGTAAGTGAGGCGCTTGCCTTCGATGACGAGCGCTTCCTGCTGGGGAAAAAGCTCCGCGTTGCGCCCGAGCGCGTCAGCGAGGTTCTGGGCGTTCCAATGAGGCATTTTTTGTCTTGGGCAGCTGAACGGTTGCGCCGATGGCACCCGGCGTGGACGGGGTAGTCATCAGTCGGTCTTCATGCGGGCGGCCCGGACCAGGTTCGCCCATTTTTCGATCTCGACTTTGACGAATGCGCCGAACTCCTCAGGCGAATTGCCGACCGGCTCTGCACCCTGGCTCGAAAGAATTTTCACCACGTCGGGCATGCGCAGCGCTTTCACGGCTTCCTGGTTGAGCCGCGCGATCACCGGCTTCGGCGTGGCAGCGGGAACGAACAGACCGTACCAGCCGCTGGCGTTGTAGCCGGGCAAGCCCGATTCGGCGATCGTGGGCAACTCCGGCATGAGCCGGGAGCGCTTCGGGCCGGTCACGGCGAGCGCTCTCACTTTGCCCGCCTTGACGTGCGGTGTCACCACCAGACTGTTCTCGTACGAGAGGTCGACCTCTCCGGAGATGAGGGCCGTGAGCGCAGGCGCGCCACCTTTGAAAGGCACGTGAGTGATGTCGACTTTGCCCATGAGCTTGAACAGCTCGCCGGCGAGATGCGTGACGGTTCCGTTACCCGAAGAGGCGTAATTCAGGCGCCCGGGTTTCGCGCGCGCGATTGCCAGGAGCTCTTTCACATTCTTCGCCGGCACCGAGGGATGCACGACCAGCAGGTTCGTGACCGTGACCGCCTGCGTGATCGGCGCGAGGTCGCGCAGAGTGTCATAGCCGCGATTCGGTATGAGGCTCATCGCGACCGCGATGCCGCCAATGGTGCCCATCAGTAGCGTGTGACCATCAGAAGGGCCTTTCGCGACCTGCTCGGTGGCGATGACGCCGCCGGCTCCGCCGCGGTTGTCCACGATCACCTGCTGACCGAGCCCTTCGGCCATCTTCGGCGCCAGTGTGCGCGCGACGATGTCGGTGGGGCCTCCGGCGGGAAAACCGACGACCATGCGCACCGGCTTGGCAGGATAGGTCTGGGCTAAAGCAAGGGGTGTCATGACCGATGCCGCGACCATCGTGCAGACCAGAACATTGTTCTTCAATGGCGTCATCTCACAGTCCCGTAATCTTGGCGAGCTTGATCACTTTGTTCCACTTGATGATCTCCTCGCGCAGGAATCTGGCATAAACCTCAACACTGCTGGCGACGGGGTCCGATCCTTCGGCTTTCAGCTTTTCCGCCATCTCGGGCGAACGCACCACCTTGCCCACGTCGGCATTGATCTTGTCGATGACCGTCTTCGGGGTGCGCGCCGGTGCGGTCAGGCCGTTCCAGGCGACCGCCTGAAAACCCCTGAGGCCCGCTTCATCGAGCGTGGGCACGTCGGGCAGCGCGGCGGAACGGACGAGGCTCGTGACGCCGAGCGCCCGCAGCTTTCCGGATTTAACGAAAGGCAGCGCGGAAGTCAGACCGTTGAAGACCGCGTCCACGTGCCCGCCGATGAGATCGGTGAGCGCCGGCGCATTGCCTTTATAGGGAACGTGCACCATTTTGACACTGGCCATCGCGTTGAACAGCTCGCCGGCGAGGTGATTGGAGCCGCCGCTGCCCGAGGAGCCATAGTTGAGCGTGCCCGGCTTCGCTCTCGCCAGGCTGATGAGTTCCTTGATCGAGCGGGCGGGCACGCCGGGGTGGACCACCACGACGAGTGGCGTCGTGTTGATCAGCGTGACCGGCTCGAAGTCCTTCTGCGGATCGTACGGCAGTTTTTGCATGAGGCTCGGCACGATCGTGAATGGTGCCGGGGTTACGAGCAGCGTGTGGCCATCAGGCGGGGCTTTCGCCACCAGCTCGGTGCCGATGACCGTGCTGCCGCCCGCGCGGTTGTCCACGAGCACGGGTTGCCCCCACGCTTCGTTCAGCTTCTGTGCGAGCAGGCGCGCGATGATATCGGTGCTGCCGCCGGCGGCGAAAGGCACGACGAGTCGCACCGGCTTGACGGGGTAGGTTTGCGCCAGCGCAGTGCACGTAAACAGCGACACCAGCGAAAGTGCGAGAACGCTGCACGATGAAGCGAAGAACCTTGCGCTGCGCGCTGGCTGTCTTGCTACCAGGTGCCGGATACGCCCGGCGGTCAATGCTGAGATTCGATGTTTATTTTTCATGGTTTCCTCTGGTTGCGGCGTAGCGCGCCTGAAGGCGCGACTTTTGAGCTCTTCCACCCACTACAGCGCCTGCGCTGCCGTGCGGACGAAGCGGATACACGTGAACTCAGCCGTGCGTGCCGTGGTGATCGGTGAGCAGTGGCCACGACGATATCGGGGTGGTGACCCAACCGAGCGCAGGGGTGGTGCCTCCACGGGCTAACGGGCGGCCTGTGCGTCAACCGGCAGTGTCTGTTGCATCGATGGGCGAGCTGAGAAGGTCTCGAACCACTGCGCCATGCGCGGATGCGGCGCTCGCCAGTCCACCTCTGCATATCGGAAATCCAGGTAGCCCAGCGCGACGCCCAGTGTGAGATGGCCGATATCGAGTTGCGGATTTTCGAGTGCGGGCCTGTCGGCCTCGGCTGCGCTCAACGTCGACCTCACCTTGCGCTCGAACGCAGCGAGTATGTCGGCCGCTTGCCGGGCGGCTTCGCGCGAGCGCTCGTCACGCCAGCGCACGAGTGTTTCCAGCAGGCCATTGGACAGTGCGTGGCGGCGAAGCGCGTCCCATTTTCGCTCGCCGTGCGCAGGGAACAGGCGGTGTTTCCCGTGCACGTCGTCCAGATACTCGCAGATGACGACTGAATCGTAGAGCGTTTTGGCGTCATCGGTAACCAGCGCAGGAATGCGGCCCAGCGGATTGACGCGCAGCATCTCCGGATTCGCGTCGCGCACCGATACCAGCGTGTACTCCTTTTCGATGCGATCGGCGATTCCCAGCTCGTGGGCGCAGACCATGACCTTGCGCACGAAAGGCGATCGCGGCGACCAGTACAACTTCACCTGCGAGCCTTCGCCGCAGCACTTCGATGAATATTCATATCGAATCCCGGTTCAATGCATCGACCTCATGCGATTTCAGCGCGGCCATTATTGATCACCGTCACGTTGCGCGCCGGGACCGTCGAGCGGAATGTCACAATGTCGCCGACCATCCATATTTCGGTGCGTATCACTTCGCCGGGGTATACCGGCGACGAGAAGCGCCCGTCCATACTCCTGAGCCTTGCAGGGTCATAGCCGCAGCACGTTCTGAGCAGGGCGTGACCGGCGATGCTGAATGTCGCTCGCCCGTGGAGAATCGGCATCCTGAAGCCGGCTGTCTTCGCGTAAGCCGGATCGGCATGCAGCGGGTTGTAATCCCCCGAGAGACGATAGATGAGGGCGGCCTGCGGTAATGTCGGCAGATCGCACGTGAGGTCGGCCTTGCGATCCGGAATGGGATGGAGGGGCTTGGTCGGTCCTGCGGGACCGCCGAATCCGCCATCGGCCCGGCAAAAGGTGGTCGAAGTCAGTGTGCACACGACGTCCTGGCTTGCCTGCTCGCGCACTGTGGTGCGGGTCAGGACGAGTGCGCCCTTGTCCTTACCCTTGTCGAGGACGCTTTCGATTTCGGTGCGACCCGTCACCCGGCCCTCGACCGGCAAAGGCTTGTGGATGGTGAAACCCTGTTCGCCGTGTACGACGTGACTGCGCGTGATGCCGGTATCGCCCTGGGCATGCCACGGTCCGGGATAACCGAGAATGATCGCCATGGTCGGTAGCGCGACCAGCTTTTCTTCGTAGACGAACTTGAGCTGATCCTCGTCCATGGGGTCGGCGCCGAGGCCCACGCCGAGCGCGTACAGCATCGTGTCGCGACGGGTCAGCGCCTGCTCGACCTCCGGAATCCCGAAGTTGATGAGCTTCTCATGATCGATGGGCACAAGGAACCTCCGGATGCGCGCACGCGAGGTGCGGGATAGAACTGCGAGATGTCGAGGGTCGAGGCTGCGGGGCGCGGCCCGCGCTGAATCCACGAGCGCTGCAGGTGCACATATTATCACGAGGAAATGGACGTCGATGCACGTGAGTCCACATGACGTACGAGCGGAACGGCCTCCCGGCGATAACACTTCTCCTGTTGTCCGCACTATGGCCTGTGCGCTGTGCCGCTGTGCCTCTACGTCGCTACGCCGCCGGCTTGCGGAAGATCGCAATGCGGTTGGAATTGGTGCCCATGCGGTTGTTGCTGACGCCCCAGATATTCGCAGTCTTGGTGAATTGCTGCGAATTGATCAGTACGGCCTGGCAGTCGAAGCCCGCGGTAGTGCCGAGCGGGGCGACGATCTCTTCGAGACGGACTGCACCGCGTCGAACTTCACCAACTTCGAATGCGACCCAGCCGCCAGGCCGCGTGATTCGGTACAGCTCGACGAAAACGGCCTGCATCGCGACGGCCCAGTCCTCCACGGTCCGGCTCATCGTCATGCGCCGCCCGATATCGGCTGCGTCGAGGCCGTTGAACCAGCAGCGCAGCCAGTTATCTTTCGCGTATTGCACGACGTCGAGGAAGGGCGGGGAGGTGACGGTGAGTTGCACACTGCGGTCCTCGATCGACCGGGTTGCTGCGGCGGAGCCTTCCACGAAGCGCGCGTGAGCGGCAGCCCGTCGCAGTCTGTCGCGCTCGGTTGCAGTGAGCCCGCTTTGTAGTTGCACCGATTTCTTGAGTATCAGTTCGCGCACGTTGCGATAGGGCGGTTTCTGATCCAGGCGCTGGTTGATCCTGATCTGGTTTTCGGCCGACACCGCCTGATTTGGAGGCAGGGTGTAGACCGAGAAGAAGCCGGGTGAATGACCGGTGAGCCGGTTCGTCGCGACCATGCGTATCCAGCGGTCGATGCTGTCTTCGCTACGCGAGCGGCGCCGCGCATTGAGGTACGCCCGCAGGTTGAGCAATTCGCGTTCGGTCTCCGGATGAAAGAACATCGAGAGGTCCAGGGCCGGGCGCGTTTTCTGACCGAGATCGATTGCACCGAGGCGCGCATCCACTTCGCTCACGTGGGGCACCTCGAGGCGCGGGCGGGCGAAGATTGCCGAAAGCGGGCTGATGTCGTTGGCGACGACGCGGCGCCCGCGCAGCGCCGCTTCGACGGCGGTCGTGCCGCGTCCGCTGAACGGGTCATACACGAGATCGTTTTCGCTGCTCAGGCGATCGATGAAATACGCGGGAAGCTGGGGCTTGAAGCATGCCCGATACGAAACTTCGTGGATCGAGCTCGCCTGGCGCTGCCGGCTCGTCCACAGCTCGTCCTCGTAAACCGGAACCTGGGGGCTGCCTTCGAGAAAAACTTCTTTGGTCTGCGCGGTGGTTCTGGTGTGCCGGGTGCGGCGCTCTTCCAGTGTCCGGCGGGTGATCTGCAGCATCGGCTTGCCCCCTCTGTTGATGGAGTGGGACCGATCGTACGCGGGTTTATCTGAAAGTACAATAGGTATGCGCATAATGTTGCGCGGGTACTATCGAGTGGAGTGGATGCGCTACGGCGTCATCCGGCGCGCCGAGGGCATCCAGCGAGGATTACTTCGCCGTTCCGTTTCGTCCGTTGGCAGCCGAATCGAGGGGTGCGAGGATGTCATCCACGAGCTCGACCCAGTGCCGGACCGGTTTCACGGTCGCGCTTTGCAGGTGCGTCTGACATCCGATGTTGGCGGTGACGATCTCCTGAGGCTGGCCTTCGGTCAACGCGGCGATCTTGTTTTCGAGCAGACGATCCGAAAGCTCGGGATGGAGAATGGAATAGGTCCCCGCCGAGCCGCAGCACAAATGCGCGTCGCGCACAGGCATCACCTCGAGCCCGAGGGCGCGCAACAGCGTTTCGACCTGGCCGCGGATCTTCAGGCCGTGCTGAAGGCTGCACGGGGGGTGGAAAGCCACGCGCAAGGGGCTGGAAGGACGGGAGCCCGGCGCGGGCGCGAGGTTCGTCAACTGCTCGGCGTGCGCGAGCACGACTTCGCTGATGTCTTTCGAAAGTAACGACACCTGCGCTGCCTTTTCGGCGTATGCCGCATCACCGGCAAGGTGATGGCCATAGTCTTTCACCATCGTTCCGCAGCCGCTCGCGGTCACGACGATCGCATCGACGCCTTGCTCGATGTAAGGCCACCAGGCATCGATATTCCGGCGCATGAAATCGCGGGCCTCGTCTTCGGCGCTCAAATGAAACGATACGGCGCCACAGCACCCGGCTAGCGGTGCGCCTACGAGCGAAATGCCCAGTCGGTCGAGCACGCGCGCGGCCGCCGCGTTGGTCGCCGGTGACAGCGTCGGCTGCACGCACCCTCGCAACACCAGCATGCGGCGGGCGTGACCGGACTGCGGTATCGGTTTCGGGGGCCGTGCGTCCGGCGGCACTTTGCGCCTGAGATTCCGGGGCAACAGGAGGCGCATGCGCTGGCCGGTCTGAACCAGGGCATCGAACAGCAGCGGACGCGTGATGACCTTGCGCAGCATCCAGCGCGTGAAGCTGTCTGCGACGCTGCGCGGGACACGGCTGTCGACGACGTGGCGCCCGATATCGAGCAGCCGGCCGTACTGCACGCCCGACGGGCAGGTGGTTTCGCACGAGCGGCACGTCAGGCAGCGATCGAGGTGCAATTGCGTCTTCGCGGTGACCGGCTGGCCTTCGAGGGCCTGCTTGATCAGGTAGATGCGGCCGCGCGGTCCGTCGAGCTCGTCGCCGAGCAGCTGATAGGTCGGACAGGTCGCGGTGCAGAAGCCGCAATGAACGCATTTGCGCAGAATGGCCTCCGCGGCTTCGCCGTCGGGTGTGCCTTTGAATTGGGGAGCGAGGTTGGTCTGCATCGTGAGGTGGTGGGTGGGCTGTGCGGATCAGAGGCCTGGGTAAAGCCGCCCGGGATTGAAGACCCCCGAAGGGTCGAACGATTTCTTCACTTCGCGGTGGATGCGGTCGAGCGGCGACTGCAGCGGCGCGAACACGCCGGGCGATTTGTCCTTGGCCGCGAACAGCGTCGCATGGCCGCCGACATTCGAGGCCGCGTCGCGCACCGTCGACGCCGGCATCGCACTGCACAGCCAGCGTTGGCCGCCGGCCCACTCGACCATCAGCTCGCCGGGAAGCAGCAGCGCCGGTGCGGTCTGCGGCACCGAGATGCGCCACAGCGAGGCCCCGCTTTCGACTGCCTTGTGGGCGGCGGTGAAAAACTCGTCGGTGTGGTCGCGCAAGCCCTCCCAGAACGGCTCCGCGAACTCGGGCTCGACGATGTCGCCGCCGAGCCGCACACGCGCTGCATGCACCGCCGCGAGCGCGCCGCGCAGGCGCAGGATCAGGTTGCCGTCCCACCACGCGCTGGCGTTCAGCGGGATCGGCTGTCCGCCCCAGTCGTTGAGCTTCGCGAGCGCGGCGGCCTGGTCCATCTCCAGCCGCAGCGTCACCGTCGCCGGTGCGATCGGCATCACCTTCAGCGAGACCTCGAGGATCACGCCGAGCGTGCCGAGCGAACCCGCGAGCAGCCGCGAGACGTCGTATCCGGCGACGTTCTTCATTACCTGACCGCCGAAGCTGAGCACCTCGCCCTTGCCGTTCAACATCGTCGCGCCGAGCACGTAGTCGCGTACCGAGCCGACGGCCGCGCGCGACGGGCCCGACAACCCCGCGGCGACCATGCCGCCGACGGTGGCGCCGCGGTGCTTCGCGCTCAGGTTCGGGTCCCCGAAGCGTGGCGGTTCGAACGGCAGACACTGGCCTTTCGTCGCGAGCAGCGTTTCGAGCTCGGCGAGCGACGTGCCGCAGCGCGTGGTGACGACCAGTTCGGTTGGCTCGTAGCTCGATGTGCCTTCGAGCACCCGCGTGTCCAGCACCTCGCCCTGGGGCGTTTCGCCGTAGAAGTCTTTTGAGCCGCCGCCGCGAACGCACAGCTGGGCGCCGCCCTCGCGCGCCGCGTTGACGCGATCGATCAGAACCTGGAGCGCGGGGTCGTTGTGGTCCATGCAGAAAAGTCGAAAAGGCGTCAGAACCGCGGGATGTCGGCGAACGGCAGCAGGCCGCGCTTCACATGCATCTTGCCGTACTCGGCGCAGCGCGCGAGCGACGGGATCACCTTGCCCGGATTCAGCAGCGACGACGGGTCGAACGCGTGCTTCAGCGCCAGCATCTGGTCGTGTTCGGCGCGCGAGAACTGCACGCACATCGCCGACAGCTTCTCGATGCCCACGCCGTGCTCGCCCGAGACCGTGCCGCCCATCGCGACGCTCGACTCCAGGATGTCCGCACCGAACAGCTCGCAGCGGTGCAGCTGGTCAGGGTCGTTCGCGTCGAACATGATCAGCGGGTGCAGGTTGCCGTCGCCGGCGTGGAAGACGTTCAGGCAGCGCAGGCCGTATTTCACTTCCATCCCCTCGATCGCCAGCAGGATGTCGGAGAGGCGGTTGCGCGGGATCGTCGAGTCCATGCACATGTAGTCGGGGCTCAGGCGCCCGGTCGCCGGGAACGCATTCTTGCGGCCGCTCCAGAATTTCAGCCGCTGCGCCTCGTCGGCGCTG
>JBKJKJ010000168.1:0-10630 GCA_046597455.1 Burkholderiales bacterium
CTGGACTGGGGCAATGAAGGCGCGCCTCCCGTCGTGCTGGTGCACGGCAGCCGTCTGCATGCGCACGTCTGGAACGATTTCGGGCGCCGGTTCAAAGACCGCTATCACGTCATCGCACTCGACCAGCGCGGTCACGGTGACAGCGGCTGGAACGGGACTGAGGGTTACCGGCTCGAGGAGCTCTGCGCGGATCTGCGTGCGGTGGTCGAAGCGCGGGGCCTGTCCCGCTGCACTCTCATCGGACATTCGCTGGGCGGCCGGGTGTCCATGCTGTACGCGCATCGCCATCACGACGAGCTCGAGCGCCTCATCCTGGTCGACATCACACCGGGGCGGGCGCCGACCACGGCCGGCGCTGCGCCCGTCGACGCACCGGAAGTATCGCCGGGGCGCGATTTCGATACGCCCGCAAGCGCTGCGGCTTACCTCCAACGGCTGATGCCGCGGGCGCCTCGACCGCTGGTCGAAGAAAGCGTGCATCACGGCCTGCGCCGGACCGACGCGGGGCGCTATACATGGAAATACGATCCTGCGCTGCTGCGCGGCCGCGTGCAGACGCCGGCCGACATGGATCTGTGGCGCATGATGGCCACGGTGCCCACGCCCACCCTGCTCCAGTATGGAAGTCACAGCAACGTGGTCAGCACCGAGCTGGCGGCGCGCATGGGCACCACGATGCCGCGTTGCGCAGTGGAGCGCGTCGAGGACGCCGGACACGGTCTTTTTACCGACCAGCCCGACGCGTTTGCCGCGAGCGTGGAGCGCTTTCTCAGCGCGCCGTAGCGGCGAGGGTGTGCTCGATTGCGTGCGCCCCCTTGCCCGGCGTGAGCTCGACCAGGGTCATGCATCCGCTCGGCTGCGTTCCGTAATACGGTGCGGGGACGCCGGGATAACAGGCGAGCGTGTTGCCGTGTCGCATCTGCCGATGCGCATGCACGTGGCCGAGCGCGAGGTAATCGAAGCCTGACGCTTCGATCTCCTGCGGCGTGATGAGCGAGGAGCGCTCGGTGTCCGGATCATCCGAATAAAGACCGTGCGCCATGCCGATGTGCCACAGGTCACCCTTGCGGGGAGGGGACCCGGCCATGGGTTTGTTGGCGCGATCGTGATCGATCATGCAGCGCCCCCACACCGTGGCGTGCAACTCGGGAAACTCGACCACGGCGCCTTCCACTTCGTCGAGCAGAGTGACATGGTGTCCGGCCTTGCTGAAGTTCATCCGCCGCAGGACGGCGCGCTCCTCCCAGCAGTCGTGGTTGCCCGCGATGAGTACGGTGGGACACGCGACGCGCGAAAGCTGTGCGTAAACGAAGTCGATCAGGTCTTTCTCGATGCGATTGTGATCGAAGAGGTCGCCGGCGATGAGAAACAGATCGACTTCGGTGTCGAGGACTGCGTCAATCACGCGGGCGAAGGCGTCGCGCACATGCGCGGCCTCGTCGCCGTTGTGCAGGTGGACGTCGGAGGTGTGTGCGATTCTGAGCGGACGGATCATCGCCGTGTATCGCTAGTGTCGTGGTGGCGTGATAATTGCACCGAATCAGTCCGGAGAGTCGAATGTCCTCGATTATCGCTCAGCCTGCGCACAAAAACGACCCGGGGTGCGTCTGTACCCTCCGTACCCTTTGTAGATCGGCCCGATGCGGCCTCGTAAAGATCTTCTGTTCAAAATCCGCTGTCGTCACGTGGGCGCTGCTGCTGTTTGTTGCCGATGGCGCGATCGCGGCCGAATGGGGCTGCTACGGGACCAAGCCCGGCCACCCGACGCCTGAGGAACGAATCGCCTTCATCCGCGAGGTCGGCGAGCTTGCTGTCAAAGCGGAAAAGGCCTACGGCGTCCCGGCATCCGTCCTGGCTGCCATCGCCATAGCAGAGTCGGGCTACGGCTGGACACGCGTGGCGCTACGGACGAACAATCTTTTTGCGTGGAAATTCGTGCCTTCGGCGGCAGCCGAAGGTCGCCGATCGTTTATCGCGCCGTGCGCGCAGCGAAAAGGCGTCAAGCACCGTTACGTCGTGTTTGCAAGCAAGGCGGACGCCATCGATTTCGTTGCCTCCAAGCTCGCCACGCTGGAGGCTTATCGCGAGTACACTGAGGTCTATCAAGCGGCCCGCGCGCGCGGGAATGCGGCCGAAGCCGCCGTAGGCGCGTGGCTTTCGGGCATCGCGGGCAGCTATAGTGAAAGCCCTGCCGAATTCACGAAAAAGATCACGCGCATCATGAACAATCCCGTCGAGCCGGCGGACACCATCTCACCGTCGCTCAGCCTGCATTCCCTCTCGGCGCGATCCGGGGGGAAACACTGAAGACGGCGATCGGCGTCGCGCGCCGCGCTTTGTTCGCTGCACTCGTGTATGGCTCGAGCGCAGGCCTGGGCTGGTGCGCGAGCGCGGCGAACCCGCAGGAGGTCGCGGCCGAAGCGGGGCGTGTCGATCGCATGGTGGCGGCCGCGCTCGCCGGCGATCAGGCGCGGCTCGCCCGGACGATTGCAGAGGTCAAGTCGCAGCCGAGGCCGGCGCGCGGTGACCGCCGGCTGGCTCGCGCACTGAACGAGGCGGGCCTGGCCTTCTGGCAAAGAAAACGGTTCGGTGACGCCGCAGCACTCTTCGCCAAGGCTCATGACGCCGATGCGAGCGACGCCGAGATCGCCGAAAACCTCGGTTACGCGCGGGTCAAAGCCGGTCACGTCGCCGCGGCTGAGCCCGCCATACTCGCGGCGCTTGCGCTCGCCCCCGAGCGTGCGAGCGCGTGGGGTACGCTCGGCCTCATTTACGCCAAGCAGGGCAAGCGGCGCGAAGCCGTTTCCTCCGTGCTGACCGCGTATCGTTTCGCGCCCAATCCCGAGCGTGCGTTCGACGTGTATACGCGCCTGTCGTTGAGCGACGAGGACCCTGCCGTGCGCGCGATGCTCGCTGAAGTCGTGACCCGGCTATCGCCCCGGCCCTAGGAGTTTGTCGGACTTGCGTACGACAAACTCCTTAACTGAAAGACATGACGAACGAAACCCGCAAAAAGCACCGTGTTAGCGGCCTTTCACGCAGAAAAGTCGCTCGAGACCCGAATGACGTCAAGTGGGGGTTTCTTATAAGCAGCGTGTCCCCCGGCCTTGATCGCAGCGAGTCGAAAACCCTACCCGATTGCATCATGAGATCACGTCCGACACGCTGCTAGCGGATCATTCGTCCAGAGGACGTAGCCGGTTCAGCGGCGGCGCGGCCTCGGGCCGGCTGTGCAGATAGCCCTGCATCTCGTCGCAGCCTGCGGCGCGCAGGAAAGCCAGCTGCGCCTGCGTTTCGACGCCTTCCGCGATGACCGTGAGCCCCAAGCTCTTTCCGAGCGCGATGATCGAGCACACGATATTGCTGTCGTCCTCGTCGCCCGGAACGCCCTGGACGAATGATTGGTCGATCTTCAGGTTGTCGATCGGGAAGCGCTTGAGGTAGGCGAGGGATGAATAGCCCGTTCCGAAATCGTCGATCGCAAGGACGATGCCAAGGGCGCTCAGGCGTTCGAGGCACGTGCGGCTGCTCTCGGGATCCTGCATCGCGACACTTTCGGTGATCTCGAACTCGAGGTGCCGGGCTTCAGCCCCCGTCTCCTCGAGTATCTTGCGGATCGTCGCGACGAGATCGTCCTGCCGGAACTGACGCGGCGAGAGATTGACGGCAACGCGCATTCCGTCGTGACCGTCCTGCGCCCAGCGGCGCATCTGTCGGCATGCCGTGCGCATCACCCACTCCCCGATCGGGATGATGAGCCCGGTCTCTTCGGCCAGTGGAATGAATTCGGCCGGCAGGGTGAGGGAGCCGTCCGGGCGCCGCCAGCGTATGAGTGCTTCGACGCTCGTTGCGCGCCCCGAGTCGAGCTCGATGCGCGCCTGGTAGTGAAGCTCGAATTCCTCCATCGCCAGCGCACGGCGCAGATCCGCTTCGAGCCGCAGGCGCTCCACCGCATTCGCGTTGAGATCTTCGGTATAAAAGCACAGCTGGTTGCCCCCGCTGTGTTTCGCACGGTACATCGCGGTGTCGGCGTTCTTGAGCAGGCTGTCGGCGTTGATTCCGTCGCCGGGGTACATGCACACGCCGAGGCTCGCCGAGGTGAACAGCTCGTGGGTGTCGATGGTGATCGGCCGCTGGAGATCGCGCAGCACCTCGTGCGCAACAGCGGCGGCCGCGGCAGGACCGTCGACCTCGTTGAGGATCATCGCGAATTCGTCCCCGCTGAGCCGCGCGACAGTGTCCGATTCGTGAACGTGCGTCGCGAGTCGCTCCGCGACGCATTTAAGGAGCGCGTCTCCTTTTGCATGCCCGAGGCTGTGGTTGACGATCTTGAAGCGGTCGAGATCGAGATAAAGTATGGCGATGCGGCCTTGTGCGCGATGCGCCCAGGCGATCGCCTGGTTGAGCCGGTCGCCGAGCAGGTTTTTGTTGGCCAGTCCCGTCACACTGTCGTAGTTGGCCCGGTACTCGAGCTCGACCTGGTAGGTCTTGAGCTCGGTAACGTCGCTTTGCACGCCGACGAAATGCGCCACGGTGCCGTGCTCGTCGAGGACCGGCGAGATCTGCAGATTGTTCCAGAAGGGCGTCCCGTCCTTGCGGTGGTTGCGTAGCAGAACCGACGCGCTTCTACCCTCCGCGATCGCTTTGCGCAGACGCTCGACGTCCGGCTGATCCGCATCCGGACCTTCCAGGAAACGGCACGGACGCCCGATCGATTCGTCGACGCCATAACCCGTCATCGTCTCGTAGGCGCGATTCACGTGAACGATCGGGTGGCCGGGCGCCTGCGCGTCGACGATGAAGATCGCGTTGGTTGCAGCGTCGATCGCGAGGTCCCGCAGCCGCAGGTCCGCTTCGGTTTTGCGGCGTGCGCGATACTCCTGCGCTTCGTGTATCGCCCGGGATGCCGCAGGGGCCAGGCGCTGGAGCTTCTGCTTGATCACGTAATCGGTCGCGCCCGCCTTGAGGCAGTCGACCGCCTCGTCCTCGGTCAGGGTTCCCGAAATCATGATCACCGGCGTGTCGGGATGCTTCGCGCGGCTCAGCTTGAGCGCGGTTACACCGTCGTAGGCGCCCAGGTTGTGGTCGCACAGAACGAGGTCGAAGGGCTCGCGCTCGAGCGCGGATTCGAACGCGGCGCGGTCCACGGCGTGCACGATGTCGCAGCCGAATCCCGCGGTCTTGAGCTTGTGCGCGATGATCTGCGCGTCGCGCACGTCGTCCTCCAGGTGCAACACTCTGAGCCGCCGTTCAATCACATCTGCCTTTCGGATTTATGCGGAGGGTTCCCCGGCCGTTTCCGTTGCGGGTGCGGCTCCAGGGTGAAGAAGAACGTCGCCCCGCGGTCCGGCTCGGCTTCAGCCCACACCCGTCCGCCATGCCGCTCGATGATACGACGAACGTTGGCAAGACCGATGCCCGTTCCTTCGAACTCCCGCGCCCGATGCAGTCGCTGAAAAATGCCGAAGAGCCTGCTGTAATACTTCATATCGAAGCCGACCCCGTTGTCTCGCACGAAGAAGACTCGCCTGCCGCTTTCTTCGCCCATGCTGCCCACTTCGATACGCGCAACGCTCCGGGGCTCGGTGTACTTGACGGCGTTGCCGAGCAGGTTGGCATAGACCTGCCTGAGCATGGCAGGATCGCCGGCCACGGCAGGCAGCGGATCGATTTTCCACTCTATCGTGCGTCCGCGCGTGGCCATCTCCAGATTCTCGATCACCTCCCTGACGAGCGCGTCGAGCTCGACCCGGTGCACGCGCAGCTCGGTGCGCCCCATGCGCGAAAATGCAAGCAGGTCGTCGATCAGCGCGCTCATGCGCCTGCTCGAGTCGCCGATCACTTCCAGATTGTGGCGGGCCGACTCGGGGAGGTCGTCGGCGCTTTCGTCCATGAGCATCTCAAGGTAGCCGTCGATGTGACGCAGTGGCGCGCGCAAGTCGTGCGACACCGAGTACGAGAACGCTTCGAGTTCGCGATTCGCGGCCTCGACCTCAGCGGCGCGTTGCGCGAGCGCGCTGTTCAACGCGAGGATCTCGCGATTGCGCTCGCGCAGCGCCTGGTCGGCTTCGGCGCGCGCCACCATCTCGCGGCTGATGCCGCGGAAAAGCGTCAGAAACAGGCCGGCGGCGACCGCTAGGGTCAGGAGCAGCGAGCCCAGGGTGAGCTGACGGCTGCGCGCCAGCGTGCCTTCGCGCTCCAGCAGCACTTTCTCTCCGCGCGCGTCCATGCGCCCGGTCACCGAGAGTATGGTCCGCATCCGCTGCGAGCCTTCGTCGGCTGCGATCAACTCCTTGGCTGAAGACAGTCCGGTGTCGTCGAACAGCCGGGTGACTTCGCTGAGCAGCTCGAGCCTGCGATCCACTTGCCTGTTCAGCTCCGCGAGATCGGCCGATTGCCGCGGATCACGAGACGCATGGGCGTTGATCGCCTGCTGGTAGGTTTTCGCGCCGTGGGCCAGGCGCTCGTATTCTTCGCGCTGCGGCTGGCGGCTGGTCAGGAGATATGCGACCTGCGCGGACTCGGCGCCGGCGAGCGCGAGGTTGAGATTGCCGAGCGCGTTGCGCAGTTGCTCGCTGAGCGATATGCCCGCCACCGCCTCGTTGAAATCGACGCTGGCGCGGTAGGTGAAGCCGGCGCCGATGAAGAGCAGGGCCAGCGCGCCTACGAAAGCGGCGAGTACCTTTTTTTCCACCGACGAGCGCGTGACGGGCGGGTGAGCCCGGTCTCTGCGGCCTACCGAGCCTAAGATGGTTCCCGCCCCCAGCAGGACGAAAGCGATCGTCGCGGCCACGGGAGAAAGCCATCGGTTCGCGATTACCGCGTCCGCCTGCGACAGGTAACCGGCGATCGGGACTGCCCCGATACCTGCCGTCAGCGCTGCTGCAGCCCACACCAGCGGCCGCAGTGAGGGCGCGTTGAAAGCGGTCAGTGCGAGGCCGATGCCAACGAAAGCCACGGCGGAATAAGGCGACATGCGCCCGGGAACGCTGCCGGGCACATCAGTGATGTCGCGGAAAAAAAGCTCGTCGATCTCGAAGTTCAGGTCGAACACATACTGGCCAAGCGTTGCCAACCCGAGAAGCAGCACCGCCGCCGCCATGATCTGCGCGTCGCGGGCGCCGGACTGCGGGTGGTCGCTCAACCGCCACAGCGCGCCCGACGCAAGGAGGAGCGCCAGCGCCGTATTGGATTCGATCGGCGCCTCCTGCGGCAGCACGCTTTTGAGCAGCGCGGCCCCGAAAATCCAGCCGGAGATGGCACACAGGCCGATGGCGATCGTGATCGCCGCGGCGAGCCGCGGAAGAACCGACTTCAGCGTCCGGTTCGTCGCTGACGCCATTGCAGGCTACGGGTTGCCGATCGCTGCGAGGAGCCGCTTCACGAATTCATCGATCGCCGGCCGGTCGATCCAGCGCAACACGGCGACCACGTCGTTTTCCGGATCGACGTAGACGAAATTGGTGCCGTTGCCCTGATGTCCGAACGCGGACTCCGGTGCGCTGGGCAGGAATTGCCTGCCCTTGTTGACGTACCAGTTCATGAAACCGTAGGTCGGCTCGACCGGCGTTGGCGTGAGGGCCCATTCGACCCAACGCTCTGAAAGAAGCTGACGCTCCTTCCAGCGGCCGCGGTTCAGCGTGAGGTAGCCGAAGCGCGCCAGGTCGTAGGCGTTGATGAACATCCCGCCGCCCCAGTGGCCGCCGCCGGTCACCGACTGGACAGGGACCCCGTCGAGCACAATCCACGCGTTCTCGTAACCGAACCAGCGCCAGGTGCTGGAGGCGCCGATGGGGTCCATGACGTTTTCCTTGAGCACCTGCGGCAGCGGGCGGCGCCAGACGTTGAGTGCGGACAAGGCGAGCGCGTTGGTACGCACGTCGTTATACTGGTATGCGGTGCCGGGCTCGTTGCGCGCTCGCGTTGTCCACTCTTCCGGATTCGGTCCGGGACGATCCGCCCAGTCGGGCTTGCCCCACAGGGTGCCTTCCCAGTCGCTCACCTGTCTGAGCATGTGGTTCCAGGTAATCTTCCGGTTGTGCGGCGTCTCGAATAGATAGAGCAGATCGGAGCCGGCCATGCGGTCCGATTTGTTGCCGCCCGGCACGGGTTCGTAGAGCTGTATCGGCGGCACATACTCGCGCACGGGGTCGTCGATGCTGCGGATCAGGCCGCGGTCGTAAGCGATGCCGACCACGCTGGAGAGCATGCTCTTGGTGATGCTGTGGGTCATATCGACCCGTTCCGGCGTCCCCCATTCGGCGACGATGTGGCCTTTGTGAACGATGAGGCCGGTCTGGTCGCCGCGCTCCCGGATCGGGCCGATCGCGTATCCGAAAGGCTCGCGGCCGAAAGTCTGGTAATGGTTGAGCGCGAGATCGCGGGGATTCTTCGCTTCGCTGGCGATCGCGTGGTCGATCGCGTCCTGCAGACGCCGCGGATCGATCCCGGATTCGGTCGGGGTCTTGCGCGCCCACTGGGCATCGGGATAAAAAACGGGGTGCGGCGTCTTTTTTGCTTCCAGGGGTGCGGAAATCTTATTCACGGCAAAGGAAAAGGGGGATGGCGACGCCTGAATCTACCATGGGAGTGGAGCCGGATCGTGTGATTGAAATCGAACGTGGGATAATCGGGGAATGAACAAACCGCAAACGAACTCACCTCGCGCGCGCCTGCAGGCGCTTCTCGCCATTCCCGACCGCCAGCGAACCGACGAAGAGTGGGACGAGCTGAACGAGCTCGAGATCATGCTCGCCGCCGGGAATCGGGAATCCAGCCAGGGACACGGTCAGGGACACGGTCAGGGGCAAGGACAAGGTCAGGGCCAGGGCCAAGGCCAAGGCCAAGGACAGGGCGGCCGCCGCGAAGGCGGCCAGTCCTCGGGCCACCAGAGGCCCGACGGCACGTCGCAGGGCAGGCCGCCGGGCTCCAGACCCCACAACCGGCCTCCGAAGCGCAAGGGTCGGTGACGCTGCGCGCGCGCGTTTCTGACTGACAGCCCACGCCGCTTCCCGCTTCCGCTTCCGCGGCCATGGTCCTGTGGGTCTCACGCAAGACCCTGCGATGCTGATCCCGATTACTTTCACCGGAGAGAGAGATTGACTAACGCTGTCGCGCTTGCCGCTGCCGTGCTTGCCCTGTTGACGCCTGTACACGAGACGTATGCGCAGGCTTATCCGACCAAGCCGATTCGCATGATCGTGCCGTTCCCCGCCGCCGGCGCAACGGACATACTGGCGCGGGTGGTCAGCCAGAAGCTGTCGGAGCGCTTCGGCCACCAGGTGGTCGTCGATAATCGGTCCGGCGCCGGGGGCACGATAGGCTCGCGCCTCGCCGCGGATTCGCCCGCCGACGGTTACACGCTGCTCATCAGCACCGTGAGCACGCATGCCATCGGCCCCAGCCTCTACGCGAAACGGCCTTACGACGCGCTCAGGGATTTCACGTCGATCACGGAGATCGCCACTTCACCCACCGTGCTCATGGTCGCCTCCTCGGTGCCGGCGAATTCAGTGAAGGAGCTGATCGCCCTGGCGAAGTCGAAACCCGGGCAGCTCAATTTCGGCTCGTCGGGTATCGGCACGCAGTTCCACCTTTCAGGCGAGCTGCTGAAGCTTCTGACCGGAATCGACATGGCGCACATTCCGTACAAGGGCACCGCGCTCGCCTACCCGGACCTGTTCACCGGACAGATCTCGATGCTGTTCGACGTGCCGCCGGCGGCTTTGCCTTTCATCAAGGCGGGCCGGGTCAAAGCGCTGGGCGTCTCGGGCACCAAGCGCGCGGCGGTGCTGCCCAACGTCCCCACGATCGCCGAAGCCGGTGTTAAGGGCTATGACGCCGATCTGTGGTTCGGCATGTGGGGCCCGGCAGGCCTGCCTCGCGACCGGGCGATGCAGATTTACGGGGAAATGGCGAAGCTGCTGCAATCGACGGACATCCGGCAGCGCTTCGCCGATCTGGGCGCGGAGCCCATCGGCAGCACGCCGGACGCATTCAGGACGTTCCTGGCTAACGAAATCACCAAGTGGGAAAAAGTCGTGAAAGCGTCGGGGGCCCGCGCCGACTGAGCGATTCGGTGGCGCCCGGGACGTTCAGGCGACGAAGAACTTCGTGTAGTGATCGTAGATTTCGTCCGGCATCTCTTCCTGCATGTAGTGGCCGCACGGCATCGCTTCGAACGCGGCGACGTTGCCGGCGTACTGATTCCAGATATCGAGAAATTCCCGGGCGCGCTCGGGCGGATGTCCGCGGGCACCCCACAGGAGGAGCAACGGCATGTCGAGCTTCTTGTCCTTGTCGGCGGTGTCCATCGTGAAATCGCACGTAGCGGTGGCGCGGTAGTCGCGGCATGAGCCCGTGATCGTCTTCAGGGTGTAGCAACGCACGTACTCCGCCATCGCAGTCTCGCTGAGAAAACCCAGACCGGTTCCGCCGCGGATCACCATGCGGCTGCGCAGGAAATAATCCGCGGGCACCGCGCTGATGAGGCGCTCGGGAAAAGGTTCGGGCTGTGACATAAACGCCCAGTGCCACGTGCCGATCACCCAGCTCTTGGTGATGTGGGTCCACACATAGTGATTCGGCACGATATCCATCAGACACACTTTCAGGATGCGCTCGGGATGGT
>JBKJKJ010000177.1:0-14279 GCA_046597455.1 Burkholderiales bacterium
AGTATCCAGCGCGACAGCGACGAACGCCGTTCCGCGCGCCGCGACCAGCTTCGCGTTGCGTTGGTCGGCTACACCAACGCAGGCAAGTCGTCGCTGATGCGCGCGCTCACGGGCAGCGAGGTGCTGGTCGAGGACAAGCTCTTCGCAACGCTCGACACGACGGTGCGCGCGCTGCAGCCGGAGACCAAGCCGCGAGTGCTCGTCTCGGATACGGTGGGCTTCATCAAGAAGCTGCCGCACGATCTCGTCGCGTCGTTTCGCTCTACGCTCGACGAGGCGCTGGAGGCCACGCTGTTGCTGTTCGTCGTCGACGCGTCCGATCCGACGTACGAATCGCAGCTCGAAGTGAGTCGCAGTGTGCTGCGCGAGATCGGCGCCGAGGTCGTCCCGTCGCGCCTGCTCCTCAACAAGATCGATCGCGTGAGCGAGGCCGACCGCGCCGCGCTGCGCGCGAAGCACCCCGACGCGATCCTCCTCTCGGCGAAGTCGCCCCAGGACGTGGCGGGGCTGCGCGACCTGATCGTCACGTTCTTCGAAGCTGCAATGGTGGAGGACGAGTTCGTGCTGCCGTATACGAAGCAGGCGCTGCTCAGTGAGGTGTACGAGAATGCCCGCGTGCTCTCCGAAGAGTTCGACACCAGTGGCCGGATCATGAAGGTGCGCGGCCTGCCCGCCACGATCGCGCGCCTGCGAAGGACGCTTGCCGATTCGTTGTAAAGCTCGACGGCGGCTGTGAGAGAAGCAATGCCCGGATTTGCCGAGCCGGCTTATTTAGCGTGGCCCGATTTCATGCTCAACTGTTCGCGGCGAGCTCTTCACGCACGATCTTCCGAACGAGCGAGTCACCGTCATTCTGGCGAAGGCCAGAAACCATTTCGATCAGAACGTTAACCATGGATGCCCGCGTAAGCCATGACGGCGAGGTTGATTACTCGCGCAGCGCCTTTCGATGGGGGCCACCTGATGGCGTGGCCAGTGGTCTGTCCCCTGCGCACAGGCGAATGTGAAAACCGGTAGCGACCTGAGCGGTTTGCCGGAGCCCGTATACCGCTACCTCAGGCATGTGCTTGCCGAGAAACCAGACCCGATCCGCGTCATGCGGATGACACAAATCGGGAAACTGCGCACGAATGTTCATCGCCGGCGATGGATGAAGTTTCGGGCGGACCACGTGGTCAGGCCCGATTCCAGGAGTTTCTCGTGGGACGCCAAGCTCCGGGTTCTGCCGCTCGTCCACGTGCGCGTGCGCGATGCTTACGCCGAGGGCGTCGGATCCGGGCAGGTGCAATTGCTGTCTGTACTGACTGTCGCGTCCGACAGCAACAAGCCCGAACTGAATTCGGGCTCGCTGCATCGCTATCTGGCGGAAGCGGTCTGGTATCCGACTGCGCTACTGCCGTCCGCGGGCGTGCAGTGGAGTGCGATCGACAGCCGGAGCGCCCTGGCCACACTGAGTGACCAGGGAAACACGGTATCGCTTGAATTTCGGTTCAACGACGCAGACGAGGTCGTCGGCATCTATACGGAGGGACGCTGGAGCCGCACGGCAAATGGTTACGAACTCACGCCTTGGGAGGGGCGATTCAGCGACTATCGCCGCCACCAGGGCATGCTCGTGCCCTCCAGGGGGGAGGTGGGCTGGTATGCGAATGGGCGCCTGGAAATCGTCTGGACGGGCGAGATCACTTCGCTTGATTACGAATTCGAACGGGTCTAAGGACGGGGTAAACCTCTGGGTCTGACCTCGTGGTTTCGTCCCCTTTGGTTCGCAGGTTTTTTCACCGCACCTTGCTCAGGCGTTCCGCCATGCGGGTTTGCCAGCCGTCGCCTGTAGCCTTCCAGCGTTCGATCACATCCACCGGCAGGCGCAGCGAGATCAGCTTGCGCGGATTCGGGGACAGAGGTCTTCCCCCTTTGTTGACCCGTGCACGGGCAAGCATCTCATCGGTAAGCTCAGGGAGCTCCTCATATTCCTGAGCCTTCACCTTGTGAGCATCGACGCGAGCGAGGTCAGATTTCAAGGAGCGGCGCGATGCGGGCTTTTTCGCGTTCATTGGCTTTCCTCATACTGAATACGTGGCGGTCCGCGCCACGCGGCGTATAACCCACCACGACCATCCGCTTCTCGAGGAAGCCGTAACAGATGATGCGCGGTTCGCCGTAGGTTTTCCGTGTGTCCGCCACCTCGAGGGTGACGCCTGCGAACACAAACTCGGCATCGGCGAAGTCGAGTCCACGCTCAGCCAAAGTCTGGTCACGTTTGGCTGGATCGAACGTCATTCGCATGTGGTTATTGTATGTACAACAACCGAGCGGGGCAACTGAGGCTTACCGCGAAAGGCTCATGCGCAGGGCCCGAGCGTCACCGCCAGATCGATGCCTATCGCATTGACTTGGTGGCGGCCCCGTCTGCACACTTCGCCCGGTTGGCCATCGGCTTCCTGATGCCGTGCCGGAGTAGCCCCATCGCCATATGCAACTTCATTTACCTGGAGGTCGAATGTCGTTCTGCGTCGGTTCGCTCGCCGTTATCCGTAAACGTCCAACCCGGTTATCCGGGGCCTCGGTCCTTACGTCACTGGCGCTGGCCCTGGCCCTGGTCCCGGCTGCTGAGGCGCTGGCGCAAAGCTATCCTGCAAAACCGCTGCGGCTCATCGTCCGATCGCCGCCTGGAGGCACCGACGACCTGCTCGCCCGCCTCATCACGCAGAGGATGCCCGAGATCCTCGGTCAGCAGATGATCGTGGATTACCGCACCGGTGCCGGCGGGCTGGTGGCGTGGGAATACGTCGCCAAAGCGCCCCCCGACGGCTATACGGTACTGCTTGCTGCATCGGGCCTCGGTGCGATCAAAAGCCTGCGCCCTGACGCGACGATCGACCCGTGGCGCGACTACACCTGGGTGTCGCAGGTCGCCAGCTTCCAGCTCATCATGGTGTCGCATCCGTCGCTGCCGGCCCGCAACGTCAGGGAGCTGATCGCGCTTGCCCGGCGCCAGCCTGGGCAGCTGACGTACGGCTCCTCGGGCGTCGGCGCGACGCCGCACCTGTCCGGGGAGTATTTCAAACACGCAGCAAAGGTCGATATCACGCACGTTCCGTACAAAGGCGCCGGGCCGATGTATGTCGACCTGATGGGCGGCCGACTCGCGCTGGGCATGGCGGTGGTGGCGGGGGCGGTTCCGCATATCGCGAGCGGCAAGCTGCGCGCGCTCGGCGTCACCGGGGCCGTCCGGGTGCCGCAGCTGCCTGACGTGCCGACCATTGCCGAAAGCGGACTTCCGGGTTATGAATTCACGGGCTTCTACGCGTTGCTGGTGGCGAGCAAGACACCGCGCGAGATCGTCGCGCGGCTTGCCGATGCCATTGCCAAAGTGGTCGCGTCGCCCGAATATCGCGAGCGCGTCATTAGTGCCGGCATGGAGCCCAAATCCAATTCACCGGAACAGATGCTCGAGCTCGCGAAGAAAGACGGGACGCAGATCGACAGGATCGTGCGCACCGCCAACATCAAGCTCGAATAGGAGGGGCAATGGCGCGCATCGCTGTGGGCGGTTTCCATCACGAGACGAACTGCTTCGTGCCGACGAAAACCGATTTCGCGTACTTCGCCGCGCATCGGGACCGGCCGCCGCTGGTGCGCGGCAAGGACGTGCTCGAATGGCTGGGTGACACGAGCTTCGCCCTGTCGGGTTTTCTGTCGCAGATGGGCGCGGGGCACGACTATGCGCCCCTGATCTGGACCAGCGGCGGCGCAGGCGGTTACGTCACGCGCGATGCCTTCGAGCGGATCGCAGGTGAAATGGTCGGCAGCCTGTCGCGCGAGATGCCGGTCGATGCGATCTATCTCGACCTGCACGGGGCCGCGGTGACCGAAGACTTCGAGGACGCCGAAGGCGAGCTGCTGCGTCGCATCCGCGCGAGCGTCGGCGAGAGCGTTCCCATCGTGATCAGTCTCGACTATCACGCCAACGTCACCGAGCAGATGACGCGTCTCACCGATGGCGTGCTGGGTTACTGGACTTACCCGCATGTCGATCGCGTGGAAACGGGCCAGCGCGCGGCGCACGCGCTCGCCACGATCCTCGCCCGCGGCCGGCCTTCAGGCCGCGCGCTGCGGCGCATTCCTTTCCTGATACCGCTCAATTCGCAATGCACGATGATCGATCCGTCCAAAGCGCTCATCGAGAAAGCGGCCGAGCTTGCCGGGGGTGAGGTCCTGAGCGTCTCGTATCTCGCCGGCTTTCCACCATCGGACCTCGCGGAGTGCGGCCCTTCGGTGGTGGTGCATGCGTACACGCAGGCCGCGGCGGATGCGGCGGCCGACACGCTTGCGCAGGACGTCGAGCGGCGCGAGTCCGAGTTCGCCCAGCCGCTACTCGAGCCCGACGACGCCGTGCGGCAGGCGATGCGTATCGCGGCCGGGGCGAGCCGCCCGGTCGTGATCGCGGACACGCAGGACAACCCCGGTGCGGGCGGCACCGGTGACACCACGGGCCTGCTCGAAGCGCTGGTGCGCAACGATGCGCAACGCGCCGTGCTCGGTATCTTTTTCGATGCCGAAGCCGCTGCGGCGGCGCATCGCGCAGGCGAGGGCGCCGAGATCGATATTGCGCTCGGCGGCAAATTCGGACCCGAAGGCGTTGCGCCCTACCGCGCGCGGTTTCGCGTGACGCGCCTCGGGGACGGTCGCATGCGAACGACCGGACCCTCGGTGGGCGGGCGCGACATCGATCTGGGGCCGATGGCCTTGCTGAGTATCGGCGGCGTCAGCGTCGTGGTGAGCACCCAGCGCATGCAGGCGCACGACCAGGCGCCGTTCCGCCATCTCGGCGTCGAGCCCAAAGACCAGAAGATCCTCGCGCTGAAAAGCACGGTGCATTTCAGAGCCGATTTCCAGCCGATCGCAGAAGACGTGCTGGTCGCAGTCGCACCCGGCGGCCACGTCGTCGATCCGACGCGCTACCCGTACCGGCGGCTGGGGCGCGGTGTGCGGCTTTATCCGCTGGGGCCTGAGAGCCAGGGGGCAGACCACTAAGCTGCGGGGGTTGAATCAGACATCGCCCGCCTGCGCTCTCCGCTGACCCGGTCGTTCGGCGCCGTCTTATTCATATTTTCGGCTGGCTGCCGCGACTGGTGTGCCAAAAGGCCAGAACCTCAAGCGCGCCCTCGGAGACGCGATAAAGAATGAAGTAATCGATACGCGAGAGGTGCAGGCGACGCAGACCCCGTATGCGTCTTCGGCGTTCGGTCACACCAATACCGGGTTGTAGCGAAAGGATACTGAGGATGCGCGCGAGTTCGGCTCGTATTGCGCCCGGCGCCGCCGGCCTGTTCTGCGCCCACCACGCAGCGGCGTCCTCGATCTGGGCTTGCGCCCGCGGGGAAACCTTTATCGGAAGTGGTGCACTCAACCAAATCGGCGGAGCCGTTCCAACAGCTCGTCGCCGGATATGAACTTGCCGCTTTCGACGTCCGTGATCGACGCCATAAGCTCGGCTTCCTCCTGAGGCGTCAGATCGAACGCTTCCTCGTCCTCTCTGAGAAGGACGGTAACCGTGGAGCCCTCGGGCAGGGCTTCGCCCTCCACAAGAACTTTCCCGTCTACCACAGTGCCAGTAGTGACCTTCATGTGCGGAATCTTACTCCCGATGCGCCTGCGGCGCTCGATCACGCTGAACCGTTCATGGTGAGGGGCGCGCCGCTTTTGCGCGCGGCCTTCGCAACCGTGCCGCTTGGTGGCTTTATGGCATTCGTCCTTGATGTGGGCGACAAAACTCGATAACCGCGGGATTGGGCTACAGGCTCATGCTTCAAACGCTGAATAGATGCGTTTGCGCTGACCAGCACTCAACACGATCTCGAACGGACTGCGCCGGCGCAGCCGTGACGCGTCGTGATCATGACCTGTAATGAAGAGCGCTATGGCTGCCCACGGCCTTGATAACACCTCGGCCCAATCATCAAGGAGCGAGGGTGCAGGCTCTGCCCGGTAGTTGCGGCGCCAATATTCCAGTCGTCGGCCCACCGTGTTCAAAAGTGCGCGGTCCGAGTCGATTATCTTCGCGGCAGCGCAGTGCATGGCCAAGTCGCGCGCTTCGATGATCCGGCTCTCCAACTCGCGCACCGTCAATCTTGACCGTGGAGGCGGTTCGTAGCGGGTGACGGCGCGCAAGCCCGCCGCACGCTTGCTGGCACGGTAGCGGCGCATGCGTTCCGCAGGCGTTTGTGCCTCACCCGTCGGTGGGCGACCGCGCTTGAGAGACCTGGCTGATGTCGAATTCACGGTATTTATCGTAACGCGTTACGATAAAGGTGAGACATTTGGTGTCGGCCAGGGTTTCCGCAAAGTCGCGTCGAAGGGCGCTTCTCTCCTTTTGCCCTCTACCCTCAGTGTCGGTTAGGAACGGCCCCGCATGGGCACGATCGAGAAATACGTTCAGTGTAAAAGTTTGTGACTCATAAAGTTACACTGACGCCCATTATTACATGCTGCCGGAAGGAAAGCGGATGGCGCACATAACACTCTTGCGGTAAAGTTTCGCTCCTGTTTCGGCGCCTTAGCTCAGCCGATGCGGCCCGTACCAAGGCAACGTCTTACACTTGCGCAATGACATTTGGCCCCTCAATTTACCCGCCCACCGTTCAGGCCTTGTGTATTTTAGGGGCCGCACGAGTTGAACTGGCTAAATAGCAGAGTGAGTTGGGAAAACGACAAGCTGGAACGCCGCAGTTCGGCTAACTCCCCGGTGGCCACCTCAAACTCCTCCACCCGTGGCCGGGTCAAACTCCCCCACCCTTGCGGCGGGACGGATGGGACTTTAGTGGGATGAGGCGCGCTTGGCAATGCGGGCGGCGGCCTCCTTCAGGCGCCAGCTCTTGCCTTCGAACTTGAGCAGGTGTCCGTGGTGCATGAGGCGGTCGAGTAGTGGGGTGACCACCACGGCGTCGCCGAGGAGCTTGGCCCAGTCCTCGAAGGGCCGATTGGACGTAATGATGGTGGAGGTCTTCTCGTAGCGGCTCATGAGCACGTCGGCGAGCTCGTCGCCGGCGCTTCCCGGCAGCTTGCGCAGGAACAGATCATCGATGATCAAGAGCTCGGTGGCCTTCAACTGCGCGCGATACTTGCGTAGCGCACCGAGCTCGCGTGCTTCGTTGATGTCCTCGATCAGGTGGTGCGCCTCGCGGTAGAGGACCTTGTAGCCGCGGCTGACGGCGGCGAGCGCGAGGGCCTTTGCGACATGGCTCTTGCCGGTGCCGGGTGGGCCCAGGAGCAGCGCGTCCTCTTTCGCATCGATGAACTTCAATGTGGCGAGCTCGAGCACGTCGCGTCTGGGTAGCCGCGGGTTGTAGCTCCAGTCGAAGTCCTTCAGGTCCTTGCGTTCGGTGAGCCCGGAGAGCGCATAGCGCCGATCGAGCAGCCGCGAGCGGCGCCGGTCGAGCTCGTCCTGCACGAGCCACGAGAAGGCTTCGACGAAGTCCATTTCGTGACTGGAGACGGCCAGTGCGCGCGCCTGCAGGGTAGCGCTCATGCCGGACAGACGCAGCGCACGCAGTGCGCGTTCGAGCTCAGTGATAGACATTGCCATCGGTATCCTCCTGTGGGTGGGTGTGAGTGTGGGTTTCGAAAAACGCTTGGTACTCGGTAAGCGAGCGGATCTGGGGGCCGGACTGGGTGAGCGCCGGGGTGACGGCGGGTGCATTTGCAGCGCGTCGCTCCAGCGCGCCCTTGAGCGCCGCGTAGGAGAAGCACTGCGCCTGCCGCAGGCGCTCGCATACCGCCTCGATGTCGGCGCGCGCATAGGTGCGCGTGAGGCTCGACAGGCCATAGATCGCGCGCTGGCCAGGGCGTCCCAGACGCGCGAAGTGCTCACGGGCGAACGCGGCGGCGTGCGGCCCGATGCGCTCGACCTTGGCGAGCACGCGCACGCTCTCGCGCGAGGGGTTGAAGATGCGATCCGCGGTCTCCATCACGAACTGCCCCTTGCGCGCTGACTTCTCGTGCCGGCGCAGCACCGCTCCTGTGGCATCCAGCACTTCGATGGCGTGCTCATAGACGCGCACGGTGACTTCGCTGTGCAGGGCTGCAGGCAACGCGGCGTAGTAGGCCGCGTCGACCTGGACGAGCCCCGCGTCGTCCACGGTGCGCACGACCTGCCGAAACGCCCGGAAGCCCTCCAGCGGCAGCGCGCGCAGATGCGGGGCTTCCTCCTGGAACATCTCCAGCACCTGGCGCTTCTTGCGCCCGTGGATGCGCAGTGCCGCCCAGCGTTCTTCCCAGTGCGCGAGCCACACGTTCTGGGCCTCGATCGAGTCGAAGCGGCGCCCTTTGAGCGCGGTGGCCTGGGTGTGCTGGATCGCGCTCTCGACCGTCCCCTTGCGGTTCGGGTCGCGCACCCGGCACGGATCGGCCACCACGCCGTAGTGCGCGAGCATCGCGCCATACACCGGATTCAATTCCGGGGCGTAGAGGTCGGGGCGGATCACGCCCTCTTTGAGGTTGTCGAGCACGACATACCGGGTGCATCCGCCGAGCGCCCGCCACGCCTCCTCGTGCAGCCGCGCCCAGGTCTGCTGGTCGGTCTTCCACACGACCTTGCGGAAGCTCTTGCCGGAGTATTTGAGCGTCATCACGAACAGATACGGGCGCTTGTATTTGCCCGTGTGATGGCGGGTGGGCGCGCCCTGTCCGTAGTCGACCTGCGCCTCTTCACCGGGGAGAAACTCCAGCACGTCGAAGCGCTCCGGTGCGCGCGCCTTGAGCGTGGCCACGAAGCGCTTGACCGAGTTGTAGCGGTGGGCAAAGCCATGGGCTTCGACCAGGTCCTGGTAGATGCTCACGGCGTTGCGCCCGAGGGTGACCTGCGCCTCGATCCATGCCCGGTGCGCCTCACACGCTGAGGCGTTCGAAGCCGGTGGCCGGGGTGGGGGAATTTGGCCGCTCAGCCCTTCAGAGCCGGTGGCCACCCTGGGGGAATTTGCCCGCGCCGCGTACTTGCGGATGGTCTTGCGATCCACCCCGGTGCGCCGCGCAATCTCGTGCTGGCTGGTGCCGCTCTTGAGCAGCGTGTCGATCGTGATGCGTAGATGTGACTTCAAGACGTTCACTCCTGCCCCCCCGGTTATGCCTGGGAGGAGCGTAACGTCCCGCCGTCGGGCGCCCCCGGTTCAGGCGCGCCTAGGCTCGATCAGATGGGGGAGTTTGGGGTGGCCACAGGTGGGGGACTTTGGGTGGCCACCGGGGAAGTACGTAGCGCAATTGCGCAAAAACTCAATGTCTCTGAGGAGGAACAGTCGCGCCCGTTACCGAGCGGCGTCCAGACTCGCTTTGAGAATCAAGTCCATTGGGCGCGCTTCTACCTGGCGAAGGGTGGTTACATCGACGCCTCCCAGCGCGGCGTCTGGACGCTCACGGAGAAAGCCCGCTCTCTCGGCCCCATAACTTCGAGTCAGGCCCGCGATATTTACCGGTCTGTGGCCACTGAGTTCAGCAAACCGCGTGTGGACACAACCGCCGCAGTTGTTGCCTCTCCTGATGAAGAGGTCGCCCCGAGTATTGAGGGCGAACACCTATTCATCAATTACCGGCAGGTGATTGCGACTAAGCTTCAAAGCCTTCCTCCGGCTGGCTTCGAGCGGTTCTGTCAGCGGCTCTTGCGCGAGGCAGGCTTTGGAGAGGTCACGATCACTGGTCGTTCTGGTGACGGCGGGATCGATGGGATTGGCATTTTGCAAGTGAACCCACTCGTGAGCTTCAAAGTGCTTTTCCAGTGTAAACGGTATACGGGCTCCGTCTCGCCGAGCCAAGTTCGTGATTTTCGAGGTGCGATGATGGGTCGCGCAGACAAAGGCATCATCATCACGACGGGGTCGTTCACATCAGAGGCTCGCAAAGAGGCCGTTCGAGATGGCGTGCCGCCGATCGAGCTCGTCGATGGTGACAAGCTGGTAAATATGCTCGAACAACTCGAGCTAGGGTTGATCCCTCGCCGGACCTATGAACCGGATTCCGCATTCTTCGAGCAGTTCGAGAAATGAATGCGTCCTAAATTTTGTTGCAATAGACGCGCGGCAAGCGCGCGCCGCTCAACACGGCGTTGGGCGCCTTCGAAAGGCATGCGTCAATGACAAAGATGGACATGGTGTGGGTAGCCGTCGCAAGCCTACTTCATCCCGAAATAAGTGCCTCCAGAACGGTAACGCGAGGAGAGATCGAAGCACATGTCACCAAGCTCTTCGGCGCGCTGCTCACACCCGTAATGGTCGAACGACACCTGGTGAGCTCGATCGATCGCATGGCGGATAAAGACCAACCTAAGCGTGGTGGAAGTCGAAATCGCTATCTATTTCGGACGTCCGACGGAAAGGCACCCTCGGACAATGGCCGCTTCCGTTTATATAAGCAGATCGACGCTGGACACGATGGGTGGGACAAAACCGGGCCCACCCATCCCGATGCGTCAGCGATCCCTCCGGAACATAGTCATCTGGTCGATTGGTATACGCGGCAGTATGCGAACGTTCCGTAGTTCAATCTCAGCAGGAGAGCCGCCCAGCCATCCGTTGCAGCGGACGCGCCGCTGCAAGGGCAACGTTGACTCGTACGGAAGCTCCGCTTTTGGCCGAGAGCGGCATGTCGCGAAGTGAGCTATACGTCCGCTCGCGACGCGCGCGCCCTTCTCCGCCGCTCCACCGCATCCAGCCCGTTCAACTCCGCGTGTGGCCGCGAATTGAGCCATTCCATGACCTCCCCGCGCAACCAGCCGATGGAAAACTCGCTGCCGATCTGCCTCGGTCTCGGAAATGAAGGATCGCGACGCATGAGATCGTAGATCGACTGCCTGGACCGCCTGCCAAGTACCGTTAGAAGCGCATTGAAGGTAAGGACTTCCGATTCGCCGTGGTTGAGGTGGGCGGGCACGTCTGTACGTGTGTTCATGCTCGGTCCTGATGTGTGTGGTACCGGCGTTAGCAGTGCTAACGTCTCGTCTGCTTGCTGTCCGGTCGGCCTTGGCGGCCGCCTACCGGCCTAGATAGATCGCAGTTACTTGCTCGCGGGAGTGACCGAGCTCGGCACTGATGGTGAGCCGCGCCTCACGGTCGATCACCTTCTGCTCTGCCGTTAGCTGCTTTGAAGTCGGCCCACCCTGCGCCGGGCATGGAGACCCAGTCAGCTTCCGGTATCGCTCTTGCGCATACTGGTGGCGATGTCCGTGCACATGCTGAATTCCCGCCGCCATGCACTGCGCCTTGAATCTTTGAAGTTGCTGGACGTAGGTCGACGTGGCGGGAATCAGGCTACCGACGCCGGCGAGTTGCTTGGCTTCGTCCAGCACCTGCCGCTGGTATGCGTTGCGGATCGGGATGTCGCGCGCACGACCGCCCTTGGTCCAGCTCGCCTTGAGTAAGAGCCGGTCACCGCCGTCGGCCCACTCCGGTCTGATCTTGATCGATTCCTCGCGCCGCAATCCGAACGCTGCTTGGAGCTTCAGCGATAGCGCGGTGTAGGCGTCGGTAATCCTGGCCAGCTCTCCGACCGAAAGCTCGCGTGACTGGCTGACGTTCGTCACGTATGACCGGTGGGGAATGCCATAGTGATCGTTGTCCCTGGCGATGACATTCTGCTTGCCGATCTTCTCAGCCCACCAACGCAGTTCGGTCATCCGATTCTTGATTGTTCCAGCGGAAAGTGGCTTGGTCTTCCACCGCTCCACGAGTGCCTCGACATGCTTGGGCTTCAGGCTCCCAGCCTGCATGTCCCGGAAGCCCAGCTCGTGCAATTGATTGGCGATCATCATCAGGATGCGCTCACGCGCGTACTGTGTTGCGTAACTGCCATCGCGATTACGCCGGCAGAGTTGCTTCAATTCGAAGTTCAGATCCCTCATTGCGTCCTCCTCATTCCGAAGTGGCCATGGTGTGTGTGATGCTTGCTGGTCAGTGTTGCTGTCCCGTCTCGCATGCCTAAGCATGGCGAGCGCTACGAGGGACTCGGGACACCACTCCCGATTCGTGTCGTTGTTGCCCTGCTTGCCTGCCCGACACGTGGCGTTGGCATCGATGGTGATTCCTGTAGGAAGGCTATCCATCGAGTCGAGCCATTGCCCAAGGCCCAGGGGTGCGCGGGTTGCGCGCGGATAAAACGACGTCCGTTTGAGAACGGACAGATGGACGAACCGCGTTGCGCGGTCGTTACGATGTGATGCGCCAGGAGCTCATCACCAAGGGTCGTCACTTGCGCCAGCACGGTATAAGTCGTTGATGACTGAGGCAGATTGCACGTCGTCACTAGCAGCGCGCCGCCAGTGACGACGCCGTTGGCTGACGCATGAATTGCCGCAGAGATGCGGACAAGACGCTGGCGCAGGATCGCGGCGGTTGCGACATCCGCGAAAGATCGGCACACGTCCGCCCACAAGCGTTTCGCAGGCACGCAGTTGGCGCACCGAACGTTCAGCGGGGAGCAGGTATACCGACTTGAGAACGGAGAGGAACCCCGTTCGAGATTGACGCGCGGCGAACGAATGCCGCCTCGTTAGCGCGACAGATGTACTGCGGCAGAGACGCGAATTATCGCGTCACGCGCAGCACTGAGTGCTCAAGGGGCTATTTACGTTTACCTCCAAGCCTTGCGGCCACCGGTTTTCAGGAGATGAGACCGGTTTCAAGAGCTCTTGCGAGCAAGGCGATGCGTAACGGGCATCAGGCGGGCTGACACAGCCAGCGAAATTCAACTCGGTCCAGAGAAGTCCGACCTGTTCGGCGGTTCCTGGATTTGCGAGATGAGAATGAATGAGTCATTTCTCTCGCTGTTGCCGCTGTGACTGTCGAACCTGATTTGAAGTTCCCACATTTTGCTTTCTTCCTCGCGCCGACCTTTAGCACTGCTAACGCGCTGCTGGAAGAGCACCTGGTCGCGGGCTCAGTGCAACCGATCCGGGCTTCCATGGCAGTGTTTGAACTTCTTCCCCGAGCCGCATGGGCAGGGCTCATTGCGCCCCACCTTGTTCGGATTGCGCATGGGTTCCCTACGCAAGACGTTTGGTAAAGCGCCTTCGGCGATTTGCTTACGTCGTTGCTCGAGCCATAGTAAGTGAATCTGTCGCACCGTAGCAGCGAGGCCGCCCGCCAGCGCCCGATGTTCATCCAGGGACAGGTCTTTCTGTTTCAGGGCGTCCCAACCCTCTTCTGTTCCGTACAGCATGATGGTCGACATCCAGCCCGGTTTGCCGACGGTGACGGGCAGCCAGCCATTCGCGTCAAGCTGCACGCCCTTCATGAAACCTGAACACCACTCATCAAGTATGGGGATTGGGTCCCCGCCGTTCGGATTCTCCATAAGCAGCGGCTCGTATTGTTCCGGTGCTTGATGCAGCGTCTCGGCAATGTCATTCATGTGGCGCATTATCAATCCGAGAATACGCTGCGCTTGCGCCTGATCCTTGAATTCCGGAGCGTCTTCGCCGCGCTCCATGTCCCAGACCCAACGCAGCCACTCGCTGGGCATGATGGTCTTGGGACCGCAAACGATCGCGGTCATGAAACCGTTCAAGGTCGCGATGTCCATCGACTCCTCAATCCCCTCCGCATCAAGCAGGAACTGGTCGAGTTCGTCGATTTCCTCGTGGGTCAAGGCATCTTGCTTAGGCATGTTTATCGCGATTTATCGTAAGCCGTGTTCACGCCATGGATCCGGACAAGCTCATCGCCGGCATCGCCTATTTACTGTCCCGTGCCAACTCGTGAAAGATTGCGCCGATCCAGGCGGGCGCGAGGTGTGCATCATTCAGTAGCTGAGACTTGTCTTCGGGCTTGAGGTTACGGCGAAGCCTGGCGATCACTTTCTTATCGACGTTGCGTTGTCCCAACCACCGCAGCGCCTGGATGACCAGGCCGCTGGCGCGGCCCGCCGTTGCCATGTTTCGCGGCGTGGTGCGCTTCAGGATGATTTGCTGACGGCCCAGCGTGACGCGGCGAGACGGCCCGTCGGTCAGAAAAACAACCCGCACGGGCACCTGTTCGGAAAGTCCGAGGATGTTGGCCGCATAGGCCCCCGTTGGCTGCAGCCGTATTGCATCGCGCCCCTTAAGGACGGCGGCGATAACGTCCGAGCTGGCGCTCAGTTGCCCAAGCTGGGGGTCGATTCGCGGCACGTCGTAGAGTCCGCGGGCCACTTTCCGCAGAGTGCCGGCGCGACTATGGCGCGAGAGCGCTTTATCCACGGCGTCACGGCTTCCCAAATCCAGAAACTGCCGGGGACTGAACACTGTAGCCGGCGCA
>JBKJKJ010000473.1:0-4927 GCA_046597455.1 Burkholderiales bacterium
CTTTCGACGAATATTCGCGACACGTTCATGTCCGACTCCTACTCAGCTTTGCCTTCGGATTTCTTTCCGCCTTTGCCCTTGCCTTTTTCACCCTTGCCACCACCTTTGCCTTCACCCGCCAGTTGCACCGTGGCGCCTGGCGTGAGGGCCTGAGGTATCTCGGTGATGACCTGGTCACCGGCTTTGATGCCCGACGCAATAATCACGTCTGCGCCCATCTGACGCGAAATCTTTACCGGCTGCACCTTGACCTTGCTGTTCTCGTCGATGACGTAAACGAAGCTCCCATCCTGCCCGGGCTGCACAGCGGCTTCAGGCACGACCACCGCCTCGGGCTCTATCGTCAGCACCACGCGAACGTTTACGAACTGCCCGGGCCAGATCACTTCCTTCGGATTGGAAACCCGCGTCTTGAGGAGCACCGTCCCGGTTTGAGCGGTCACCGTGTTATCGACGAAGACGAGCTTGCCCTCGGCCACCGGCGGTGCATTGCGATCGGCGAGTATTTCGATGCGCATGTTGCGATCGCTCTGATAGCGTCGAATATCTTCGAGCTGACGCTCCGGAATGCTGAACGTGACCAGTATCGGGTCCATCGTGTTGATGGTCACGAGCGGCGCGCCCGCGCCCGCTGCCTGCACCAGATTCCCCGATTTGACGGCGAGTGCGCCAGTACGCCCCGAGATCGGCGCCAGGATGCGCGCGTAGCTCATCTGGATGCGGACCTGCTCGGCGGCAGCCTGATCGGCCTGCACCGTTGCCTCGAGCGATTTGACTGAGGTCACGGCCACCTCATATTCCTGGCGGGTAATGAACTCCCGGCTCAGTAGCGGCTGCAGGCGCTCTTGCTGGGCCCGGGCATTTTCAAGTTGGGCTTTATCGCGCGCCAGTTGCGCGAGGGCCTGGTTGTATTGCGCCTGGAAAGTTCGCGAGTCGATCTGGAACAGGATCTGGCCCGCCTTGACTTTGTCGCCTTCCTTGAAGGAGACGGACTCGAGCGCCCCGCTCACCTGCGCGCGCACCTGGACGCTGTGTTCAGCCTCGACCGTGCCCACTGCCTCGACCGTAACCGGCATCGGTTTGATCACCGCTGCCACGGCGCGCACGGTCAACGGCCCACCGCCACCTTTACCCTTGCCTTTACCTTTGCCCTTGCCTTTCGAAGGCGCCTCGGCCTGAGCGCCCTCTTTAGGCTGGCTCCAATACCAGTAAGCGCCACCGGCCAGAGCGCCGATGACCACAAAAATCAGGAGCATGCTCAAACGTTTCATTTTTTTCCGTTCGCCGCCGCAAGGATGTCACTGAAACCTGTCGAGAAGTGGAGCCGCGCAAGCGCGATGTACCAGTCCAGGTACGATTGGATGCGCTGAACCCGCGCGTTCGATTCGTCCTGCTGCGCCGTGAGCAGGTCGAGTATGCTGCCGAAACCGGACTTGTATCGCGCCAGCGTGGCCTGGGCCGTCTGCTCCGCGGACTTCACCTGTGAATCGGTGCTGCCGATTCCACCGGCCGCCGTCTTCACGTCGTAATAAGCCTGCCAGACGTCGAGCTCAGTCTGTCGATAGAGCGTGTCGCGTGACGCCTCGGCCTGCTGTGCCAATGCCTGCGCCTGGTGCGTGGCGTATTTGTCCCGGAAGCCATTAAAAATCGGAATCCGCACGTTCACACCGAGGCTGTAGTTGGTCGCGGGCGGTCGGTTGCTGTTCAACTGATCGGCAAAATAGATTCGGCCGGCCGTGCCCGCGATCTCCACGGTCGGCAGCCCCGCTTTGGAAAGCGCTTCCGCACTCGCGCGGGCGGCTCGGGCCTGGGCCTCGGCCGCCACCAGATCCGGTCGCTTTCCCCGAGCCTGATCGAGCATCTCGAGCACCGATGCGGTCATTTCGCTGACCGGCGGTAATTCGGTGAGAGTCTGGATGCGCAGGGTCTGATTCACCGGCAGCCCCACTGCCGAGGCGAGCTGACCTCGCGCCTTCTCGAGCTCACCGCGGCTGCGCGTAAGGTTGACCTCGGCTTGCGCGACCTGCGTATCGGAACGGTAAACGTCCGCCACCGTGGCCAGCCCGGACTCACGACGCCGTTGCGCGGCGTCGAGCGCCGTGCGCACGTTCTGCAGACTGGTCTCGTTCACCCGGATCAGGAGGTCCAGGCCGAGCACCCGATAATAGGCCTGCTCGACCTGGAACATTACGTCCTGCAACGTTCGATTCTGATTGAGATTGGCTGCGAGCAGCCGATACTCGGTGGCGTGGATCTGGTCTGTCCGGGCGAAGTCGAACAACAGATAACTGAGCGTGAGCCCAGGACCATAACGCGTTTGCCACGGCGACACCTGCCCGGTCGTCCCCGAAACCGGCCGGATCCGCGACAGCGCGATCGATCCAGAAAGCTGGGGCAGCAAGTCCGCCTGCTCTATACCCACCCCGGCGGCAGCGGCGCGAGCGGCATACCACGCCTGGCGCACGCGCGGATTGTTGCGCAGCGCGTATTCAGTCAGTTCGGCGAGTGTCAGGGGCGCGGCGGTTGCCGGAGGCGGTGCGACCTCGGGCGCGATGACCTGCGGCAGCGCCTCTCGCGGCTCCCAGGCAACCCCGGGGGCCGGCGAAAGGTTACCCAGCGTCTTGAACGGGTCACTCCCCCAGAACTCCTGACACCATCCGCCCGGTCCGTAAAACACGAGAGAGAGCGCAAATAGCGCCCGTCTCATCCTCCAGCGTCTTTGCATACGTTGTGCTCAGACTTTCTAATTAGTCGTTGATAAGGCGAAACAATTCATCATAGCATCAAACCTTTTGCGGTGTATCTCGGCAATCTCTCGCCCACCTGCGTTCCGCGACCGCGCGCTGCACGGTGCAGCGCGCGAAGCACACGCTCTGTCGCTAGAAGCGGTCGAACGGAGTACGCTAGGCGAAAAATACCAGAAAATCCCCCATGGAATTCACTTCAGCTTCCCCGCGACTGTCGACCCTGCGGATCGACGAATACAGCGTTGAAAACGAACCTTACTACGAGTGCGTGGGCAACGAAGCGGCGTTGTTCGAAGCCGCGTATTCGAGCCAGATACCGGTCCTGCTGAAAGGCCCGACCGGCTGCGGCAAGACACGCTTCGTCGAATACATGGCGTGGCGGCTCAAGCGCCCACTGATCACCGTCTCGTGCCACGATGATCTGACGGCATCCGATCTCGTGGGAAGGTATCTCATCACCAATAACGAAACCCGGTGGATCGATGGCCCGCTCGCCCGCGCCGTGCGCGTGGGCGCGATCTGCTATCTCGATGAGGTCGTCGAAGCGCGCAAGGACACGACCGTGGTCATCCACCCGCTGGCCGACGAGCGGCGCATCCTGCCCATTGAAAAGCGCGGCGAGCTGTTGCAGGCGCCGCCTGAATTCATGCTCGCGCTGTCGTACAACCCCGGATACCAAAGCGTCCTGAAAGAGCTCAAGCAGAGCACGCGGCAGCGCTTCATCGCGATAGAGTTCGCCTATCCCGCACCTGAACTGGAAACGACAATCGTCATGCGCGAGAGCGCAGTCGACGCCGAGACCGCCGGCAAGCTCGTGCAGCTTGCGCACATGACGCGCAATCTGAGGGGCAACGGTCTCGACGAAGGCGCATCCACCCGGCTTCTGGTACACGCGGCCAAGCTCATCCGCCGCGGGATCGCACCACGCACGGCGTGCGCAGGGGCTGTCGCCGGCGCACTGTCCGACGATCCCGAGATTCTCCACGCGGTCAACGAGCTCGCCTCGTCCCTCTTCTGACGCGCGCCGTGCAGCCACCGTGAACGCCCCGCGCGAACGCCAGCACATCGAGCGTGCACTCGCCGCGATGCTCGACCCTGTGTTGTCGTCGCGCAGGACGGCCGCGCCTGCTGCTGACGCAATCTGGACGCTGCCGCGTGCGCAGCAGGACTTCGTGCTTCATTGGGTCGACGTGGTCACACGCACCAACATAGAGCTCGCTTTTCAGTTTGCAGTAGCGGCGCCGCTTGGCGTGTCCGTTCTCGATGACAGGATGGCGCAAGCCTGGATACTGCGGGCGCTCGATGTATATGACAGCGACGGACTGCACGGCGCGACGCAGGTGCTCCGGGACGTGGAGAGATTCAACGAGGCCCGCATGCGTGACCGCGTCGCCGTGTCCTTCGACGACGTGAATCGAGTGCTAGAGCTGTTCGTTCAGGGGCTGAGCGGCAGACTCGTGAGCGTGGATACGGCGCCGCACACGTATAGTGATACCGAGCAGATTTACCTGCCTGCGCGAATCGATCGCTATGAGAGCCGGGAAAAGAACTTTCTGCTCTACAAAGCGACTGCGGCGTTGTTGTGGGCGCAGGGCCGCTACGGTACGTTCGAGGTCGACCTGCTCGACATCTGCGCCGGTTTCGATGATCCCCGACGCGCGCTGATTTTGCTCAACGAGCTCGAAACCGTCCGGCTCGAAGCGTGCATAGCCCGCGTCCTCCCGGGACTGGCGCGGGATATGGCGGAATTGCGTGGCGCCTGCGTGCCGGATACGCGTTGGGCCGTCTTGCGAAGCTCGCGAGCCACAGTCCGGGACAGCGTCGCCGTGCTGCGCGCCGTCTATGCCGATCCACCTGTCTTAAATTCCCCCTACTCGACGGTTCTCGAGCCCGAGCAGGTCGGTGCCGTCACCCGCGCGCGACTCGCGCGTGAGAAACAGGCGTTTCGCACGGCGCTGGCACGGCTGATCGAGCCGATGCAGGACGACACCGGCGAATCGGGAAGCCGCTTCACGCTCGAGCCCGGAGACGCAGAAGCGAGCGAGTCCGTGCTGATGCTCGACGGCGAGGCCCTCACCCCGCAGCCGGAGCTCGCCAGGCTCATCGCGTCGATCCGACAGGATCTGGGCGACATCCCCGACGACTATCTCATTGTCATGGCGCCTGGGGGAAACGCCGAT
>JBKJKJ010000539.1:0-2536 GCA_046597455.1 Burkholderiales bacterium
ACCCCGTGGCGCACTATGCTGTTCGCAACCGCCCCAGTGCGCAGCAGCCACGTTCGCGATGGGGTTGCTTCGTCACAGCGCTCGCGTTGCAACGACCTGTGGGTGTCATCGCGTCAATGGCGGGGTGTCGTTACGAGGCCCCTGAAGCCAGGCAAGAAAACGCCCGTCGATCGACGGGCGTTGTGATGCGGTTTACGAAGCTGCTTTCGCGGCTTTTTCCAGCGCACGAATCCGATCGTGGTTCTGCAGAACGCCTTGGTATTGGCGCTGCACGATCGCGCGAACGTCCGCCGGCAAATCCTTGTCCAGCGCTTTCTTGTAGCTCGCTTTCGCGACGTCTTCACCGCGCTCGCATTCCGACAGAGCGGCTTTGTCGTCCTTGCCCGTCAGTGCGGTTTTGATGTCGACCCAGCGGCGGTGCGCGGAGCCTGCCAGCGAGCCGGAGCGCTCGGGTTTGCCGCCGAGGCGCTGAACTTCGGTCTGCAGCTCGCGAGCGCCGTCTGCACAACTGCGGGCACCCTCCAGAAACACCGATTTCAGGTCCGCGCGCTTCACGTCCTCGGCACATTCCTTGAATCCGGCCTCGCCGTCCTTGCAAGTTTCGATGAGGTCGTTGAGGGTGTCGATTACGTCGTCTTTGTCCATAGGCATAGATAGTTCTCCAAAGTTGAGTTTGCCCAGGAATCTCAGCATGAAACGTGCCGCACTTCGGGCCCGGGTATTGGGCGGCAAAAAAAAGGCACGGGCTGAATGAAGGGGATGGCTGCCGTAGCCGTGGGAGCGTGCGACGCGGCTCATGACCGGCCCGATCTTCTGTGTATACAATTCAACGGCGCAACGAGTTCCGTCGAGCATTCGCTTCTCATCTACGAAAGACCCCCCGATGGCACGAGACGGCTACAAGATCTTCGATTCGGACACGCACGTGGGCCCGTACATGGAGGTGCTGGAAAGCTACCTCACCGAGGCCGAAAGGTCGCGACTGACCGCGTGGGAGCAATACAAGACGGTCAACAAGCGCGGCCAGCAGACCTACACCCGGGGGCAGCGCCTTTATCGGCGCAGGCTCGGGGACGCGAAAGCCGACCAGGCGCCTGCGGGCTACATGGCCGGCTTCACCGGTGTGGCGCGCGAGCGCGAGCCTTCGCCGCGCGTCGATCACGATCCCGCCGAGCGCATCAAGGACATGGATTACGAAGGCGTCGACGTGAACCTCACGCTGCCATCAGGGTGGTTCGGCACGTGGACTGCGGGCGACGACGTCGCGCTCGAAGCCGGCATGTACCGGGTTTATCACCGCTGGATGCAGGACTACTGCAGCGACTACCCCACGCGCATCGGCGGCGTGATACTCGCCTCTGCACGCGACGTGCAGGGCAGTGTCGAGGAGATCCGGCGCTGGGGCAAATCGCGCTGGGCGTGGGGCGTGATGGTGTATGCGCCCTACGGCGTGCCGCTCGACCATCCGGATCTCGAGCCGATCTGGGCCGAAGCCGCCGAGCACGACATGTGCATCGTGCTGCACACGTTCACGGTGATGCCGCCTTATGCGCCCGGCGGGCTCGACACGTGGGAGAACCTGTTCGTGCAGCGCTCGGCGGCGCATCCGTGGTGCGGCATGCGCAACATGGCCGCGCTCATCGGCAGCGGGGTGATGGACCGCTACCCGAAGCTTCGCATTGCCACGCTCGAAGCCGGCCACGGGTGGCTGCCTTTCTGGATGAAGCGCCTCGATGAGCACGCGCAGACGATCAGGGCGGCGCTCCCGGCGCTGAAGCACACACCCAGCGAATACGTGATGAGCGGGCGCTACTTCCAGAGCATCGAAGTCCCTGAAGGGGCTGCGCTGACGAGTGCCGTGATCGATCTCGTCGGCGAAGACGTGCTCATGTATGCGTCGGACTATCCGCACGGCGAGAGCCACTTTCCGGAGACGGTGAAGCTGGCGCTCGCGTGGAAGATGGGCGAAGAACGGCGGCGCAAGCTGATGTGGGATAACGCGGTGCGCCTCTATGCGCGTGCAGGACTTTGAAACACGAGGCGTGCGGCGTGAGGCGTGAGGCGGTGGCCGGTCCGCGCGACCGGCGGCGTTTGCCGGGTCTCGCGACTGCCGTGGGGTGCGCTCTCGTCTGCGGTGTCGCGGCCGCGCAAAGCCCTACGGATTACCCGCTCAGGCCGGTTCGTGTCATCGTCGGCCAGGCGCCCGGCGGCGGCAACGACATCCAGACTCGCCTTTTCGCGCAGAAGCTGACCGAAGGTCTCGGCCGCGCGTTCGTCGTCGAGAATCGCACAGGCTCCGGAAGCGTCGTCTCGTATCGAACGGTTGCCGCCGCGGCGCCCGACGGCTACACGCTACTCGGCGCCTCGGGCGGTTACACCATCGCGCCTTCGGTTCATTCGAACCTCGGCTACGATCCGGTTAAGGATCTCGCACCGATCTCCCTGGTCGTGCAGTCGCCCTTTCTCCTGCTCGTTCATCCCTCGCTGCCCGCCCGAAGTGTCGAGGCGCTCGTGGCGCGCCCGGGCGAGCGCCACG
>JBKJKJ010000571.1:0-5835 GCA_046597455.1 Burkholderiales bacterium
CCGAAAGGAATCTTCGAGTACGTCGACAAGGGCACCGAGGACGGGATTTCGCTCGAGGAGAACCGGGCGGCGTTTCAGCGCATCAAGCTGCGCACGCGTTTTCTCAACGACTGGTCGGAGCGCGACCTCGGCACCGAGATCTTCGGTAAGCGCATCGAACTACCATTCGGGATCGCGCCTACGGGGAGCGCCGGGCTGATGTGGTATCAGGGCGAGCTGGAGCTGGCGAGGGCCGCTGCTGCGGCGGGTATTCCTTTTACGCTGGCGACAGGTGCGCTGACTTCCATGGAAGAAGTCACCCGGGCATTGCCCGATTCACGCAAGTGGTTCCAGCTCTACCCCTGGGCGGATGAGGCGGGCTCGTATGAGATGGTCACGCGTGCGCGCGACCTGGGCTGGGAAGCGCTGGTGGTTACGATCGATCAGGCGCCGGGTCGCGGGCGCGAGCACAACGAGCGCAACGGCTACTCCTTTCCGTTCAAGCCCAACGTGACGGCAGCGATGGACATGGCGATGCATCCCGGCTGGATGTGGCGCGTGATGCGTAAGTACCTCATGAACGAAGGCATGCCCACGAACGCCAACTTTCCCGAGCGCTATCGCCATACGGTCCTCGACGGCAAGACGCGCACGCGTCCGAAGGCGTTCCAGGCGATGACCTGGGACCACATCCGGAAATTCCGCGACTTCTGGCCGCGCAAGCTCATCGTCAAGAGCATCCTGAGCGGTGACCAGGCGCGGGCCGCGGTCGACGCGGGCGCCGATGGTGTGGTCGTGTCGAATCACGGCGGTCGCGCTTTCGACAGCGCCGTGGCGACCCTGGACATGCTTCCGGAAGTCGTTGAGGCGGTTGGCGACCGCTGCACCGTCATACTCGACAGCGGTATCCGCCGGGGCAGCGACGTCGTCAAGGCGCTGGCCCTCGGTGCGAAGATGGTGCTGGTCGGCAGGGCGACGCTTTACGGGACGGCATGCGGCGGGCAGGCGGGCGCCGCGCGGGCGATCAGGATCCTGTCGGACGAAATGGAGCGGGCCTTCGGCTACGTGGGTGCGCGGTGCGTCGCCGAGATCGGTCCGCACATCTTCGCGCATCACGTTCCCGGGGCGGATCAGGCCGGCGCCGCAGCGCCCGCGATCGCAACGCCCGAGGCCCTGCACCTGCGCGTGACGAGTATTTGAGGAGCGATTTCCGCCGCCTATGGCCGAAGCCACGAGCCAGCCCGGGAATGCATCAGCCGATGCCGGGCCCATGAGTCCCGCGCAGGCGGCCTTCTTCGCGCAGGAAGGGCCGGTTTTCCAGGCCTTTGCGCAGCAGTTTTCTCTCGACCCCGAAATCGTCTACCTGATGGCCGGGCAGAAGGGCTCGCAGCCCGACAGTGTGCGCAAGCGCTATCAGGAGGGCCTGGACCAGATTGCGCGAGACCCGTATCCGGTGCACCTGGAGCCGACCGCGACCACGCGCGAGCGCATTGCCCACGGCTACGGCGCGAGCGTCGACGAGATCGCGATCTCGCGCAACACCACCGATGCGCTGTCGCAGATCCTGATGGGCATCGAGTGGCAGCGCGGGGATGAGATCCTGGTCTCGCCGATGGAGCATCCCGCCGGCCTTGCAACGGTGCTGCGTATGTCGGCGCGCTTCGGCGTGAGGATCGTGCAATGGGGCGTGCCGGTGCAGCGCGCGACCACGGCCGACGAGGTCGTCGAAGCGGTGCGCAAACGCATCCGCCCGGGTGTGACCCGCGCCCTCTTTTTTTCCAGCCCCCTGTGGCCCAACGGGCAGCGGCTGCCGGAGCGGCGCATCGCAGCGCTCGCCCAGGAGGCCGGCGCGATCACGGTGGCGGACGGCGCGCATTACGGCGGCATGATCGATCCGCGTCTGGATGAGACCGGGATCGATTTCTGGGCCATCTCCGGCCACAAGTGGCAGTGCGGCCCGGGCGGCACCGGCATTCTGTATATCCGCAACCGCCAGCATTCCGCCAACCCCACGCCGCTGCCGCGCTTTCACATCATTCGCAGCTCCGCCCGCGATGTTCCGTTCGATGGCAGCCGTCCCGCTGATTTCGACATTGGCGCCGCGATGAGCCGATACGGCTTCCCGGAGTCCGCCGACTGGCGCGCACTGGGCGATGTCTGCGCGTTGTGGGACGAGGTCGGACGCTCGCGCATCCAGGCCTGGACCCACAATCTGGCGGACTATCTTCGCAGCCGCATCGCGTCCACATTCGGCGAAGATGTGCTGCTGCAGCCGACCGTGGATCCGCAGCTCAAGTCGGCCATCGTCTGCTTCAATCCTTTCCCCGACGACCGGCAGCGCTGCAATCCGGACCTCAACGTCGAGTTTCGAGATCGGCTGCTGCGCGAGTACGGGTTTCGCATCTCGGGCGGCGGGGTGGGACCCGACGGATTCACCCGTGCGCCCGATCCGGAGGCGGCGGCGTTCCCCATCGGCCTCGTCCCCAACCGCGACCCCGATACACTTGCACCGAAGCCGTTCGGCTATGCGCTGCGCGTCAACGCGTGCGTCTGGAATTCCGTTTCACAGATGGACCGGTTTGTCGCCGCCACGCGGGATCTGGTGGGTAAGATGAGTGTGGCGGCCTAGCCTAGCCCATCGGCAGCGCCTCTTGTGATAGGTTTCCCCTCGTGATACTCGTGATGCTTCTGCAATGACCACAAACTCGCCGCGTCCGCTGATCTGTGTTTCTGCCAACGCAATGGAGGCGACCCATCGGCGGCATCGGGTGCATGCCACTGGCGAGCGCAACGTCCATGCCCTCGTGAGGATGGTGGATTGCATTCCCCTCTTGCTGCCGCCGGTCGGCGCGGCCATGGATATCGACGCGCTGGTCTCGCGCGTGGACGGCGTCGTGCTCACGGGAGGGCGGTCGAATGTCGAGCCGCATCACTACGATGGACCGGCCTTTCCGGCTGATGAAATCGTCGATCCGTCGCGCGATTCGCTCGTGCTGCCGCTGGTGCGTGCCTGCATCGCTGCTCGCGTGCCGGTGTTTGGCATCTGCCGCGGCATTCAGGAAATCAACGTCGCTCTGGGCGGGTCATTGCATTACCGCATTCACCAAGTGCCCGGAAAGAACGACCACCGCAGACCGCAACACGACGATGTCACGCCGGAAGAGGTCTACCGGCTCAATCACCTGGTCAGGTTCACTGCGGGCGGCCTGTTCCAGTCCCTTACCGGCCACGACGAGATGATGGTCAACTCGCTGCACGGTCAGGGTGTGGATCGTCTGGGCGAGGGGCTGGTCGTGGAGGCGACATCCCCCGACGGCGTGATCGAAGGCCTGCGCTACGACGACGAAACGCAGTTTGTCGTCGGCGTGCAGTGGCACGCGGAATGGCAGCCCGAAAAGCATGCGCTCTCAGGTGCGCTGTACACCGCTTTCGGTGAGGCCGCGCGTGCGCGTGCGGCGCAACGCGCGGCTGCCTGACAGCCCTTACTTACGCGCCTGTCACCGAAACGACGGCCTCGCCGGCCGACGTGGATTTGTGCATGAGCCGGCGCGCGTTGGGTGCAAAGGCGTTGCGATGATGCATGGTGCATCGGTTATCCCACACGAGCAGATCACCGACCCGCCACTTGTGCTGCCACACATATTTGTCCTGGCACGCATGCGCCCATATCTCATCGAGCAGCCCTTCGCTTTCGTCGACCGACAAACCGAAAATGTAAGAGTTGAGGCGGCGCCCGAGGTATAGACATTTCCGCGCCGTGACCGGATGGACGCGCACGATCGGGTGTTTCACCCCGGGCGCTTTCGACGGGTCCGTTACGTCGGCGAATTCGGGACGTCGCATGCCGGCGGAATTATGTACTTTCGAGTGGTTGGCGTATTTGCCGTCGATCCTGGCTGCCAGCTCGGCGGGCATCTCCTCGTACGCCCTGTACATGTTCAGAAACGCGGTCTCGCCGCCTTGCTCGGTCACTTCGATGGCGTGCAGCAGGCTCGCGGAAATCGGCTTTTCCGTAAACGAGCTGTCCGTGTGCCAGAATGCTTCGCCGTCACCGAGCGCACCGAGCGGCTTGCCCTCGGCATCGACGATGTTGGAGATGATGGTGATATCGTCCGGCACTTCGTCCGGTAAGTATTTCTTGCGTCCGAGACCGAGCAGCTGATTCGCTGCTTGCCCGGGCGGACCGAACAATTCGCGCAACCGCAGCAGATCGGAGTAGCTCAAGCGTTGCCCCCGGAACAGCAGCACGAGGTTTTCCGCGTAAGCGTTGAAGATGAATTCGCGCTGCGCGGCGGAGACATCCTTCGATAGATCGATGCCGGTAATCTCGGCTCCCAGCGCGCGGCCCGTCGGAATCGCATCCATTGCTCGCAAGCCTCCTCGAATCTCTCGTGAGTTACCCACACTGCCCATGTCGAGATGTTAACTGATTTGACCGGATGGTTCGGCAGGCGCGGCATCTATTACGGCTGGGTCATCGTCGCCGTGATGTTCGTGACCCTGTTCGTTTCCCTGGGGTTCCGCTTCGCTTTCGGGGTCTACTATTCCGCCATCCTCGATGAGACCGGCTGGGGGCGCGCGGAAACGGCGGGCGTGGCTTCCGCCGCCATGATCGTCTATGCCTGCACGGCGGCACTGAGCGGCTACCTGTTCGACCGTCTGGGCGCGCGGGTGCTCTTTACGATCGGCGCGCTCTGCATGGGCGCGGGGCTGATGCTCTGCTCGACAAGCGACTCCCTGGCGGGCTTGACCGCCTCCTACGGCATCCTGCTGGGCTTCAGCTTTGCGGCGCTCGGATTCATCCCGCATATGGCGATCGTGCCACGCTGGTTCGAACAGCGCCGGGGGCTCGCCTCGGCGTTATCCCTGGCCGGCGTCGGCATCGGGTCCTTCGCAGTCGCGGGCATAAGCGCGGAATTGATCGTGCATGTCGGGTGGCGGGAAACCATGTGGTGGTTCGGCATTGCCGCGATGGTGGTGCTGATTCCCATCAACGTGCTGTTCCATCGACATTCCGCCGAGCGCGTCGGCCTGGTGCCCGATGGCCCGTCCACGCGAGCCGCCGCCCGCACCATGCCTGGCAAGGCTGGCGCGACCATCGGCGATGCGGTTCGCACCCGGCACTTCTGGCTACTGGCCCTCGCCGTCACCATGATGGGCACGTGCACCATGACCATCGTCGTGCACCAGACGCGAATGCTGGTGGACATGGGGTACGGCTTGACGCTGGCGTCGCTGATCTTCGGCGTGCTCGGTGTGCTGCGCGCCATCGGCGGTTTGATATGGGGGCCGCTTTCCGACCGGATCGGCCGCTCGGCCTGCGTGGTCGTCATCTGTGGCATCAGCCTCGTCGGGCTGGCGTTGCTGTGGCTCACGTCGCTCGTCCCGGCCGAATCCGCCGCGTTGCGCATTGTCCTGCTGTCGGGCTACCTGCTGACGTTCGGCCTCGGCTTCAACGGCATCGCTCCGGTCTACGCCTCCGCGGTCTCCGATCGGTTCTCCGGCAAAAACCTGGGCACGATCATCGGGCTGCTCGACCTGGGCTTCGGCCTGGGCTCGGCGGCGGGTCCCTGGTGGGCGGGCTGGATGTTCGACCGTTACAGCAGTTACGGCGGCGTCATCGTTGGGGTCGCGCTGGGGGTGGTGTTCGGCAGCCTCGCGCTGTGGGGCGCGACTCGACTGCCATTCGGCAGTCGAGTCGGCCGGTAATCGAACAGAGGGAAACCGAGGTTTTCCTCCATTACCTCCCTTCCTTCGAGTGTCAAGCCAAGGGGGGGTCAGTTCAGCGCTGCCGCACCCGCGACCGCAATACCCGAGGCGCCGGGCCTGCGCGTAGCGAGTAATTCGCGGGCCTCT
>JBKJKJ010000577.1:0-2870 GCA_046597455.1 Burkholderiales bacterium
GCAGCTTGATGCGCTGAAACGCCGCCCGGTTCTCCTCGAGCGAAATCCCGTCCTCGGTGCCCTTGTCGACGTACTCGAAGATTCCTTTCGGCAGGCGGCGTTGCGCAGCCTCGCGCAGATCGAAGATGTTGAAGCAGCGATCGAGGTTCGTCATCGTCCCCTCACATTGTTTGGCCGCTGTTGATCCCTGCCGTGGCGGGGACTGGATGTCGCCAGGCTGCACGACAGTGTCATCGGGAAACCGGAATTCTGTATTGTTATAAATTGAGGAAAGCTGTTCAAACTAGCGAAGCTGCCAAGAGCCGGGATTGACCTGCTCTCAGGACTTAGCCGGCCTGCTGCTCCACCCAACGCGCTACGGCCCTTGCAATACTGGCAATTCCGGCAGCGTTTATGTTGCCCGGCCACCGATCGCTCGCATCATGAAAATATCTATTACTGCCGGCCATCGACAGAACCTTTGCCCCCAGATTCACCAAGTCATGCCCTTCTCCGGATATCCTGGCAATTGGTTCGATCGCTATGAAACTTTCAGGATATCCCTCGGAAATCAGTAAATCGCGCATTAAATGACCATCATCAGGATTCTCCGAGCGCACCATCATTTGCTGATTACCTGCGGTCCCAAGATTAGCACCGAGATGAAGCCAGCAGCTGGCTCCGTGCAAGAGATCCTTGCGCTGCCTGATCAGTTCATCAAGGCCAATGTGCCCTAACTCGTGACCGCAAGTCGCATACGTAAATACCTGGCGCCGCAGCCTGTTCTCGGCCTGCATCTTGCCGGCCATTCCAATGCCTGCAAGCCAGGCAACCAAGCCCCCGGCACGCTCCGCGGTAGACTCCCACCACCCTGTACGTGGCGTCACGATCACCACCGGTTTTTCAGCGAAAGCAGTTGATGTACAAGCCTGAATATTGAATGATTCTGTTCGCTCTTTCCGGTAATGGCTGAATACCTTGATTGGCGCCTTCAGGGACGCCTGCTCCGTGAACAATTCATGATGCATGCCAGCCACCAGCAATACTGGCGGCCCAAAAGGCGAGGAGAAATGCTGTGCATTGATCGGACAAAGCGCCCCACTTTGCGAAAGAGTTGCCACAACCAAAGCAGAATGGCGAGTGGCACCCCTGAGCTTCTCCAAAGGCTGGCCTTTGATGGACGCTGCATTCGGCGCAAATTCAGCGTAACCAATCTGCCCGTCGCCGCCAATCGGGGAAAACAAGCCTGCAATGCCATTCTTCGGCGTTACAGGTGAATCAAACATTGGCAATGATTCAATACGTCGGTGCGCACATTCGACATAGGCCTCTTCTACTATTATCCGATCAAGAGACACCGGCATTTTTGTTGCATTTATCCCCTTCATTGAAACTTCATTGAGCAACCGTTCGCCACTACTGAGGTCACCAGCAGCGCCAACCCTGTGCATACCCGAGTCATCAAACTCACGGACTATTTTTGAGGCCCAGGATGACGTCAATTCATTCACGCTTGATCAATTTCCAGTTGATTGTCTATTGAAAGTAAAAAGCAGTTTCGATCAGACAATTCTGCAGTGTTGCCACCAATCCGGTCGACCGTGACTAAGACTTCCACTTGGGTTCATCCAAGCCGATACCTTCGAGGCCGCCAAACAATTCATTAATTTTCTGAACGTCTTCTAACGGCAATGGAGGGGCCAGAATGGCCTTGATGTTGGGTTCCATGTGCGCCGGATTACCAGTACCGAACAATACGACGTCCGCACCCGGTTCGTGTCTGACATAGCGGTAGGCCGCTTCAATAACGTTCTGTGCGCCGCCATCATGCAACAGAAAGTCCAGCGGCTGCGATTTGTCCGCGAGCCAGGCGGGCACTTTGCCCTCGGCCGCCAACGCACTGATGTCCTGCTGCAGCCGTCCCGGCGTGCTGAACAGACTGCGAACGGCAAACATGATCATGGTGCCAACCTTGCGTGACAGGGTTTCCGGAAACACCTGCTTTCGCGCATTCTGGTTAAGCATGTGAAAAGCGAACATCATCACGTCCCAGCAATCAGCCTTGAGCGCGAGCTGCAACGTTTCATGGCGCGCATCTTTGGGCGGCATTTCCGTGATTCCGAGAAAACGAAACTTGCCTTTATCCTTCTCGCGCAGAAGCGCAGGTACGACTTCGCTCACTACGTGGCCATAGGCGTCAGGCAATACGGTATGCAGATAAAAGATATCGACATGATCGGTCCCCAATATCTTCAATGAGTCGTCCAATCCTGCAACGACCTCGGACGCCGGTATCAGCGACTTGCCTTGCGCCACCTTCTGCTTAGTCGCGACAATCACCGAATCACGCGCGATCGACTTCAATGCCCCACCCACTACATGCTCGGTGCCATAGGCTTTTGCGGTGTCGATAAGATTGATACCGAGATCGACCGCTTGTCGAACAATACCCGCACAATGTTCTTCGCTATGGCCTGCAGTCAACCCCAACCGACTGCTGCCGCCGCAACCTAGACCTGCAACGCTGACTTTGAGGCCGGTACGGCCCAGTGTGGTGTATTGCACGACTTTATTTCCTGCTTTTTTCGTGTTGGGAAATATGGACACCAGTCCGTGAGCGGACTTCCAGCCTTCGGATCAACTCGCCGAAGCGCCTGCGTTCAGCCACAATCAAGGCGTCATACTTGCCACATCAGCCCCGCGCTGCCCGTAGGCGCGATCCCGAATGGCAGCTCGATGCGCTTACCGAAGATCTCGGTGCCGAGGTCGCGCTTCGACCAGTCGTTGAGAAAACGCGTGCGCAGCTTGATGCGCTGAAACGCCGCCCGGTTCTCCTCGAGCGAAATCCCGTCCTCGGTGCCCTTGTCGACGTACTCGAAGATTCCTTTCGG
>JBKJKJ010000055.1:0-11444 GCA_046597455.1 Burkholderiales bacterium
GGCGCCTGCTTCAGCCCCGACGGGACGATCCTCTTCGTGAACGTTTACGGCGACGGCCGGATCGCGAGCGGGATGACGTGTGCGATCACGGGCCCGTGGGGGGAAGGGCCGCTGTAAGTGTGGTGACCGAAGAAGTGATGATGTGATGCGGTGACGGAGTGACGGAGTGATGAAGTGATGCGGTGATGGAGTGACGACGTGATGACGCCCTTGCCTTGCGCCTCTGGGGCGCGGGACAGTACGGCCCATCCCATCACCGCATGGCCCATCACCGCATCACCGCATCACCCCGAGCGTATTGTATGATTCCTCATCCGCTGACCGCGCAGAACACCCCGGAATACCGCTATGGCTTCAGAACACGCGACCTTGCTCAAAGACAGCGTCACCGATTTCGTCACGCGCGGCAGCGACATCGCACGCGTACGGGCGCTGCGCGGCACGCCGGGCGAATACGACCGGGCGATATGGAAGCAGATGGCCGATCTGGGCTGGCTCGGGATTGCGCTTCCCGAAAGCTACGGCGGCATGGGGCTCGGCCTTGCGGAAACGGCGATCGTCGCCGAAGGGCTTGCGCGCGCACTCGCACCCGAGCCGTTCACGGCGTGCGCGGTGCTCGCTGCGGGCGTGCTTGCCGCGTCGGACAACGAGCCCCTCAAAAACGAGATCCTGCCGGCCATCGCGGACGGGAGTCGCGTGGTCTCACTCGCCTGGCAGGAGGATGCGGGGGCGCTCGGCGGCGATCACATTGCCCTGCGAGCGACGTCTTTCGAAGGCGGTTTCCGGTTGAGCGGGACGAAGCGCTATGTGGCGGGTGCGGCGGGCTCTGACACGCACCTCGTCGCGGCGCGGTCGGACGAGGGTCTCGTGCTCGCGTGTATCGAAAGCGGGTCGCCAGGCGTTTCGTGCGAATTCGAGCCGCTGGCGGACGGGCGGCACTTCGGCACGCTAAAGCTCGACGACGCGGTCGTGCCGCTCGATCGCGTGGCGGCGCGCGGCGAAGCCGCTGCTGCTGCACTCGCGCGCGGTCTGGATCATGCCGCAGCGATTGTCAGTGCCGAGCTCTACGGCGTGCTGAGCCGCGCGCTCGAGATGAGCGTGGAGTACATGAAAACGCGGGTGCAGTTCGGCAAGCCGATCGGCAGCTTTCAGGCATTGCAGCACCGCGCGGTGGATCTTTACATCCAGCAGCAGCTCGCTTCGGCCGTGCTCGAGGACAGCTTGCGCGCGCTCGACGCGTCGCCGCAACCGCGCGAGCGTGCGGCCATCGCCAGCCGCTTGAAAGCGCGCTGCTCGGACGCCGGCGTGCGCATCACGCGCGAAGCGATACAGATACACGGCGCCATCGGTTTCACCGACGAATACGACGCCGGGCTTTATCTGAAGCGCGCACTGGTGCTCGCGGCGTGGCTCGGCAATGCGGCGACGCATCGCCGCCGCTACGCGTCGATCGTATTGAAGAACAGGAGCTGATGATGGCGGCTCACCAGGTGGTCGATTACAACACGCACAGCGACGAGGCTTTTCGACAGGAGGTGCGCGCTTTCATCGAGACGCGCTATCCCGAGGCGCTGCGCTTCCTCCCCCGACGCGTGCGCATGTCCGAGATCCGCGGCTGGTGGGATACGCTGGTCGAGCAAGGGTGGATCGCGCCCAACTGGCCTCCCGAATGGGGCGGCATGGGTCTCGAAGCCGGGAAGATGGTGATCTTCCTCGAAGAGATGGAGCGCCACGGCGTTGCGCGCCCCGCCGACCAGGGCATCACGCAAGTCGGCCCCATCATCATGAAATACGGCAGTGAAGCACAAAAACAGTATTTCCTGCCCCGCACCCGCTCGGGCGAGATCATCTGGTGCCAGGGTTATTCGGAGCCGGGCGCGGGCTCCGACCTCGCCAATCTGCAGACCTCCGCTGTGATCGAAGGCGACCGGTTCGTCATCAACGGCCAGAAAATCTGGACCACGCTCGCGCACGATTCGACGCACATCTATCTGCTCGTGCGTACCGACCGACAGGCGAAAAAGCAGAAAGGCATCAGCTTTCTGCTGGTCGACCTGAATACGCCCGGAATCATCATCCGCCCCATCCGCAATATCGCGGGCCACGAGGAATTCTGCGAGGTCTTCTTCGACGACGTGCGCGTCCCGACCGATACGCTGGTCGGCACCCTGAACGACGGCTGGACGGTGGCCAAGGCGTTGCTCGGTTTCGAGCGTCTGAACATCGGCAGCCCGCGCCGCCCGCAATACGCGCTGATGCGGCTGGAAATGCTGGCGCGCGCGAAAGGTCTTTTCGAGGATTCCGGATTCGTCGACCGTTTCACGGCGATCACGCTCGATCTCGAGGACCTGGCGTCGCTGTATTCGCGGTACGTCGAGCAGGTAAAGCGCGGCGAGCCTCTGGGCCAGGATGTCTCGTCGCTCAAGGTGTGGGCGATGGAAGCGTGGCAGCGCCTGACGGACATGCTGGTCGAAACGGGTGCCGAAGACGGGGTGATCGAAGGCGTGCACGACTTTGCCGGCGCCGAGATCGATTTCCTCGCGCCGTTCTACTACGCACGGCCGGGCACGATTTACGGCGGGTCGAGCGAGATCCAGAGAAACATACTTTCCAAGTACGTCCTTCAGCTGCCCTCGTAGCGGGCACGCTTACTCCGCGCTCCTCGCTCGTCTCTCCTCTCGCGCCGGCGTGGCGCCGATCAGCCGACCTTCATCGGCAGGATCACCACCTGTATGCCCTGCAGGTGCAGGCGCTGCTGCAGCGCGAGTGCGGTCTGGTTGTGCAGCCAGCGCGTGAAGAAGTTGTCGTGGGCGAAAATGAGTTTGCTCGCGAAGCACACGCTGTTCGGAAACTCCTTTGTCGTTTCCTCGGCGAGCCGGGTGAGATCCGCGACAGGATCGGTGCCGAAAGCGGCTTCCGACTTCGCGGCGAGCCCGTGCGCGTGGCAGAAATTGACATAGTGCCGCAGCGAATTCTCGATCTCGTAGCGCAGTGTGCGCAGCGCGCCCGGGCCGTTGTAGCTCTGGGCGTCGACTTCACCGGCGCTGAGGAAAATGTAGTTCTTGAAGTGGTCGCCAAAGAGTCGGCGCACCCACAGCAGCGCATGCATGCTCACACCGCGGTTCTTGCCAACGAAAAACACGGCCGTCGGCTTTTGCGGGTCGACGCTCGGCGGATCGGGCGTATCGTCGATTCCGCCGCGAGTCGAAAACAGCGAATCGATCTTGCGCAGCTGCTCGCGCGTCTGGTCGTAATGCCAGCGTATGGTGAGGCACAACGCGATCACCGCGCCGGTGATGATGAGCGTGACCCAGCCGCCTTCGTCGAACTTCCCGATGAGCAGCACGACCAGAATGCTCGTCGTGAGCAACACGCCCAGGCCCGACAACAGGAGGCGGCGCTTCCAGGGGGCGGCGCCGCGGCGATTACCCCACCAGTAGATGCACAGACCCCAGAGCGCGATCGAGAAGGTGAGGAACACATTGATGCTGTAGAGCACGACCAGCAGCGCCACATTGCCGCGGCTCCAGATCAGCACGCCCAGCGCGGCGATTCCCATGAGCAGCACGCCGTTCTGCGTCACCAGGCGGCTGGAGAGCTGCCTGAACTGGCGCGGGACCCACGAGTCTGCCGCCATGTTCGACAGCACGGCAGGCCCGCCCAGAAACCCGGTATTCGCAGCAACAAAAAGCAGCCCGGCCTCGAGCGCCAGCACGACCACCAGGACGGAGTGGTTTGCGAAGGGGCTGCCGAAATCGAAATTGCGGATGATCGAGTCGAACACCACGGCGTTGAGGGTCTGGCCCGGCACCGCAGTCGCGCTCCACAGCAGGTAGAGGATCAGAATGCCGCCCGCCATGAAAGCGAGCGACATGGCCATGTAGAACATCGTCCACTTGCCGGTGCGCACCCGCGGCTCGGCGAGGGTGTGCACATTGTTCGAAACCGCTTCGAGGCCGGTGTAGGTCCCGCCGCCGTGCGAGTACGCGAAGAGCAGCATCGCCGACACCGACATCCAGCCCATCTGCTGGGCGAGCGTGCGGGTTTCGACGACCGTTTCCGGAATCAACAGGGGCAGGCGCCCCGCTTGCGCGTACACCCCATAGAAAATGAGCACCGTATGCACGACCACGAAGCCGACAAAAATCGGCAGCAGCACCTTGATCGCCTCCTTCATGCCGCGAAGATTGAGCACGATGAGCAGCAGCACGGCGACGACCCCGGTGGTGACTTTCCAGTGCTGCAGGCCGACCGGCAGCAGGCTGAACACCGCGTCCGCGCCGCTTGCAATCGAGATCGCGATGGTGAGTACGTAGTCGACGATGAGCGCGGCACCCGAGACCAGGCCTGCGCGCGGGCCGACGAGCTCGCTGGCGACCCGGTAACCGCCGCCCCCGGTCGGGAAAAGCTCGACGACCTGGTTGTACGCCAGCGAGATGACGAAGACCGTGATGATGGTCGCGGCGGCGAGATAGAGACCGAGGTGGGTGTGTTCGCCGAGCGCGAGATACGCTTCTTCGGGGCCGTAACACGAGGAGGAGAGGCCGTCTGCGCCCAGTCCCACCCAGGCGAAAAAAGCGATCAGCGCGATGTTGTGGCGCGTGTCCGCGTTCAGCGGGTCGCGCGGCTTGCCGATCAGGAGCTCCCGCCAGTTGACTACGCGCGCCATGGGCTCAGACGATCAGTTGCGCGGCCGTGCACGGTGAAGGGGCTTCAGTGAGTGCTGTCGAGCCTGCGCTCGACACGGCGGGCGAAGACCGTCATCTCTTTGGCGGCCTGCTTATCGCCTTTGCGCTCCGCGACCGCGATGCCTTCGCGGTAGGCGGCCAGCGCTTCGGGGAGGGCCTGCGCCGACTCGAGCGCTTTGCCGAGCAGCTTCCACGCGGCCGAATACTGCGGATCGTGCGTGACGGCGGCTCTGAGGTGTTCCGCCGCTGCATCGGGCTCATCGCTCTTCAGATACTCGTTGCCGAGGCTGAAGCGCAGCAGCGCATTGTCGCGCCCGGCGTGGAGCATCTTGAGCAGATTGTCGACTGCGGGGCCGGTCATGACGGATGGGTAAGGGGAGGATGGAGCAGGATACATTTGAAACTTTACCGGCACCACTTCATCATAGCACAGTGACCAAAGCCGATCCCGATGCGGCGCCGCGGAGCGTGCGAGCACAACGCCCGAAGGTGCAAAAAAAAGCGGCGCGCAACCCGGCCGGTCCGGCGGCAACGCCAGCGGCTGAAGAACCGGCGCCCGGCTTGCCGGGCGTGCAGAAAGCCGCGCTCGAAAAGCTCGGGCGTCTGGGCATCCAGCGCACGCTCGATCTCGTCCTGCACCTGCCGCTGCGCTATGACGACGAGACCCGGGTCCATCCGATCAGCGATGCACCGTCGGCGCAGGACGTGGTGGTTGAAGGACGGGTCGTCGAGACCGACGTGAAGTACCGGCCGCGCCGCCAGCTCGTCTCGCACATCGAAGACGGCAGCGGCGTGCTCACCTTGCGCTTCCTGAATTTCTATCCGAGCCAGGTGCGGCAGCTCGCACCGGGTGTGCTCGTGCGCGCGTTCGGCGAGATCCGGCACGGGTTTTTCGGTCCCGAGATGGTTCACCCCAGGTGCAGGGTCGTCGGTGAGGACGCGCCGGTGCCCAAAGCGCTCACGCCGGTCTACCCCACCACCGCCGGGCTCGGGCAGGACACGCTGCGCCGTCTCATCGAGCGCGCTCTCGATGAGTGCGACCTGACCGACACCCTGCCGGTCACCGCCACGGCGGCGCTGGGCCTGCCGCGATTTCGCGACGCCGTGCGGTTTCTCCATAACCCGCCGCCCGACGTGTCGCAGGAGGATTTGCACGCGCGGGAGCATCCGGCGTGGCGGCGCGTGAAGTTCGACGAGCTGCTCGCGCAACAGCTTTCGATGCGGGTCCATTACGGCAGGCGCAAGGCGGCGCAGGCGCCTCGATTGCGTCCTCTGCGCACGCTGACGCAGGCGTTGCTTGCGGCGGTGCCGTTCACGCTGACGCCGGCGCAGCAGCGCGTGCTCGCCGAAGTCGAGCACGATCTCGCCCAGCCCTATCCGATGCAGCGCCTGCTCCAGGGCGATGTCGGCAGCGGCAAGACGATCGTCGCGGCCCTCGCTGCGCTGCAGGCGGTGGAGAACGGCGCGCAGGTGGCCATCATGGCCCCGACCGAAATACTCGCGGAGCAACACTACCGCAAGTTTTCCGGCTGGCTGCGTGAGCTGGGTCTGGAGGTCACCTGGATTGCCGGGGGGCTGCGCAAACGGGAAAAAGACGCGGCGCTCGAGGCGATCGCAAGCGGGCGCACGCGGGTCGCGATCGGCACCCACGCGCTGTTTCAGGATGACGTGCGATTCGAGAATCTGGGGCTTGCCGTCGTGGACGAGCAGCATCGGTTCGGCGTTCACCAGCGTCTCGCGCTGCGCATGAAAGGCACGCGGCGCGATGAGCTCGCGCAACCCCACCAGCTGATGATGAGCGCCACGCCGATTCCGCGAACGCTCGCGATGAGCTACTACGCGGACCTCGACGTATCGGTGATCGACGAGCTGCCGCCCGGACGCACGCCGGTCGCCACGCGGCTCATCTCCGATACGCGCCGCGATGAAGTGGTGCAGCGGGTGCGCGATGCGTGCATGGCGGGGAGCCAGGCGTACTGGGTCTGCCCGCTGATCGAGGAATCGGAAACGCTGCAGCTCAAGACCGCGCTCGAAACCTACGAATCGGTTCAGGCGCTGTTTCCCGAGCTCGAGGTGGGTCTCATTCATGGGCGGCTGAAAAGCGACGAGAAAACCGCGGTCATGGACGCTTTCCAGCGCGGCGAGACGCGGCTCCTGGTCGCGACCACGGTGATCGAAGTCGGTGTCGACGTGGCGAATGCCACGCTGATGGTGATCGAGCACGCCGAGCGCATGGGCCTTTCGCAGCTGCACCAGCTGCGCGGGCGCGTGGGACGCGGCGCCGGCAAAAGCAACTGCATACTGCTTTATCAGAATCCGCTCACGCCGACCGCGCGCGATCGGCTCAGGATCATCTATGAGAACAGTGACGGGTTCGAAGTGGCCCGCCACGATCTGCGCCTGCGCGGGCCGGGCGAGCTGCTCGGCGCCCGGCAGAGCGGGGTGCCGATGCTGCGCTTTGCCGACCTCACCACCGATCTTCAGATCCTCGACGCCGCCCGCGATCTGGCCGAGCGATTGCTGCGCGACGATCCCGATGCCGCACACGCCCACCTGGAGCGGTGGCTGGGGGGAAGGCACGAGCTGCTGAAAGTCTAGTTGAGCGTTTAGCAGTGAGGAGAAAGGAGAGAGGAGCACAGAGCGCTCGCCTTCCTCCCGACTCACTGGGGCACGGGGCAGGCTCGCCTGGCTTCGCTCCCCTCTCTATAATCGCGGACTTCCGTGACTCCCCTTCCTCGCGATACTTACTGGCAGCCTGCGCCGGCGGCCGCGGGCCTTTACCGGCCGTGGCTCACCGACCGCGGCTCGCTCACTGCGCGCATCGCCGCGCGCTGCCCGGGCGTGCGCGTCGAAATCAGCTTCCAGGGTTTGCGGCGGCCCGATCGTGACGAGCGTTTCCTCTTCGCGCATCGCGGCCGCGCCCGCGTGCTCGTGCGCGAGGTATTCCTCTGCTGCGGCGACACGCCGCTGGTATTCGCCCACACCGTGCTCGATCCGCAGGACTTGTGCGGGGTGTGGCGCAGCGTGGCGAAGCTGGGCAACCGGCCGCTCGGCGCCGCACTCTTCGCCGATCCGCGCATCGAGCGCTATCCGCTGCGCGTGCGCAAGATCGGCTGGCACCACGAATTGCACCGGCGCCTGCAGCGGCACTCAGGCTGCGTGCCGGGCTCGCTGTGGGCGCGGCGTTCGCTTTTCCGCCTGCACGATTCCCCTATACTCGTGACTGAAGTATTCCTCCCGGAGATTCTCCAGTTATGACGCTGGTCCAGCGGTTGCACGCCTACGAGCGGCTGATGCGGCTCGACAAGCCGATCGGCATGCTGCTGCTGCTGTGGCCCGCGCTGTGGGGCCTGTGGCTCGCCGCATACGGGGTGCCCGACCTCGACATCCTGTTGATATTCGTCACCGGCACGGTGCTGGTGCGCTCGGCCGGATGCATCGTCAACGATTTCGCGGACCGCGATTTCGACGGCCACGTCGAGCGCACGCGGGGCCGGCCGCTGGCCGCACGGCTGATCGCACCGTGGGAGGCGCTCGCGCTCGCGGCTGCTCTGTTCATCGTGGCGTTCGTGCTTGTGCTGCAGACCAACCGGCTCACCGTGATGCTGTCGTTCGTGGCAGTGGCGCTGGCGGTGATCTATCCGTTCCTCAAACGCGTTTTCTCGTTTCCGCAGGCGTGGCTCGGCATCGCGTTCGGGTTTTCCATCCCGATGGCTTATGCGGCGCAGTACGGCAAGCTGCTGCCGGTCGCGTGGGTGCTGATGATTGCCAACATGTTCTGGGCAATCGCATACGATACCGAATACGCGATGGTCGATCGGGACGACGACGTGCGCATCGGCGTGAAGTCTTCGGCGATCCTGCTGGGGCGCCACGATGTCGCGGGCGTGATGGCGAGCCACGCCGTATTCCTCCTCATGATGGCGGTCATCGGGTGGTGGCAGTGGCTGGGCGCGCTGTATTACGTCGGACTCGCCGTCGCGGCAGGGCTCGTCTACCGTCAGTATCGACTGATCCGCACGCGCGAGCGGGATGCGTGCTTCAAAGCTTTCCTCGATAACAACTGGGTGGGGCTGGCGATTTTCGCAGGCATCGCGGCCGACATCTACGCGCGCACCTACCTCTTCAGATGAAGTACGCCGACCTGCGCGACTTTCTCGCGCGACTGGAAACCCTGGGCGAGTTGAAACGCATCGGCGTCGAAGTCGACCCGCGCCTGGAGATGACCGAGATCTGCGACCGCGTGCTGAAGGCCGGCGGGCCTGCGCTGCTGTTCGAAAAGCCCAAAGGCCATACGATCCCGGTGCTGGCCAACCTTTTCGGCACGCCGCGCCGCGTGGCCCTCGGAATGGGGCGCGAATCCGTGGAGGCGCTGAGAGAGCTGGGAACCTTGCTCGCCTATCTCAAGGAACCCGAGCCGCCGAAAGGCTGGCGCGACGCCTGGGACAAGCTGCCGCTGCTCAAACAGGTGTGGACGATGGAGCCGCGCATCGTGCGCGATGCGCCGTGCCAGGAAATCGTGAAGACCGCGGACGAGGTCGATCTCGCGGCACTGCCCATCCAGACGTGCTGGCCGAACGATGTCGGGCCCCTGGTCACGTGGGGCCTTACCGTCACGCGCGGCCCGCAGAAGAAGCGCCAGAACCTGGGGATATACCGCCAGCAGGTGATCGGACGCAACAAGCTCATCATGCGCTGGCTCGCGCACCGCGGCGGGGCGCTCGATTACCGCGACCACGGCCTTGCGCATCCGCGCGAGCCGTTCCCGGTTGCGGTGGCGCTTGGTGCGGACCCGGCAACGATGCTCGGCGCCGTGACCCCGGTTCCCGACAACCTGAGCGAGTATCAGTTCGCCGGACTGCTGCGCGGGGCCAAGACCGAGATCGCGAAATGCACACTGCACGAGGCGCAGCCCGGCCCGCATCACAGCCTATACGTGCCGGCGCGATCGGAGATCGTGCTCGAAGGCTACATCTACCCGGGCGAGACGGCGGTGGAGGGCCCTTTCGGCGACCACACCGGTTATTACAACGAGCAGGAGCGTTTCCCCGTTTTCACCGTCGAGCGCATGACGATGCGTCGCGACCCCATCTACCACTCGACCTACACCGGCAAGCCGCCTGACGAACCCGCGGTTCTGGGTATGGCGCTCAACGAGGTCTTCGTGCCGCTGCTCGTCAAGCAGTTTCCCGAGATCGTGGATTTCTATCTGCCGCCCGAAGGCTGCTCGTACCGGCTCGCCTGCGTCAGCATGAAGAAGCAGTATCCCGGGCATGCGAAGCGGGTGATGTTCGGCGTCTGGTCATTCCTGAGGCAGTTCATGTATACCAAGTTCATCATCGTCACCGACGAGGACGTGAACGTGCGCGACTGGAAGGAAGTGATCTGGGCGCTCACGACGCGGGTCGACCCGCGCCGCGATACGTTCATCGCCGACTCGACGCCGATCGATTATCTCGACTTCGCGAGCCCGGTGCCGGGGCTCGGCTCGAAAATGGGCATCGACGCGACGAACAAGTGGCCACAGGAAACCGACCGCGAGTGGGGTCGGCCGATTGCGATGAGCGATGAGGTGAGGCAGCGCGTGGACCGCCTCTGGCAGTCACTCGGGCTCGACTGACGAGCGAGAGCAGAAAAGCCGGAGGCCTCTCCGGCTTTTCTGCGTTCGGGCTAGTGAAAGGTGTACAGCAGATTGACGGAATAGAGGTCGATGTCGTTTTTCCCGCCCCCGTTGTTCCCGCCGACGCGAAAACGCTCCCATTCCGCGCGCACGCCGACGTTCGGCGTGAAGTCGTAGCGCGCGCCCAGACCGTAAGTAAGCTCGGTCGCATTGTCTTTCACGCTGCCGCTGAGTCCGCCTACGGATATATCCGTTGTTTGCCGGCTGTACGAAACGCCGAGTTTGCCGAGCAGCGAGAACTCGCTACCGAGCGGCATAATTCCCACGACCGATACCGCGCCGGCTCTTGTCCTCGAGCTCCCCGATACGGCGGTCCCAGCCGCAAACGGGGGAATCGCCCCAGCCAGAGCTCCGCTGAATTTCAACTTGCCCAAGTCGTAATAGCCCGCCTCGACGGCGACGTTGCGGTGGAATCTGTATCCGGCGAAAACTTTGAAGCCGACATCGTTTTCGTCCTTCGATCCGGCAATGCCTGTTGTGTCGACATTACCGCGGCTCTGACCGACGCCCGCGCCGAGGTAAAGACCGGTGTCCATCCGGCCAAAGGCCAGTTGCGCGGAAGCCGGTGAGGCTGCGAGCCAAGATGCGCCGACGGCGCCTGCAATCAACAATTTCCTGACGTTGGTTTTCATGAATCCCCCCATACCCCCTGGTTGTGCCGCGCGGGTGTTGGTACGCCCGAAGCTGACGGCAGTGATGATAAGTCAGACGAGCGCCCTATGCGCGATACCTCATCTGTCTGCGGCTAAAAAATGCCGGGGCGGGACCCCGGCAGTTTCAGGATACGGCGGGCGTCAGAAGTCGTAGCGCGCACCGACCAGAATCGCGGTCGCATCGTCGCTGCCGCCCAGGCCGTAATAGTTGGCCTCGACCATGAGAGACACGTTCCGGTTGAAGTGGTAGCCGGCGCCGATGCCGGCGGTCACGTCGTTTTCGTTACTCTTCCCACGGCCGACCGCACCCGCGACGTTCGCGGTCACTTTGGCTTCGGAGCGCAGGAAGCCGAGCTTGCCGTAGAGGCTGAACATGTCGTTCAGCGGCAGGGTGCCGACCCCCGAGATGTTCCAGCCGCTCAC
>JBKJKJ010000430.1:0-19216 GCA_046597455.1 Burkholderiales bacterium
GAGTTCTTCGCCGCTCGCAGTCCGTCACCGGCGAAAGGCCAGCACACGCGCGAGGTGCTGGCGGAGATCGGCTACGGTCCGCAGGAGATCGAAGCGTTGCTCGCCTCGGGCGGCGCGTTCGTCGAGACGCGGTGAGGCAGCAATTCGCCGAGTCGTTTACTCTGCCATCTTTGTCGAAATCGGTCTTCTCCAGACGACTATGGATGTCGACAACGACTACACCCACGGGAAAACCATGAAATTCATGATGCTGATGATCCCCGCCGTTTACCAGGAGGGCAGGAAAGTAGACCCCAACTTCGTACCCGACCCGAAGAAGATGGAAAGCATGGGACGGTTCAATGACGAGATGGGCAAAGCGCTCCGGATCGAGTCCTTGAACGGGCTCCACCCGCAAACCACCGGCGCCCGCGTCGCGTTCGGCCAGGGCGAACCCACCGTGACCGATGGCCCTTACATCGAGACCAAAGAAGTGCTCGGCGGCTACTGGATCGTGGATGCGCCGTCAAAGGAAGAAGTCGTGAAATGGGCGCAGCGCTGCCCGGCCGAACCCGGTGACACGATCGAAATCCGGCGGATTTTCGAGGCGGCGGATTTCGCGATCAAAAGATAGGAGGCAGACAAGTGAAAGCCTTGACACGGAGGACACAGAGGACACGGAGGATTAAAGAAAAAGCGGCGTCTCTGAGAAGGACGCCGTCGGCGTCGGTGGCCCGTAATCTCCATTAAACACGAGATGTGCGTTGAACTCACTCCTCCGTGTCCCCCGTGTTAACGCTTTTCGCTTCCTCGAGTTCGCGGCGCAGTGCAGCCGGCGTTGCGCCACGAAAAGAGCTTCGCATCCGGTGGCAGGAACTGTAGGACAATCACCTGCCGTCGCTTCGGAAGCGCATCGCGACGCGATTCCCGCCGGTTTCATCGTCAAAGGAGGAGGAGTCATGGCGTTACAGTTGCGGCGTCTGTCCAACGGACTCGGCGCGGAAGTGATGGGGCTCGACCTGACGCGCGTCGGTGAGCGCGAGTTCGGTGAGATCAACAAGGCGTGGCTCGATCACGGCATCTTGCTCTTTCGCGGGCAGCGGCTCACCACGCCGCAGCACATCGCGTTCAGCCGCGGTTTCGGTGACCTTGACGTGCACGACAACGCACCGCAGGACCGCCACCCCGATTACCGGGAGGTGCTGCTCATCACCAACAAGCCCAAGCCGAGCGGCGCGCCGTCCGACACGCGCTATACCGGCCGCGTCTGGCATTCGGACCACTCGTTTACGCTGGTGCCTGCGCTGGGCTCTCTATTGCGCTCGGTCGAGATTCCTGACGTCGGCGGCGACACGATGTTCACCAACATGTACCTCGCCTACGAGACCTTGTCGAACGGCATGAAGAAGATGATCGCTAATCTTCACGGCGTGCACGAGACTGCGCGCAAGATCGACGACCCCGAGCGACTCGCGGACATGAAGCGCCGCAACCCGCCGGTCGCACAGCCGCTGGTGCGTGTGCATCCCGAGACCGGGCGCAAGGCGCTTTACGTCGGCGAGAAAGTGAAACAGCTCGCCGGGTTCTCGAGTGAAGAAAGCAAGCCGCTGCTCGAATACCTCTGCAGACACGCGACGCGCCACGAATTCGTTTATCGTCACCAGTGGCGCCGCGACGACCTCCTCATGTGGGACAACCGCTGCACGATGCACATCGCTCTCGGCGACTACGATGAGACGAAGCTTCGCCATATGGAGAGAACCACCGTGCTTGGAACACCATCGGGAGCCGTCTATGAAGGCGCACTGCACTAGGGTTATGGTTCCAAGCTCGCACCACAATCCGTTCGTCCTGAGCGTAGGAAGCATGTTCCGAAGTCGAAGGAGGAACAACGGACAACGCCCTTCATGCTTCGACTTCACAGCGTTACGCTCAGCACGAACGGGTTTGGATGTTCATGCTTCGACAGGGCCTGTCTTGAGCGTGTCGACGGGCGCAGCACGAACGGGTCTAGATGTTCATGCTTCCACAGGGCCTGCACTGAGCTTGTCGGAGGGCTCAGCACGAACGGGTTTCCTCAGCACCGCCTGCGCAGTCGCACTGATTGCTGCGCTGTCGCCGCTCCACGCGGCAGAGACGGCGGTCTATCCCAACAAGCCGATCCGCATCGTCGTGCCGTTCCCGCCGGGCGGCTCGACCGATTTCTTCGCGCGATCGATCGCACAAAAGCTCACGGAAGCGTGGGGACAGCAGGTCATCGTCGACAACCGCACCGGCGCCAACGGCATCGTCGGCACCGACATCGTCGCGAAATCGGCGCCCGACGGCTACAACCTGCTGATGTGCGCGATCGGTCACGCGGCGAACGCGAGCCTGTATCGGAAGCTTCCGTACGATGCCCTGCGCGATTTCGCGCCGGTCACGTCTTTCGCGGACGTGCCGATGTTCCTCGCGCTGCATCCGTCGGTGAAGGCGAACACCGTCCCCGAGCTGATCGCGCTCGCGCGCTCGACTCCGGGCGGGCTCAACGTCGCAGCGGGCGGGGTCGGCGCCTCCCACCATCTCGCCGCCGAGCTCTTTCGCGTGCAGGCGAAGCTCGAGTGGCAATACATCCAGTATCGCGGCGGCGGTCCCGCGCTGCTCGAGCTCGTCTCAGGCAAGACCGACATCATGTTCACGCCGGTCTCGACCGCGCTCGGCCAGGTCAAGGCCGGCAGGCTGAAGACGCTCGGCGTCACCACGCCGCAGCGCGTGCCGCTCGCGCCGGACATCCCGACAATTGCCGAGGCCGGCCTGCCGGGGTACGAAGCGCGCGCCTGGTACGGCATCGTCGCGCCGTCGCGTGTGCCGCGCGTCATCGTGTTGAAGCTCAACTCGCAGATCAACGAGCTCCTGAAGAACACGCAGTTTCGCGAAGCATTGATCGCGCGCGGTGCGGTGCCGATGGGCGGCAGCGTGAACGATTTCGAGAAGTTCCTGAAAAACGAAGTGCAGAAATACGCCGCGGTGGTGAAAGCCTCCGGAATACGCGCAGATTAACGCGATGCGAGTGCTGATCACGGGCGGAGGTGGGTTTCTGGGCCAGGGCGTCGCGCGCGCGCTGGTCGCGCGAGGAGGCCTGGCAAGCGAGCCCGGCGGCCGCGCTGCGCTCTCGAGACTCACGCTCTTCGACCAGGCTTTTCCCGCGCAGCGCATCGACGACCCTCGCGTGCATTACGTGAGCGGCGACGTGCTCGACCCCGAGGCGCTCGAACGCGCTTTCGAAGGCGGCGTCGACGCGGTGTTTCACCTGGCGTCGGTGGTGAGCGCGGGGGCGGAAGCCGATTTCGACCTGGGCATGAGGGTGAACCTGGACGGCATGCGCGGCGTGCTCGAAGCGTGCCGGCGGCAGGCGCCAGCGCCGAAGCTCGTCTTCACGAGCTCTGTCGCGGCTTTCGGCGGCGCGCTGCCCGACGTGGTCGTCGATACGACGGCGCCCACGCCGCAGTCGTCTTATGGCACGCAGAAAGTGATCGGCGAGCTACTCGTCGGCGATTACACTCGCAAGGGTTACCTCGACGGGCGCACCGTACGCCTGCCGACGATTGTCGTGCGCCCCGGCAAGCCCAACCGCGCGGCATCGGGCTTCATGAGCAATATCCTGCGCGAGCCGATGAACGGCGAGGCAGCGGTGTGTCCGGTTTCACCCGACGCGCGGATGTGGATTCTCTCGCCCCAACGCGCGGTCGACGCACTGCTGCACGCGATTGCGCTGCCGTCGGACGCATGGGGATGGAACCGCACGCTGAATGCGCCGGGCATCACGGTGAGCGTCGGCGAAGCGCTCGCAGCGCTGGGTCGCATCGCAGGTGCGCAAGCCGCAGCCCGCGTGCGCTTCGAGCGCGACGAAGGCATCGAAAAAATCGTCCTGGGCTGGCCCGCCCGGTTCGAGACGCCTCGCGCTGCGCGGCTGGGATTCAAGGGCGACGCGGACATCGAAGAGATCGTCCGCGCGCATCTGCACACCTTGTAGTCGAGCCCGCGCGCCTGCTTACTCCAGCCTGAACTCGATCGCTTTCATGATCGGCAGCAGCCGTTTGCGCTCCTGATCGAGCAGGCGCTGCGCCGCCGCGGGGCTGGAATCGTTGACCGGCTCCGATCCCGACTGGATCAGCACTTTCTGGAACGCTTCATCCGACAGCGCTTTGCGCGAAGCCTGCGATATGCGCTCGACGATTGCAGGCGGCGTTCCGGCCGGCACGAAGATTCCGCTGAACAACTGCGCGATCATGCCGGGCATGGTCTCTACAGCGGCCGGGATATCCGGGGCGGCCTTCAGACGCGCCGGCGCGTTGACCGCGAGGATGCGCAGCTTTCCCGCCTGGTGCAGGCTGAGAAACTGTGCGTTCACGTGAGGCGTCATCATCGGGATGTAGCCGCCCAGCAGGTCGGTCGTCGCCAGGCCGACACCTTTATAGGGCACGTGCACGATATTCAGGCCGCCGCCGCGCTGCTTGAACATTTCACCTGCCAGGTGCGTCATGGTGCCCGCGCCGGCGGAGCCGTACGAGAGCGTTCCCGGGTTCGCGCGCGCGTACGCGACGAGGTCCTTCAGGCTGCGGGCCGGAAGCGAAGGATGCACGACGATCGAAGTCGCGGACAGCGCGACGATGTCGATCGTGACGAAGTCTTTCGCCGCATCGTAAGGCGGGCTGCGCATCGCGGCCGGGTTGAGCACCTGCGTGCTCGTGTTGCCCATCAGCACCGTGTAACCGTCGGCACGGGCGCGCGCCACTTCGCTCGCCCCGATGGTGCCGCCTGCGCCGCTCCGGTTGTCGACGACGATCGAGCCGAGCGAGGGTCCGACACGCTCAGCCCACTGGCGGCCGATCGTATCCATGACGCCACCGGGCGGGAACGGAACGACGAGCCTGATCGGCCTCGCAGGATATTTTTCCTGCGCGACGGCGGCCGCAGGAACGAGCGCGCCTGTCGCCAGAACATTCACGGCGATCAGGGAGAGCATCAGCTTTCGCTGCAGTATAGTGTTCAATGTAAGCACTGCTACGCCTCTTCGGTTAGTCAATTACGCCGCGCTGCTCGCCTTTCGGCGAGTCCGGCATCCAAACGCCAGCCATGCCGGCGCAATACTCGAGAACAACGGATTGCGCCGCTGCGGGCACTGCATGTCCTGGGGTGTCGGCCGATATGGCCGGTCCGACCCGGGAACCCCGGATCGGCCTCACGCACGCCGGTGTACGCCGGCATGATGCCTGGTTGGTGCGCCGAATGCTGTCAGAGGTTCCCTACGCTGTCATGCCGGCGCCCTTCGCCTCGCGCAACGCTCCTTCCTGCTGCGCAATCTCGCGCAGCAGGTTGCTCGGTTTCCACCGCGCGCCGTAGCGCTCGTGCCAAGCGTTGATCTGCTCGAGGATCGCTTTCGACCCCACGGTGTCGGCCCAGAACATGAGCCCCCCGCGATAGCGCGGGAAGCCGAAGCCGTGCAGCCACATCACGTCGATGTCGCTCGCGCGGTAGGCCTTGCCTTCTTCGAGGATCTTGCACGCTTCGTTGACCGAAGCGAGCAGGAGGCGCCGCAGAATCTCCTCGTCGGTGAAGGTGCGCTGCGCGATGCCGAACTCCTTCGCGACCTCCGCGATCACGCTTTTCACGACTTCGTCGGGGTGCGGCGTGCGATCGCCTTTTTCGTAGCGATACCAGCCCGCACCGGTCTTCTGGCCCTTGCGGCCCATCTCGACCAGGCGGTCCGGGACGTGCAGCTTGCGGTAGTTCGGATCGGCCGCGGCGCGGCGCTTGCGCGTGTCGTAGCTGATGTCGAGCCCCGACAGATCGCTCACGGCGAATGGGCCCATCGGGTAGCCGAAATCGATCATGACCTTGTCGACCTGCTCGGGCAGCGCCCCTTCTTCCAGCATCAGGAACATCTCGGTGACGAACGGCGCACGGCTGCGGTTGGCGGCAAAGCCGTCGCACGAACCGGCGACCGCGCTCAACTTGCCGATGTCGCGGCCCATCTTCATGGCGCCGGCGATGGTCTCGATCGACGTTTTCGTGCCCCGCACCACCTCGCACAGCTTCATCACGTTGGCGGGCGCGAAGAAGTGCGCGCCGCCCACGTCCTGCGGCCGCTGGGTGACGTTCGCCATGATGTCGATGTCGATCGCTGACGAATTGGTGAGCAGCATCGCACCGGGCTTCATTACCGCATCGAGCTTCGTGAACACGTCCTTCTTTACGTCGATGCGCTCGAAGACCGCCTCGATGACGACGTCGGCGTCGCCGATGTCCTCGTAGTGCTCCACCGGCTGGATGCGCGGCAGGCGCTCGTCCATCTGCGCCTGGGTGATACTGCCGCGCTTGACGCTGACCGCGTAGTTGTCGCGCACGCGCTGCATGCCTTTGTCGAGCGCTTCGCGCGTGGCTTCCAGCACTTTCACGGGGATGCCGAAATCGGCGAAGCACATTGCGATACCACCACCCATCGTGCCCGCGCCGACGATCGCAGCGGACTTGACGCGCTGCGGCTTGAGATCTTTCGGCGCGCCGGGGATCTTCGCGACTTCACGCTCGGCGAAGAACGCATAGCGCAGCGCTTTCGCCTCATCGGAGTTTTCGAGCTCGGAGAATAGCCTGCGCTCGGTCTGCAGACCCTCCTCGAACGGCTGCGTGGTCGAAGCCTCGACGCACGCGATGCAGTTGTACGGTGCCTTCTGGTTGCGCGCTTTGCGCGCGATCGATTTGCGCATCGCCTCGAACATGCCGGGATCAGCTTTCGCTTCGGCGATGCGGTCGGTCCTGTCGCGCACGCGCGGCAGCGGCTGCTTTGACGCGATGCCTTTGGCGTAGCGGATCGCTGCGCCGCGCAGGTCTTTCTCGTCGACGATCTCGTCGATGATGCCGAGCGTCTTCGCCTCTGCCGCGGGCACGTGACGCCCGCTCACGATCATCTCCATCGCTGCCTTGGGGCCGATCAGCCGCGGCAGCCGCTGCGTGCCGCCGCCGCCCGGCAGGACCCCGATGAGGACCTCGGGCAGGCCGACCTTGGCGCTGGGCACCGCGACCCGGTAGTTGCAGGACAGCGCGTGCTCGAGGCCACCACCGAGCGCGTAGCCATGGATCGCCGCGACGACGGGCTTCGTGCTGTCGTCGAGCACGTCGGTGCTGCGGCGCGCGGGCTGCGGACGCGGCTTGCCGAACTGCCGGATGTCCGCGCCCGCGATGAAGCTGCGGCCGGCGCCGATGAGGACCATGGCGGTGACGTTGGGATCGGCGTTGCCGCGCTCGACGCCTTCGATGATTCCTTCGCGCACGCCGGGTCCGAGTGCGTTGACCGGCGGGTTGTCGACGGTGATCACGCCTATGCCGTCCTCCACGTCGAATCGCACCACGTTGGTTTCGCTCATGCCTCGCTCCTCAACTCAAAAATTGGATTTTCCAGGATCGCTTAATTTACCCGAGACGCCGGACGACGGGCGCAGCATATGCAGGAACTTGCGAAAAATGGTTTGGTGGAAACCGCAAGGGCTGTCGACGCACGAGCGGGTCGAAGCGTGAACGACCGACGGTTCCGTTCGACTGTGGGCGCCGTGAGTCTGCTCAGTGAAACGGATGAAGCCGAATGCGGGTTCTCAGAATTCCGAGGTCCGACGCCGGTTCCTTCTGATACGGCGACGGCCGGGCGTGGAACGCTCGGTGCCGCGTCGATCCGCATTCCCGCCGGGTGCGCGATCGCGCCGGTCCTGGCCGTCCCGCCGATCGATGAATTCGGCTTTGCGCCCGGCTTTTGCCGCCGCCAGCCATCGGATGCCCTCGGGATCGATGTAATTGCATTCGGAAAAATCGATGACGAGATTGTCGGTCCGGGCGATCGCGCTGTGGTAGGTCGATTCGATCACGGGCAGTGAGCCGTAATAGATATTCCCCCGGATCTTCAGCACGTTCCCGTGAACGGCGATAAGCGGATGGGCCTGCTGCCATTTCGAATAGGCGATCGCGAGTATCGATCCGAACACCACGGCGTCGAACAGATCCAGAAAGAGCACGGACAGGAACGAGCCCAGGAACACCACCGCTTCGCCGCGGTGCCTGAAGTGGGGCTTGATGTCCTCCCACTTCAGCATGTTGGCCCCCAGCAGCATGATGACGGCAGCCATGGCCGGCATCGGGATGATGGCAATCACGTTCGAGAAGAACAGCACGAGCAGTAAAACCCACAGCGCGGAGATGGCGATCGCGATCCGGCTGTGTATGCCGAGCTTGTGCACCAGCCACATGCGGTTGAACGACGCGCAGGTGGGCAGCGACGAGAGGAAAGGCAGCAGGCAGTTCGAGACGGCGTCGGAGAAGATGGCTCTGCGGCTGTCGGTGAAGCCGCCGACTTTGCGGCTCATGCGGCGCATCGCCGCCACGGTCTGGAACAGTCCCAGCAGCGCCAGGGTGACCGCGCCGGGCACGATCGAAATGATGTCGGGCATCGCCTGCTGGTTGAACAGCGGCACCGACGGCGCGATGAAGCCGATCGACGACAGATTGCCGATTTGCTCGAGCAGCGTCTTCTGCTGGCCGACGGTGGCGTTCAGGTACACGGAATACAGGGTGCCCGCCGCGACGCCCAGCAGGATCGCGAAGTTTCGCAGACGGTCGAACTGCTGCGCGATGATGCAAACGACGAGCGTGATCAGTCCCACCTGTATGGCGTACAGGTTCCCGATCTCGATCAGTGCGAGCAAAGACTGCCACGCGATCCACAGCGGCCATTCCACCTGGGTATTGAGCGGCAGGCCACCGAAGGTGGTGATCGATTTGAAGATGAGAAACAGCCCGATGCCGCAGATGAAGCCGTTGGTCACCGGCTCGCTGATCAGATCGAGCATCCTGCCCAGGGGGCGGATCAGATAGAACAGCATCTGGATCAACCCCGCCATGAGGCCCAGCGTCAGGGCGTAGCCCATGTACTCGGCGCCGAACGGCGCTGCGACCGGCAGCAAGGTGACGCCGATCGCGGCAGACATCGAGTTATTCGGGCCGCCGTGGAAGATCCGCGAAGGGTTGAGCAGGGCGCAGAACAGCACCCCCCAGATCGCGGCGTTGATGCCGAAATGCGGCGGCACCCCCGCCAGGGTCACGGAGAAGGCAACCGCCTGGGGGATGGTCACCAGCGCGAGCGTGAGGCCGACCAGGAGGTCGCCTCCGAGCTGGGGCCAGTACAGCCAGAGCGCGGCCCGATACTTCAGGGCCAGGCCTTTCATTGACTGCGTTCGGGCGCCGGCTGCCCTGGTGTTGCGTGGCTGGTGGACGATTGCATGAGCCCGAGCAGGGGCGGCATGGTTCTCATCAACAGCTGCTGTTTCAGCGCGACCAGCGGCCCTTGCTTGTCGCCTGCGGGCCGCGGCAGATTGCTGATATAGAACGCGATGTCCCGGCAGTCCTGATTGCTGAGCGTGTTCTCCTCCCCCAGCGGCATGTTGCGGCAGATGAAGCCGGGCAGGATCGTCGAAACGTAATTGAAATAGTTTCGCGACTGCATGTTCCAGGCATTGGGCCCGGCGATGGCAGGCGCGATCAGATGGCCGTTCAGCTCACGTCCGGCCGCGTGCGCGCCGTGACACGCGAGGCATTTCTGGTTGAACAGGTGCTCGCCGCGAACGTAGTCGTCGCCCTGCTTGTCCGTGGCCGATGCCGCGATCTCGTCGATGCCCTGTTCGTCGTAATGGTTGCCGATCTTCAGATCCAGTGCGGCAGACAGGAAACGGCTGTATGACGTCACGTCGCGGATGAGGTCGTCGGCGATGTTCGGTTTGTAGCCGTTCGAGGAATTGATGTAGCACTGCATTTGCCGAAGCTCGTACGGCAAAAGCAGACCGGTGAAGCGGTCGTACATGTCGGCCATCGCCCACGACGTGCCGAGGTTGAGCGAGCCCTTCAGCGGGGTCCCTTTCGCGTCCTGCTTGTCGCCGACAGACTGATGGCAGTGCGTGCAGGCAAGGTGTTTCCCACGGATGAACCGGGTGGTGTTCCAGCGCTCCCGGTTTACATCGGTCGCCTGTCGCCCCTGGGTATCGTCGATGATGTTGCAGCCGCGCTGGATTGCGCGCACGTCTTCGTCGCTGTAGCCGCGAAGGGTCGCCGTCGTGCCGGTCCGCTGCACGACGTAGGGCGATCGATAGGATTCGCCGCGCTCCAGCGCATAACGTTCCAGTTTTTGAGCGCATGCGGCGGTCAGCAAGACCGGGGCTTGCCGGATTTCTTCCCTCTGCGTGTGCTTGTGGACGGCCACGAGATAGAAGCCGCCCGCTGCCAGCAGCAGCAGGGCTATCGTTGCGAGTTTCCGACCGGGCAGATGCATGGGTGCAGTGGCCTGATTCATGAGTTTGCTTCAAAACCCGTTCGTCCTGAGCCCTTCGACCCGCTCAGGACGAGCTACAGCATACAGGTGCCGAAGTCGAAGGATGAACGACGAACAACGCCCTTCATGCTTCGACTTCACAGCGTTACGCTCAGCACGAACGGAAGGCGAAATATGATGCGAACTTCAGAATCGCACCACTAATTTTCCTTTTTCACCGCACCTTCGTTGAGCTGAAGGTGATGCGCAATTGCGCGGGCGAGGAGCCGGATGTCGCGCACCGCGGGGTCGTAAATCGTCGGCACGTAACCCTCCATCGGCCCTGCATAGCACAGTTGCACCCGTTCTTCGAACGAGATGCGCCTGCCGAGCTTCGCGTCGAAACGGTCCGAGTTCACGAAACCGTAGGCGATATCCTTCATCGTATGGCAGCCGGAGCACGAATTCACGGCGTCACCGGCGGTTTTGCGGGTGAACCGCGGCGCGTACTTGTAAGTGTACGAAACGAGGTTGTAGCCGTTCTGCACGGCCCGGACGAACTGACCGTCTTTGCCGAAGTAATCGATGTCGTACTCGGCGCGGAAAGTCTCCCAGCCCGGCTCGGGCGATACCTCCGAGCGAAACACGGGATAGCCGGATCCCCAGTGGGCCCAGAGCACGAAAGCCGCAAGCATCACGACGGCGGCCAGTTGTTTTATACGCGTCTTGTAAGCTGAGGTCTTGCGTTTTCGCCCGCTTGGAGCGCTGCTGTCCGGTGGAGCGGATGGAGCCATGTCTGAGGCGTGCCTCTATTTCACGATGCCTTTAGAGCCGAAGAGCGCATCGGTCATTTTGCGATGGGGTGCGTAGTCGTTGTCTTCGGCTTTCTCTATGCCCGTCGTCTTGGCCGCTTTCAATACGCTTTTCCCGGCATCACTTTCATCGAGCTCCTGAAGTATCGACGCGATCGAATCGCGCAGCTTCGCCGGCATGCTGCGTTTCACGGCCCATGGCAGGAACAGCAGGGGCTCGGTCATTGCGAGGATTCTCAGCTCCTGGGTGTTGATTGCATTCCTCACCACGGGCAGATCGATGAGTATGTCTCCGCCGCCCGCGGCATCGGCCTGCTTGTGATAGAGGGCAAGCAGCGCATTCGGGGGGTTGACGGCAAACTCCGTGTTGAAGTCCGTTTCTTTCAACCCGCCCCGCATCATCAGAAACCGTGGTGCGATGTAGCTCATCATTGCGTCTTTTCCGCCGCCGAAAATCACCGTGCGTCCGCGCAGCTGGGATATGTCGGTGATCCCGCTGTCCTTGCGCACGTAGACCGCACCGGCCACCGCCCTCCTGCCGAATTCCTGGCTGTGCGCGATCACGCCGTAGGTCCGCGCCGAACGGATGTAGTGATACTGGTTGTAGTGCACGATGTCGAATCGCTGCTCCTCCACGCCTTTCCAGAAGGAGTCGAAATCCTTGGAGATGACCAACGTCACCTTGGTGTGACCGAGCCGCTGCCTCAGATGATCCGCGAGCGGCGTGTACATCGTGGTCGTTTCGGTGGCATTGTATCGGGGAAAAATTCCCAGTACCAAACTGTTCTCTGCTGCTTTTGCCGCCGGGGCCACTGCAATCGCGATTAAACAAAGCAGGCCAGCGACTTCCGTGACCATCCGAGACCGTTTTCCGGCGATTTGAGCTTTCACCTGCATTCTCCTTCGATAACGTCGTATATCAGACGATTACGACTTTTATGCCGTGGTTGCGGTCAGGCTCGACAGGGTCAGGCACATAAGGCCGTCGGCTTGCCGGCTCTCGAGGTGATTGCCATAAGACGCTTCGTCCATCGGCCTGGCGAGCAGGTAACCCTGGGCAAAGTCGCAACCGTGGGCCACCAGGAAACGCAGCTGCTCTTGATTTTCCACCCCTTCCGCGACGACTTTGAGATCGAGTCCCGAAGCCATTGCGAGAATGGCTTTGACGAGCGAAGCGTCGTCCGGATCGTCGGGCAGGCCGGCCACGAAGCTCTGATCGATCTTCAGCACATCGAATCGGAAGCGTTTCAGGTAGCTCAGTGCTGAATAGCCGGTGCCGAAATCGTCCAGGGACAGTCTCACCCCGAGAGCGCGCAAATTCCTCAGCTCATCGGCAACCTGGTCGTGGTCGTCCAGAAGGACCCGCTCGGTAATCTCGAGCTCGAGTGCTTGCGGCGGCAGTCCGTAAGTCGATATCAGCTCGCCCAGCCGATTGGAAAAACGCTTCCTGAATTGAACGCCGGAGATATTGATCGCCAGGAATCCCGGATCGATCCCGCGGGTGCGCCACTCCGCCCAGCAACGGCAGGCCTGTTCGAGGACCCAGTCACCGATCGCGACGATCTGGCCGCTGGCTTCCGCCACGGGGATGAAGTCCGCCGGGCTGATGTAACCGCGCTCGGGATGGCGCCAGCGCAGCAGCACCTCGGCACCTTGCGCGAGCCCGCAGGCAGCGCCGTAGATGGGCTGGAAGTGCAGTGCGAGCTGCCCGCGCTCGGCGGCGACATGGAGGTCCTCCTCCATCTGAATGCGCTCGCGCAGACGGATGTTCATCTCCTCGGTGAAAAACACGGCCGAGCCGCTCTGGCTCGCCTTCGCCTGGTACATGGCGTTGTCGACGTTCGCCATCAGCGCTTCCACGCTCTTTCCATTGTCGGGATAAAACGCGATGCCGATGCTGCATCTGGACACAATCTTGCGTCCGCATAGCTCCTGGGGCTCGGAGACCGCCTCGAGCATGCGTGCGGCGATTCGATCGATGTCGACTTCGTCACTGACGTCTGGAACCAGAATCAGAAACTCGTCGCCGCCAAGACGGGCAACACTGTCTGCGTCCCGAGTGCAAGCCTGCAGGCGGGCGCCCATGTCGACCAGCAGCTGGTCCCCGGCCGCATGACCGAGTGAGTCGTTGACGTCCTTGAATTTGTCCAGGTCGATGAACATCAGCGCGAAACGCGCGCCCGAGCGCTTGCAGCGCTTGATTTCGATGTCGATACGCTCGAAAGCCATCATCCGGTTGGGGAGTCCGGTCAAGCCATCGAAATTGGCCTGACGGTGCAGCTTGGCCTGCTTGTGCTTCACTTCTTCGGCCATGGCGTTGAATGCGCTTGCGAGCGTGCCGAATTCATCGGCGGACTTCACTTCCACGACGGGGTATTGCCCGGAGCCGACCTCCCGGGAGGCGCCGATCAGCTTCTGGATCGGAAGCAGGACGCTGAAGCGGAACACCGCATAGATCGCCGCGCCGAGGAACAGGACGATCGCGGCGAACACGGACAGCTGTACCGTCAGCTGCCTGCGAATTTCCTTGTGGAGGGATGCGCGGCTCATTCCGACCATGAAGCGCCCCAGCAGGACCCCGTTATGAATGATCGGAAATTCCAGGTCGAGCATATCGTCCTGGTCGCCCAGGTTTTTCAGTATCGTGGGAAGACCGTTCGGTCCGGCGGTATCGGGGCGCTGCGTGCTCGAGGCATTGGAACCGTTGATATAGAAGCTTATCGGGGCGCCCTTCGGGGATACGATCGCTCCATAGATGACATCAGGCTGCGAGGACACCTCGCGGGTATAGTCGTTGAGCTGCAGATAATCGAACGCCAGTATCGCCTGAGGGCTGATCAGCGAGATCAGGCGCCCCAGTGCGCGGCCCCGTTCGTGGAGTTGGTGCTCCTGACGCTCGATCGAGGCGTGGACAAAATAATAGGTGTTCGCCGCCATGGTGCCCGTCAGGATGACGAGGACCATCACGGTGAATTTTGCGCGCAGTCCGAACTGCATCACGCTCGCTCCGTGCTGCGCGATGATCGGCCTGGCTCGAGATATTCCTCCAACTGCGTACCTTTCGACTGGTTTTCAGGGACCCCTGGGGCTGCGCGGTCCGCTGGCCCCCCGCGGCTTCCCCGATAGAACAAGAGCGCGAATACCGGGTTAACGGCCGTGGCACGCGGTTTTTGAGCAAAACCGGGGAATTGTTCCGGCTCCAGCAGCCTGTCGGACTTACCAGTCGGGACAGGCCGCTAAAGCAAAACCGGACGATTTTCGCAAAATATGATTTCGCAAAGCCTCAAAAGCCTGTTTGCGACTTCATTCGGCTGTCCGGTTTTGCATAAGGAGCTTGTCGCATCGCAAGTCCGACAAGCTCCTGGGCGGCGGTTTTCGCGGCGCGCTGCGCCGCACCATCAGGCGGATCGGCGCGACAGGCTCTCCGCGATCAGGATCGGCTTGTCGCCGCCTTCGATCTCTCCGGTCACACCCCATGTGAGCAGGAGGGTCTTCGCGTCGACGTCCTTGACGTCCAGCAGCTTGTAGCGCCCGCGTATCTTCGATCCGACCGGCACGACCCCGGTAAATCGAATCTTGTTGGCCCCGTAGTTGATGCCCATCTTCGACGGGGGCAGCTCGACGTCGGCATTGCGCGCGATCGACGAAAGCAGGCAGAAGGTGAGATTGCCATGCGCGATCGGCGTCTTGAACGGTGACTCCTTCTTGCAGCGTTCGACGTCGACGTGTATCCACTGAAAGTCACCCGACGCTTCGGCGAACTTGTCGATCATGGCCTGGGTAACGGTGATCCACCTGCCGACGGCGACCTCTTTGCCGACCCAGCCTTTGAGCTCGTCCACCGTTTCGATCACGACTTTGTCCGACATGTCCATGCTCCCTGGCGTTACAACTTAAGCAGCGACTCGAGATTCTTCCACAGTATCCTGTCCTTCTCGTCCTGCGTGAGCGACTTCAGGCTTTGCACCCAGCCGCCGGGGCCGGGACTGAACGCTACGAATGGCCAGTCGCTGCCGAGGACCACGCGGTCGGCGCCTACTGTGTCGATCAGGAACCGCAGCGCTTCCTCGCTGCTGGTCACGGTGTCGTAGTAAAGGCGTTTCTGGTACGCGCTCGGCTTCTGCGGCGTGCGCCTGCCCTCTGCAAGGCGCTCCCAGCCGCGGTCGAGCCGTCCCATTGCGTAGCACGCGGGACCGCCGCCGTGCGCGATGCAGACCTTCAAATCGGGACACGCTTCCAGCACGCCGCCGCAGATCAGCGTGGCGGTGACGATCGCATCGTCGAGGATCACCCCGAGGCTGTTGGCGAGGCCGTGGCGCGGATTGCGCTTCGCCAGGAAATTGTTCTGGGGCTGCGGGTGAAAGAAGAGCACGGCGCCCATCTGCTCGGCGGCCTTGAAGAACGGCAGGAATTTCGGCTCGTCCCACTGCTCCCCGTTCACGCTGGTGTCGAGCTCGGCGCCCTTGAGACCGAGACGCGTCACCGCATGCTCCAGCTCGGCGATCGCGGTCTTGACGTCCTGGACGGGCAGCGTGGCGAGCCCCGCGAACCGCGCGGGGTGCTCACGCGTCACCGCAGCGATCTCTTCATTGAAGTCGCGCGCCAGCGAGCGCCCGAGCGCCGCGTCGAGGTGGTAACCCATCAACGGCGTGTGGATCGACAGCACCTGCACGTCGGTCCCCTGCGCATCCATGTCCCTGATCCGCTCCTGCGGCGTGTAGCGCAGCTTGGGCGAAGTCAGGTTCGTGCGCACGCCGCTACTCACCATGGTGCCGGCGCCGTCTCCCGCCTCGTGCCGAAAGCCGTACCACTCCGAGCCCGCGTCGGCGGCGTTCCAAAGCGAGTGCGGGACGACGTGGGCGTGGATATCGATGGTTCTCATGAGTTAAGTCCTATCGGCCAGCGATTCGACAGCGTTTCAGCACCCGGCGACGCATTTACCGCCGTTGTCGAACTCCATCGTCTTGCCGCTCAGCGGAATGTGAACGGGCACCTTCACCGCTTTCATGAACGTCTCGGTCTTGGACCCCGGCACCACCTTGCCGCCTTTGGTCGCGACTTCGTTCGCGTGAGAGGCGATGACCGCATTGGGCTTGACCAGATCGTTGATCACGTAGGCCGCTTCGACAGGACCGGTGGTGAAGTTGTCGCCGATGTTCATGACGGCCAGCTTCGCGCCGTACTGGCCGCGCACCACTTTCTCCTGGTCGGCCGTGATGCCGGTATCGCCTGACAGATACACCACGAGGCCGTTGCTGAACCGCAGCACGTAGCCCGTGGCCTCGCCGACGTAGCCGGCGATTCCCGCTTCCGACATCGCCTTGCCCAGCTCGCCGCCGATGTAGCCCGGGTCGAGGCCGTTGCTGTGCATCGCGGTGACCGTCGCGATCCTGACCCCGCCGACTGTCGCACTGCCGCCGAAGCGCGCCAGGATCGAATCGGCCGCATTCCCGCCGTTCGAGCGCAGCTTCGCCGCGAAGAACGCCTGCATTTCGGTGCCGGTGACGATTTTCGCTTTCTTCGCGAGCGCGATATTCACAGCGTTGGAATTCGGCAACGCCGAAACCGACATATCGGGCTTGTCGCACGCTCCGGAGTTCGGCGCCTTGTTGTGCGAGTTGCCGGCGTGATCGCCGTGCATGTGCGTCACGAGAACGACGTCGATCTTTCCCAGGCGCGGGTCCTGCGCGCCGGCGACGGTGCGGCCCGGGTCGTACAGGAGTCGCGTGCCGTTCGGGTCCTCGAAGATCAGCGCCCGGTCCTGCGGGCAGAATTCGCCATCCTGGCCGCCCAGCGGCGTGACTTTCACATTGGCCGCAGCTGCGGGCGAACTCAGCACAGCGGCATACGCAAGCGCTGCCATGCACATCATCAGGCTTTTTGTCATCACTCCTCCTAGCAGCCTGTCGGACTTACCAGTCGGGACAGGCTGCTAAAGCAAAACCGGCCGGATTTACGCAAGATATGATCTCAAAAAGTTTCAAAAGCATGTTTTCAACTTCAATTCGGCTGTCCGGTTTTGCATAAGGAGCTTGTCGCATCGCAAGTCCGACAAGCTCCTGGGTCCGGGACATAGCCGGCACGTGGCGGCACGGTGTCGTCGCCCTTTTTCTTTTCACACGCGCCGGTGAGCGTTGCCACTGTATTCTAAATCGCGACGGGACTGTGGCGAATTCGGAATTCGTGCGGTGCAGGAGACATCGTGGACGATGATAGCGCGCAGGTCGGGGCTATACCGTAAACGAGCGATCAGCGCATAATTTACCCGGGACGACTCGACCACAAGAGAGGAGGACGGCATGCGGCAGCTCACAAAAAACGTTTTCGTCGAAACCGGAATCCGCGGCTGCAATCATGGATTCGTGACGACCTCCGACGGCATCGTCATGATCGACAGCCCGCACAAACCCAGCGATGCGTTGAAGCTCAAGGCGGAAATCGCGAGGCGCGGCGGCAACCTGCGCTACATCATCAACACCGAGCCCCACGGCGACCACTGGACCGGCAACGCGTTCTTCGACGTGCCGGTCGTCGCGCACGACGGCGTGCGGCGGCGCATCCTGGAGACCGACATGCCTGAGCACATCGCGCGCGTCGCGACTTTCGGCGCGGACGAGCTGGCACTTCTCGAAGGCTATCGTCCCAACGCGCCGGTGATCACATTCACGGAGGGCATGACGCTACACGTGGGAAACCACACTTTCGAGATGATCCACATGCCCGGCCATACGATGTACCAGGCCGCCATCTGCATCAAGGAGGAAGGCGTCGTGTTTACCAGCGACAACATTTTCCACAAGGTGCACACGTGGCTGCAGGAAGCGAACCCGGATCTGTGGCTGCTGTCGCTCGAAGAACTCCGCAAGCTGAAAGAGGAAACCTTCGTCCCGGGTCATGGCGCCGTGTGCGGCAAGGCGTATCTGGACGAGCAGGCGTCGTTCATCCAGGAGTGGAAAGCCTACGTGCAGGGCGCGCTCGACAAGGGGATGACGAAAGACGAAGCCATCGAGCGCCTCACGGCGATGACCGACCGCTATCCAATGGACATCGGCCAGGACGGCATGGCGCCGGGGGTGATGAAGCGCAACGTGGCGAACCTGTACGATTATCTGAGCGGGGTGTGGGTGGCGCCGTAACGGGGGGCGCTGTCCTCGCCGAAGGCGCGCGTGATGCTGAAGGACGCACTGATTAACCGTCTGTCATTGCGAGCTGCAGCGTTGCGAAGCAATCCCGAGACGCTCGAAAGCGAGTCGGAACGGCGCCTTGAGAAAAAATGAGGGTTGCCTCGGCCGAAATAATCGCGCTGACGCCTTGTTGTTTCGTTGAGCGCGTCGCCGCGCCCAGCGAGTCTGCTATCGAAGGTCCTACGCCGCTTTCCTCATCGCCCCCAGCTGCTGCGCGATGAACCCCTTGAGCATTTCGTGCGAGCGCGTGGTCTGCGGGCTGGGGTCGTTGATCCACTGGTGCTCGCAGCCTTCGAACACTTCCACCTGGCACTCGCCGCCTGCCGCGCGATAGAGCTTGCCGAATTTTTCCTGCATCTGCCACGGCACGTTGGTGTCGAGCTCGCCCTGCATGATGAGCAGCGGCGGCACGGTGACTTTTTCGCCGCGCTCGAGCATCTGCATCGGGTTGCCTTCGAATATCGAATCCCACGGATCGAAGTACATCTTGGTCTTCTTTTCCATTTCGGGACGGTTGGTCTTGACCATGTGCTCGTAGCGGGCAAAGCAGTCGCTGATCGGCGAGCGCGTCGCGACGTAGGCGACGGTCGAATCGAGGTTGGGCGCTTCGGTCAGGGGAATCGCGTTGTAGCGCTTGTCGTGAGGGCGCATGGCGAGGAGCTCGGCGACGTGGCCGCCGCTCGAGCTGCCGAGGATGCCAAGATTGGTCGGATCGCCTTTCCATTCGCGCGCTTTGTGCTTGAGCCAGCGCACGCCGTAGCTCGCGTCCTGCACCGAGCCGGGGTACGGCGCTTCGGGGGAGTTGCGCAGGTCGATTGCGACGACGAGCACACCGCTTTTCGCCACGGCCTCGTCCATCGGCTCGTTCGCGAAACGGTCCTTGTCGTGCCACGCGCCGCCGTGCACGTCGAGCAGGG
>JBKJKJ010000156.1:0-2549 GCA_046597455.1 Burkholderiales bacterium
TCCGCTGCTCTACCGACTGAGCTAACCTCCCGAAAGAGCGTGCGATTTTAGCTTTCGGGAGGGTGACGGGTCAACCGGATCGGGCCCTTTTTCACTCGCGCAACAGTGCGAAAAGCATTGACATTGCTGCGCTACGTCTCCTGCATCATGCGCCAGTACTGATACTTCATCGTTCCTGCCGCGCCGATGACCATACCGAAAAACGCGAGTATCGAGCCTATCGCGAGCGTCGAGACGCCGGACACCGCCTGACCTATGGTGCAGCCCATCGCGACGACGCCGCCGATTCCCATCAAGGCGCCGCCCAGCACGTGGGTCGCAAAATCCCTGACGGTGAAGAAGCGCTCGTAATGAAAGCTTTTCGAAGGCAGCGCATACAGGAGTGAGCCCAGGATCACGCCGGCCAGCGCCACGACGCCGAAGTTGATGAGCGAGAGCTTCTCGGGGCTCATCAGGTAGCGCAGGGTGTCGCCCATCGGCGCCACGAACGTGAACGACTGGGTCTGCACGCGGCTCGGGATCTCGGTCGCCATTTCGGCGTATTCCTTCCACGCCCGTCCCATCGGTCCGCCGGTCACCCACCAGCCGGCGATCACCGCCAGGCCCACGACCGCGCCGCCGATGATGTTATCCGCGCTTTCGCGAAAGTCGCGCGACCTGAACACCCACACCAGCATGCCGAGCGCGACGAACGCTCCGACGGTCCAGTTGAGCGACCGCGACGGCGCGAGTCCGAACATGCCGGCGATCACCGATCCGGCTTCCTGGGTGGGCATGCCGTAAGGCGCGAGATTGATGGTCGTCGCCTGTATCCACGGCAGGAAAGCTTTTTCGAAAAGCGGCGTCCACAGCATGAGGTAGGCGCTCACCGCCGCGACCAGAAGCACGGTCAGCGATTTCAGGTTGCCGCCGCCGATGCGCACCAGCGTGCGATTACCGCAACCGCTCGCCAGCGTCATGCCGATCCCGAACATGAGGCCGCCTGCAAGGTAGCGCAGCCAGGCGAAGCTCGCGGTGCGATAAGGCGGGAATGTCTCGCCCGAGAGATCGATGACGCCGGTCGATTCCAGCACCACGACACCGGTGAGCGCGACGGCCATCGAGAAAACCCACGAGCGCATGCGCCCGGTGTCGCCCATGTTGATCCAGTCCGACACCGCGCCCATGGTGCAGAAACGCGTTTTCTGGCCCACGGCGCCGAGCACGAGCGCAATCGCGAAGACGCTGAGCAGGAGCTGCTGGTGGATGCCGAATTCCATAGGGTGTGCTGGCCGGGAGCGCGCAGTGCGGCGGATGAATGCGAAGCGCTATTTTAGCGCGGCGTAGCGGGTGGGGTCCGGAATACCGGCGCCTTCGAAGCCAGCGCGACGAAGCCGGCACGAATCACATCTGCCGCACGCCCGGCCGTCTTCAGTCGCCTGGTAGCACGAGACGGTCAGCGCGTAATCCACCCCGAGCGCCGTGCCGCGGCGGATGATATCGGCTTTGCTCGATTCGATGATCGGCGTGTGCAGCGTGAGCGTCCTGCCCTCCACGGCCGCTTTGGTCGCCAGGTTGGCCAGCGCTTCGAACGCGCGCATGTAATCCGGCCGGCAATCGGGGTAACCCGAATAATCCACCGCGTTCGCGCCGAACCAGATGTCGCTCGCCGAACGCACTTCAGCGTACGCAAGTGCCAGCGACAGGAAGATCGTATTGCGGGCGGGCACGTAGGTCACGGGAATGCCGGGCTGCACCCCGTCCACCGGGACGTCGATGGCCGCATCGGTGAGCGCCGAGCCACCGAAAGCCGTCAGGTCGAGCGCGAGGGTGCGATGCTCGACCGCCCCGAATGCCGCCGCGACGCGGCGCGCGGAATCGAGCTCGGCACGGTGGCGCTGCCCGTAATCGAAAGACAGGCAATAGCACGCATAGCCCTCGCTCTTCGCGATGGCAAGGGTGGTCGCGGAGTCGAGTCCGCCGGAGAGTAGTACGACTGCATTGGGCATGGCGCGGTTTGCCGTGTGTTCAGCGAGGGAAGCTATTGTCTTGAGTCAGTCATTGGCAGCATATGTCCGGCCGTTCAGCTCGTCGCAGCATGAGCAACCGCCCCTCCGCATCGACTGCGGCGCCGTGCGCGTGCTCAGGACGAAAGGATTTGTGAAGCGTGCTCGAGACGCCGGGACACTAGCGTCCCGGCGTCTCGCCCCACAGGATCTTGTGTAGCTGCACCTGCACCCGCACGGGCAGACGGTCGCGCAAGACCCATTCGGCAAGCAGCCCAGGCGCAAGCTGACCGTAGGAAGGCGAAAAGAGCACCGGGCAAATGCGCTCGAGCGCGCGCTCGGCAAGAAGCGCTTTCGCCCACACGTAATCGGTTTCGTCGCAGAGCACGAACTTGATCTCGTCGTGCGCGTTCAGATGCGCAAGATTGTCCCAGCGGTTCTTGTCGACTTCGCCCGAGCCCGGCGTCTTGATGTCGACGATGCGCGAGACTCGGGAATCGACGCGAGACACGTCGAGCGCGCCGCTCGTCTCGAGCGACACGCTGTAGCCGCGATCCGCCAGAG
>JBKJKJ010000513.1:0-18096 GCA_046597455.1 Burkholderiales bacterium
GAGGTCCGCCGGCGGCAGCGCGCGCAAGCCGAATCGATGGCGGCTTCCGCGGTTGATGATCTGCAGGTGAACCCCGGACAGGGCCAGCGTCGGCGCCTGCCGCATTTCATCGGTCCACGAAACGACCGCCTCATGCACTTCGACGTCGCGCTGCTGAAGCAGCCAGTCGGTGAAGCCGGCGCCGCTGCGCTCGTCGATTTCGAGCTCGATTCCCGCGACGGACAACACGCCGTTGGGATCGCGCCGCACATCCAGCGAGGGGCGATAGATGTCGAGCGAATGAAAGCGCAGGCTCAGGGCGGGCAGCGAGCGCCACGCGACGGTGCTCTCCACCCGCGTCAACTCGAGCGCGCGGCGGCCGGCTTTGTCATAGACGCTGACGTCTTCGACTTTGAAGTGGGGCCGCATCCCGTCCCAATCCGCCGAAATCCGGCCGATCGTGATCCGCAGCTTGGCCGCGCGGCTCACCGCTTGCGCGATATCTTCGCGGTAATCCTCGATATTGGGGAGAAACCAGTAGCGAAGCGAGAGCACCACGAGCGCGCAGCTCAGTGCCCCTGCAATAAGGGTCCACGCAAACGCGCGCGAGGTCCAGATCGAGCTTCGCTTTACCCAGCGCAGCGCAGAGCCAAGGAACACGTTTTTTGCCAGATATCCTGAAAAATGCGATAGTCGAATGACGATTCGAGCATTGTACCTCTTACCAATTCGCGCACCCCATGGAATGGAATAACGCGCCGGCCCCTGCGGCCGACGACGGCGCGCTCGCCCCGCTCTCGCCGCTTTCGTCGCTCTCCCCGCTTTCGCCTCTCGCCCGCGCCTCCCAATTCAGCCGCTACGTCAGGCGTCTCCTGGCCGCAGAGTCCGACCTCGCCGACAGCGCAGAGTTCGATCGCCGGTGGGACGCCTCGCGCATGCGCGCGCGCCTGGAAGAGCTGCTCGCGGGCGGCATGCCGCTCGCGCGCGCCCTGCGCAGGGTGCGCAAGGAAGTCATGCTCGCGACGATCGCGCGCGATCTCGGCGGCATGGCGGACCTGCGCGAAGTGGTCGCGACATCGACTGCGCTCGCCGAAACGGCGATCGCGGCGGCAACCCACGCGGGACACGCCGAGCTCGTACTGGTCCACGGCGAGCCGCGCGGCGAATCCAGCAAAGCCGCGCAGCGACTGCACGTCGTCGGAATGGGCAAGCTCGGCGGCGGCGAGCTCAATGTGTCCTCCGACATCGATCTCATCCTGCTTTATCCGGAAGAAGGTGAAACGGATGGCGGGCGCCCGATCAGCAATCACGAGTTCTTCGCGAAGCTCGCGCGGACGGTTTCAGCGTCCCTATCGGCGATGACCGAGGACGGTTACGTCTTTCGCGTGGACCTGAGGCTGCGTCCGTACGGCGAGAGCGGACCGCTGGTCGCCAGCTTCGACATGCTCGAGAACTACCTCATTGCGCAGGGACGCGAGTGGGAACGCTACGCCTGGATCAAAGGGCGCGTGCTCACCGGGGATCGCGGAGACGAGCTGATGGAGCTCGTGCGGCCTTTCGTGTTTCGCAGGCACCTGGATTACAGCGCTTTTGCTTCGATGCGCGACCTGCACCGGCAGATACGAATGGAAGTCGAGCGTCGCGACATCGCCGAGAACATCAAGCTCGGACCGGGCGGCATCCGCGAGATCGAATTCATCGTGCAGGTCTTCCAGCTCATACGCGGCGGACGCGACGCGCCGCTGAGGAGCCAGCCGACGCTGGCCGTGCTGCCGCTGCTCGCGCAACGCCGGCTGCTCACTGAAGAAGCAGTGAACGAGCTCACGTCCGCTTACGTTTTTCTTCGCAATCTCGAACACCGGCTGCAATACCTCGACGACCAGCAGACTCACACGCTGCCGCGCGCAAGCGAAGATCGCGAGCTGATCGCTCAAAGCATGGGCTACGCGACCGATGAGGCGTTGCGCGCAAGTCTCGGGCAGTGCCGCAACGCAGTCACCCGCCACTTCAACGAAATATTCGCTGCATCCCCGCACCAGGACGACGAGCTTGCCGCGGTCTGGCAGGAAGCGCTCGACGGGCCGGACGCCGAGCGCGCCTCAGCGCTGCTGACCCGGCTCGGTTACGCCGATCCGAACGAAGTGCAGCGGCGCCTGGGCGCGCTTCGTCACGGCTCGCGCTATCGCCAGATGTCTGCCAGCAGCCAGACGCGCCTCGACGGTCTCGTGCCGCTCACCGTGGAAGCGGCCGCCGCGCACCCGAACCGCGACGCCACGCTCGAGCGCATGCTGCAACTGCTCGAAAGCGTCAGTCGGCGTGAGTCGTACCTCGCGCTCCTTGAAGAGTATCCGCAGGCGCTGGCCCGCGTCGCCGAGCTCATGAGCGCAAGTCCATGGGCTGCGCAATACCTGACGCAGCATCCAATCCTGCTCGACGAGCTGCTCGACTCGCGTTCCCTCTATGCACAGCCGGACTGGACCGCGCTTACCGCAGCCCTGCGCGCCGAGCTCGCGGCATCGGCAGGCGACACCGAGAAGCAGATGGACCTGTTGCGCCATTTCAAGCACGTGCAGACCATGCGTCTGCTCGCGCAAGACCTCGCGGGCACGTTACCGCTGGAGCGCCTGTCGGATCATCTGAGCGATCTCGCGTGTGCCATCCTCGGCATAGTCGTCGAGCTCGCCTGGAAAAGCGGGCGCCAGCGGCATCGGGCGCGGCCGGCTTTTGCGGTGATCGGTTACGGCAAGCTCGGCGGCAAGGAGCTCGGATACGCCTCCGACCTCGATCTCGTCTTTCTGTACGACGATCCGGCGCCCGAGGCGCCGGAGAACTACGCCCGACTCGCCCGCCGCATCAATCAGTGGATCACCAGCATGACGTCGGCCGGTGTGTTGTACGACACCGATCTGCGCCTGAGGCCCGACGGTGTGAGCGGACTGCTCGTCAGCCCCCTCGAGAGCTTTCGCGATTACCAGGCGCGGCACGCGTGGCCGTGGGAACATCAGGCGCTGACACGCGCGCGGTTCGTCGCGGGCGATCCCGTAATCGGCAATGCTTTCGAGGCGATCAGGGTCGAGATCCTGCGCCAGCCTCGCGAACGCCCCGCGCTGAAGACCGCCGTTGCCGAAATGCGCATGAAAATGCTCGAGGCCCATCCGAACCCCAGCGGGCGCTTCGACATCAAGCACGGTCGCGGGGGCATCATCGATGTGGAATTCATCGTTCAGTATCTCGTTCTGGGCCACTCGCACGAGCACGAAGAGCTCACCGGCAACATCGGAAACCTCGCGTTGCTCAAGCTCGCCGCCCGACTGGGCCTCGTGCCGGAGGGTTCGGCGCTGGCGGCGCACGATGCCTACCGCCGTTTTCGTCAGCTCCAGCACAGCCTCAGACTGCAGGGCGAAACCTATGCGCGCATCGAGTTCGATTCGGTAAGCACGCAAGCGCAGGCGGTGCGAGAGCTGTGGAACACAGTGCTCGGCGACAACGTCGTCCCTGAGCGCGTTTCCGCCGCCGACCCGCGGTAAACGCATCCGGCGGACGGCGGGTAGCGAGAAACGCCGATAGCACTGCCACGCTCGGGTCGGGCGCGCCCACCGGTAAACACCGCGTATATCGGCGTCAAAAAAAACATGCCTGCGCCCGGCGCACTGAGCCTGTACGTTAGAATGGCGGCTTTGCTTTACGGAGTTCGAATATGTCGATGGCGGATCGCGACGGCCACATCTGGTACGACGGCAAGCTCGTGCCTTGGCGCGACGCGAACACTCACGTGCTCACCCATTCGCTGCACTACGGGCTCGCGGTGTTCGAAGGCGTGCGCGCCTACAAGACGGTCGAGGGTACTGCGATCTTCAGGCTGAAGGAGCACACCGAGCGCCTTTTCAATTCGGCGCACATCTACATGATGAAGATCCCGTACACGCGCGATCAGATCATGGAGGCGCAGAAAGAGGTCGTGCGCGCCAACAAGCTGGACGAGTGCTATATCCGGCCGATCGCATTCTACGGCTCCGAAAAAATCGGCGTCTCCCCCAAAGGCGCGAGCGTGCACGTCGCCATCGCAGCCTGGCCGTGGGGCGCATACCTCGGCGCGGACGCGATCGACAAAGGCATCCGCGTGAAAACCTCGTCCTTCGCGCGGCATCACGTCAACGTCTCGATGTGCCGTGCCAAGTACTCCGGCACGTACGCGAATTCGATACTCGCCAACCTCGAGGCCACCGAGCACGGTTACGACGAAGGCCTGCTGCTCGACGTCGACGGATTCGTCGCCGAAGGGTCGGGCGAAAACCTTTTCATGGTGAAGAACGGATGCCTCTACGAGCCCGAGCTCACCAGCGCGCTCATCGGGATCACGCGGGACTCGGTGATTTCGCTCGCCGAGGATATGGGCTACAAAGTGGCTGCCAAACGGATTACCCGCGACGATCTGTACATCGCAGACGAGGCGTTCTTCACCGGGACCGCCGCGGAAGTGACGCCGATACGCGAAGTCGACGGCAGAACCATCGGCGAAGGCACGCGCGGCCCGATTACCACGCGCCTCCAGAAAGCCTTCTTCGACTCCGTGACCGGCAAGGGCGAGAAGCATCGCGACTGGCTGAGCCTCGTCGCTGCTTGAATCGTATAGCGAAACGCCATGTCAGAGCCTGTCACCAACAGTCAGCGCCGCATCGAAGTGACGGCGGCGGATTTGCCGCTCCACTGCCCGATGCCTTCGATGATCCTGTGGAATGCGCATCCGCGGGTCTATCTCCCGATCGAGAAAACCGGCGAAGCCCTGTGTCCATACTGCGGGACGAATTACCTGCTGGTCGGCGGACCGGTGGGCGGCCATTGAGCGCGTGAGGCGTGTAACCCTCATTCTGGCGCACGACAGCGTCGCGAGGCTCTTCCCTGAGGCCTCACCATAATGAAAATCCTCGTCGTCGGACCGTCTTGGATCGGCGACACGGTGCTGGCGCAACCTCTGCTCGGCTTGCTGCACCAGCGCCATCCCAACCTCGAACTCGATATGCTGGCTCCCGCGTGGAGCTTCCCGGTCGTGCGCAGGATGCCCGAAGTGCGGCGCGCCATCGCCAACCCTTTTCAACACGGCGAGTTCAAGCTGCTCGAGCGCCGGCGCCTGGGGGTGCAGCTTCGCGGCGAGCGCTACGACCAGGCGATCGTGCTCCCGAACACGCTGAAGTCGGCTTTCGTGCCGGTGTTCGCACGCATTCGACGGCGCACGGGTTACCGCGGCGAAATGCGCTGGGGAACCCTGAACGATGTACGACTCCTCGACCCGCAGGCGCGACCGCAGATGGCACAGCGCTATGCCGCGCTGGCTTTGGGACCGCACGAAGCCGTGCCCGCGATTCTGCCAGCGCCGCATCTCACGGTCGACGAAGCCCAGCGCCGCGCTACGCTGGACGCGCTCGGCCTGACCGGTGTCGGGCGCGCGGTCGCCTTATGCCCCGGCGCCGAATTCGGCCCGGCCAAGCGCTGGCCACCGTCGTACTTCGCCGAGCTGGCCCGCGCGCTAACCGCGAATGGAGACAGTGTGTGGCTCGTCGGATCGGCCAAGGATGCACCCATCGGAGACGACATCGTGCGCCTCTCAGATGGCGCGTGCCTCAACCTGTGCGGCAAGACTTCCCTCGATCAGGCGATCGACGTGCTCGCCTCGGTGCGGCTGGCGATCACCAACGACTCGGGCCTCATGCACGTGGCCGCCGCCGTGGGCACGCCGCTCATCGCGATCTACGGCTCGAGCACCCCCGAGCACACTCCGCCCATGTCGCCGCGCGCGGTCATCGCCAAGCTCGACATGCCGTGCAGCCCCTGCTTCGAGCGCACCTGTCCGCTCGGGCATTTCAACTGCATGATGCAGCTGAAACCGGAGCGCGTTTATTCGCTCGCCACTGATGCCCGGGTGGATTCCGGCGAAGCGCCGGCCTGACCTCCATCAGGGAATCGGCACACGCTACTTCTCGACTCCCGCATAGACGCCCGCGGTATCCGGAAAAAGCGCTTTCACGATCTTGAACTTCGAAATGTCCGTCGTGCCGTCCATATGAAGAAACACGGCCGCATCGCGAAGCAGCTTCTCGATTCCGAAATCCAGCATGACGCCATTGCCGCCGTGCAACTCCATCGCGTGCTGGCAGACCTTGAAAACTTCCTCCGAGGCGAAAAGCTTCGCCATGTTGCACATCGCTTCGGCGTCGGGTGATTTCGCGTCTACGGCTGCTGAAGCCTCGCGCAGCATGGCCCGGACCGCGGCGAGCTTGGTCGCCATATCGGCGAGGCGGCAGGCGACCGCCTGGTGCTTGATGAGGATGCGTCCACCCTGGATGTAGGTCTGCACGTACTCCGCCGTCCTCTCGAACGCCGCCATCCCAACGCCGAGGTTCTTCGAGGCCTGGATGATTTTCCCCGGCCTGAAATAAACGCCGGCCTTGGTGAGCGCCGTATCCTGCACGAGGAGATGGTCCTGCGGAACCGCCATGTCCTCGAAGGCGATCTCCCCGTTGTTCATGAAGCGCCCGCCCATCGTCTCGTTGCAGCGCTGGATGACCAGCCCGGGTGTGTCGCGCGGAACGAGAAAGCTCGACGTGCCTTTCGTCATCCCTGCACCCGGCCTGGTCGTCGCATAAACCACATAGAGCTTGGCGTCGTAGCCGTTGCTGATGAACTGTTTGCGCCCGTTGATCACCCACTTGTCGCCTTTCAGCTCGGCGCGCGTGTGCATCATGGCTTCGGGCACGTCATACGGCAGCCAGCGATCGGACGCGCCGCGAGGCTCGGTGAGGCAGTGGGCGAGCAGGAACGACGGATCCTGCGCAATCCGCGGGAACCAGCGCTCCTGCAGATGCCGGGGTGCGACGTTACGCAACAGGACCGACACTTTCCAGATCTGCACCAGCTTGTCGGCGAGCCCGGAGTCGCCGCGCGCGAGCTCTTCGGAGATCACGGCAAAGGTCCGCACTTCCTCCGCCGGGTCGACGGGGGTGCCGCCGAACTCTTCCGGAATGGCCAGCGTGCGGATCCCGATCTTGTGGGCCTGTTCGAGGATGCTCGCCGGCAGCCGGTCCTCGGGTTTCATCACCCACTCGCGCTGCCAGTGCTGCCGTATGAACGGCGTGACGAAATCGTCCACGAAAGCGCGGCAGGTCTCGCGCATCATTTTCTGCTCGTCCGACAAGCCGCGTTCGATCGAGTGCATCATGGCGCTGCCCCTCCGTGGCTGGTTACTGAATGCTCGAGAATCAGTGTGCCATAGTTTGATAAACTGCACGCCAACTGGAGCCGCGGGTAGAACCGTACAGCGCGATCGTGACGAAGACGCTATTTGCCACGCCTCAAGACGCCGAAGCGGCGTTTTACGAAGCTTTCATGAAGCACGACCTCGACGCGATGATGGCCGTGTGGGCCGACGACGACGAGGTGTACTGCGTCCATCCGCAAGGCCCGCGCATCACCGGTGTTGCCCAGGTGCGCGAATCGTGGCGCCAGATATTCGCAGCCGCGCAAAGCCTGCGCTTCCAGGTGCGCCAGCAGCACCTGCTTCAGGCCATGATGGTCTCGGTGCACAGCGTCTACGAACAGATCACCCTGGCGGACGAGACCCGGGCGCGCAGCTGCATCCTGGCTACCAATATCTACATGCGCACCGAACGCGGCTGGCGCATGATGGCGCATCACGCTTCTCCGGCCCCCGAAATCCAGGAGCCGGAATCGCGCAGAGCCAAAACGCTTCACTGAGCACTTCACTGAGCGCTGCACTCAGCGCCGCCCCGGGACGCTGCACGGGACGCCCCGATTGCAGAAGGCTGATCGAGCGCGCCCGCAACCGCGGCACGCCGTCCGCAATACGGACCGAGAGCGGCGCCGGTTGCGCAGTCCTCGGTTATAATTGCGCGCTTCGTACGCCGCCGCGGAACCCGCGAGCCGCCGTCCACGATACAGACCATCGAGCTGTCATCCGGATATACCTGAAAAGGAATTGCAATGAGCACCAATGAATTTGGCAACCCCGACGTGATCGTCGTTGGCGCGGGTAACGCCGCCTGTTGTGCGGCGCTGGCGGCGCGTGAAAATGGCGCGAGCGTGATCGTGCTCGAGGCCGCACCGGTCGAGGATTCCGGCGGCAACAGCCGCTACACCGGCGGGCTGATGCGCGTCGTGTACAACACCGTCGAGGACGTGGCGCAACTCATTCCGGACCTGACCGAGGATGAAAAGAAAACGCACGATTACGGCAGCTACACCGCCGATGCGTACTTCGACGACATGGGCCGCATCACGCAATACATGTCCGACCCCGATCTGACTGAGCTGCTCATCACGCGCAGCTTCGAAACACTGGTGTGGCTGCGCAAGAAAGGCGTGCGCTTCCAGGCGAGCTACGGCCGCCAGTCGTACAAAGTCGAAGGCGGCGCCTACAAGTTCTGGGGCGGCCTGGTCGCCGAGACGTGGGGCGGCGGCGCCGGTCTCGTGGACAACGAGCACAAGGCGTGCGAACGCGAAGGCATCAAGATCTTCTACGAAACCCCTGCGCTCTCGCTGCTCACCGATGACGCCGGCAAGGTCGTGGGCGTGAAAGCGAAATACAAGGGACGCAACGTGGACATCCGCGCCAAAGCGGTGGTTCTCGCGTGCGGCGGCTTCGAATCGAGCGCCGAAAAGCGCGCGCGATATCTCGGACCGGGCTGGGATCTGGCGAAAGTGCGCGGCACGCGCTACAACATGGGCGCAGGCATCCAGATGGCGCTCGACATCGGCGCCCTGCCTTTCGGTCACTGGTCGGGCTGTCATGCCGTGGGCTGGGACCGCAATGCGCCGCCTTTCGGCGACGTCAACGTCGGCGACCAGTTCCAGAAGCACAGCTACCCGTGGGGCATCATGATCAACGCCAACGGCGAGCGTTTCGTCGATGAAGGCGCGGACTTCCGCAACTACACCTACGCCAAATACGGCCGCGTCATTCTCAACCAGCCGGGCATGTTCGCGTGGCAGGTCTTCGACAAGAAAATCATTCCCGCCCTGCGCGACGAGTACCGCATCAAGCAGGTGACGAAAGTGCGCGCGAACACGCTCGAAGAGCTCGTCGAGAAAATGGAAGGCGTCAACGCCGAGCGCGCGCTGCAGGTGATCAAGGAGTACAACGCAGCGGTCCAGCAGGACCAGCCTTTCAACATGGCGATCAAGGACGGCCGCCGCACCGAAGGCCTGGCGATCGACAAGACCAACTGGGCGAACACGGTCGACGAGGCGCCATTCGAAGCCTACGCCGTCACCTGCGGCGTCACGTTCAGCTTCGGCGGCCTGAAGATCACGAATGACGGCGAGGTCGAAGACACGTCCGGCAAGCCGATACCGGGGCTGTACGCTGCGGGCGAGCTGGTCGGCGGCATTTTCTATCACAACTATCCCGGCGGCACCGGCCTCACCTCGGGCTGCGTGTTCGGCAAGATCGCCGGCACCACCGCTGCCGGTTTCGTCAAAAGCTAGATCCTGCATCCGATGCAATCGCGCTCTGCAGTGGCGGTCTGGAATCCATGCCGTCACCGTCGTGCGCATCCGGGCACGCCACCATTGACCGCCTACACGGGAAAAAGGGGAAGACGATGAACGCTCCAGCATTGAAGATTACGAAAACGGTCCGCGAGCAGGTGAGTAAGGAAGAATGGGACGTTCGCGTCAACCTCGCCGCGTGCTACCGCCTGATGGCGGAGTACGGCATGGTCGAGATGGTCGCCAACCACATCTCGGCACGTGTTCCCGGAACCGAGAACGAGTTCCTGATCAACCCTTACGGCATGCTGTACGAAGAGATGACGGCGTCCTCGATGATCAGGATCGACATCGACGGCAAGGTGCTCTTCAATGCGACCGAATACGATGTCAACGAGGCGGGCTACGTGATCCACAGCGCGATCCACGCTGCGCGCCACGACGTGGATTGCGTCATCCACACGCACACCCTGGCGGGCATGGCCGTGTCGGCAATGAAATCGGGCATCCTGCCGATCGCCCAGTCGTCGCTGCGTTTCCTCGACATCGGCTATCACGATTACGAAGGTCCGGCGCTGCGTCTCGACGAACGCGAGCGCCTGGTGCAAACCCTCGGCAACCGCGAAGCGATGGTGCTGCGCAATCACGGTCTGCTGACGGTGGCCCCGAGCATTCCCGAGTGTTTCAACAACATGTTCCGGCTGGAGCGCGCGTGCCAGTTGCAGGTGATGGCGCTCTCGTGCAACACCGAGCTGCAATTGCCGCCGGACGAAGTCGTGCGCTACGGCAACGAACAGATGCTCCCGGGCACGCGTCGGCGTTTCGGTGTACTGGAGTGGCCCGCCATGCTGCGCAAGCTCGATCGCAAGGATCCGTCTTACGCGCACTGACGATTTGCCGTAGAGTGGTCCAAAGCTGTGCAGGGCTCGGCGACGAGCCCTTTTTTATCGGGTGCAGGGTTTGAGAGTGAACCGTTGAGCGACGAACCGTCTACCTATCGGGCACCCGGGTGGCTGCCCGGTGGACATCTGCAGACGGTCTATGCCGTGCTACTGGCGCCGCGGCCGCGAGTCGCCTATCGCCGGGAGCGCTGGGAGACGCCCGACGGCGATTTTGTCGATCTCGACTGGCTGGAAGAACCGCGGGCTGCGAACGGGCAGCCCGCCAGTGCCGGCCCCGGTGCGCCCCTCATCGTGCTTTTTCACGGCCTCGAAGGCAACTCGAGCAGCCAGTACGCCCACGCCCTGATGGCGCAAGCCCGTGAAACCGGCTGGCGCGGTGTCGTCGTGCATTTCCGCGGCTGCAGCGGCGAAGCCAACCGGCTGCCCCGCGCCTATCACTCGGGTGACAGCGCGGAAATCGACTGGATCTTGCGGCGGCTGCGCACCGTCAGCGGTGCCGCAGCGTTATATGCGACGGGCGTATCGCTCGGCGGCAACGCGCTGCTCAAGTGGCTCGGCGAGCAGGGCAGCGTCGCGCGTGAGGTCATCGCAGGCGCCGCTGCGGTGTCGGCGCCGCTGGACCTCATGGCCGCCGGAGATGCGCTGGGGCGCGGCTTCAATCTCGTGTACACGCGGGCCTTCCTGCGCACCCTCAAGAAAAAGTCGATCGCCAAGCTCGCGGAATTTCCAGAGCTGTATGAGGCGGCGCTCGTCCGATCGGCGCGCACCTTGCGCGCTTTCGACAACGTGGTCACCGCGCCGCTGCACGGCTTCAGAGATACCGACGATTACTGGACCCGGGCGAGCAGCAAGCCGTGGCTGGCGCGCATCGATGTGCCGACGCTGCTGGTCAACGCACGCAACGACCCGTTCCTGCCTGAAACAGCGCTGCCCACCCGGGCCGACGTATCCGGTCGGGTAACCTTCGACTTTCCGCGCGAAGGCGGGCACGTGGGCTTCGTCTCCGGGCGCTTTCCCGGTCACCTCGAGTGGCTTCCACGGCGTATCATCAAGTTCCTCCAGTGCCCGGACTGCTGAGCGCAGCAGCTTCGTGAGACGCTTGGAAAAAGCCCATTGCAAACCCGAACGACAAGGACAGAATCATGAGTGCAGCAGGCGCCGGCAGGCCGGTCCCGCCCGAAATTTTCAAGGCCTATGACATCCGCGGCATCGTCGGGCGCACGCTGACGATCGAAGTGACCGAAGCGATCGGTCAGGCCATCGGCTCCGAAGCCCGCGAGCGCAAACTGACCGCGATCGCCATCGGCCGTGATGGGCGGCTCTCAGGGCCCGATCTCGCCGCAGCGCTCGCGCGCGGCATACAGGCGAGCGGCATCGACGTCGTGGACGTAGGCCGCGTCGCCACGCCCATGCTGTATTTCGCGGCGTATCACCTCGGGATGCTTTCGGGCGTCGCGGTCACCGGCTCGCACAACCCGCCCGAATACAATGGACTGAAGATCATGCTCGGCGGAGACACGCTCGCCGGTGAGGCCATTCAGGCGCTGCGCGCACGCATCGAAAGCGGGAATCTCGCGTCCGGCAAAGGCAGCTATCGCACACACGACATACGCGAGGAATATCTCCAGCGCATCGTGTCGGACGTGAAACTCACGCGGCCAGTGAGCATCGTCGTGGATTGCGGCAATGGCGTGGCCGGAGATACCGCCCCCGAGCTCTACCGGCGGCTGGGCTGCACGGTGAAGGAGCTGTTTTGCGAAGTGGACGGGAATTTTCCGAACCATCACCCCGATCCTTCCCATGTCGAGAATCTCCGCGATCTGATCGAAGCGCTCACGAGCGACGGCGAAATCGGCTTCGCGTTCGACGGCGATGGCGACCGCCTCGGCGTGGTCACGAAGAGCGGCAAGATCATTTTTCCCGACCGGCAGCTCATGCTCTTCGCCGCTGACGTGCTTTCGCGCAATCCGGGCGCCGAAATCATTTTCGATGTGAAGTCGACGCGCAAGCTCGATTCATGGATACGCGAGCGCGGCGGGAAGCCGACGATGTGGAAAACCGGTCACTCGTTCATCAAGAAAAAACTGAAAGAGACCGGTGCGCCGCTCGCAGGCGAGATGAGCGGTCACGTTTTTTTCAAGGAGCGCTGGTACGGTTTCGACGATGCCATGTACGCTGGCGCGCGACTGCTCGAAATCGTGTCTCGCGAGCGCGATGTGAGTGCCGTCCTCGAGAACCTGCCCGATGCAGTCAGCACCCCGGAGCTGCAGCTGAAAACAGCGGAAGGGGAGAACTACACGCTGATCGACCGGCTCAAGCAAACCGCGAAGTTCGACGGCGCGAAAGAGCTCATCACGATCGACGGCTTGAGAGTGGAATACGAAGACGGCTTCGGCCTCGCGCGACCCTCGAACACCACGCCGGTGGTCGTGCTGCGCTTCGAAGCGGACACGGAACAGGCGCTGCAGCGCATCCAGAGTGACTTCCGCAAAGCGCTGCTCGCGGTCAAGCCGGATGCACAGCTGCCGTTTTAACTGAAGAGCACCGACATCAGCGCGGCCGCGGGCTCAACGCGCCACTTCGCCCGCGCTATCCTTTGCCTGCCTTTTCCCCGGCCTGCGCCAGCACCGCTTCATCGACGTAAACGTTCTTCCCGTTGATGCGATAGCGGCACTTGCCGATGCGGGGTAGTCGCAGATGTCGAACGGAGGCCGGTTCCCGCCCACGAGGTAGACGAGATCTTCGGCGTTCGGGTTGTGCAGGCTGTGCGGCACCGAGCCCGCGACGAAACCCGGAAAATCGCTTGCACCGACGTCGTGCTTCGCATCGCCGATTTCAGCGATCGCGCGTCCCGAGAGGACGTACACCCAAGCCATGACCGCGGGGTCCGCCATGGCTACACGACGCCGTTCGTGGCGTGCTCAAGCGAAGTTTGCCGCCGCACCGCGCCGCGGGTCCGAACTCGACTCAATGCTAGATGCGCGCCTCGACCCAGGCCTTCACCGATTCAAGCGCTTCGGGAAGCTTCGACGCGTCGGTTCCACCCGCCTGCGCCATGTCAGCGCGCCCGCCGCCTTTGCCCCCGATCTGCTGGGCGACGTGGTTCACGAGCTCGCCTGCTTTCACGCGATTCGTCAGGTCCGGGGTCACACCGGCAATGAGCGAAACCTTGCCGTCGACGGCCGCCGCGAGCACTACGGCTGCGGACTTCAGCTTGTCCTTGAGCTTGTCGACTGCTTCGCGCAGACCTTTCGCATCGGCACCTTCGAGCGTAGCGGCAAGCACTTTGATACCTTTCACGTCGACCGCCTGGTCGATGAGCTCGTCGCCCTGCGAGGACGCGAGTTTCGACTTGAGCCTCGCCAGCTCTTTCTCGAGGCTGCGAACGTTGTCCATGATCTGGCTGATTTTCTGACCGATGTCCTGCGGCGACGTCCTCAGCGCCGCCGCCGCTTCGGTCAGCTTCGCTTCCTGCTGCTGCACCCAGTCCAGCGCCCCCGGACCGGTGACCGCCTCTATCCGGCGCACACCGGCGGCAATGCCGGTCTCGGCCACGACTTTGAAGAAACCGATATCACCGGTGCGCTTCACGTGCGTCCCGCCGCAAAGCTCGGTCGAGAATTCCCCCATGCCGATCACGCGAACTTCATCGCCATACTTCTCGCCGAAAAGCGCCATGGCACCGGCCTTGATCGCTTCGTCGTGCTTCATGATGCGCGAAGAGACTTCGTGGTTGTGCCGGATCTCGTCGTTGACCAGCGTTTCGATCTGCCGGATCTGCGCAGGCGTCATCGGCTCGTTGTGGGAAAAATCGAAGCGCGTGCGCTGCGCATCGACGAGCGAGCCTTTCTGCTGCACGTGCGAGCCGAGTACCTTGCGCAGCGCCGAGTGCATGAGGTGGGTCGCCGAGTGGTTCCAGGCGGCCCGGGCGCGCGCCAGGGTATCGACATGGCCGCTCACCGCATCGCCGACGTGCAGGCGTCCGGTGTTGAGCTTGCCTTTGTGGCCGAACACTTCGGCCTGGATCTTCTGCGTATCGTCGACCACGAAGGTGCCGCCCGGACTCACCAGCTCACCGCGATCGCCGACCTGCCCGCCCGATTCGGCGTAAAACGGCGTGCGATCGAGCACGACTACGCCCTCCTCGCCCGCGACGATCTCTTCGGTCGGGGTTCCACCCTTGTATAGCGCCACGATCTTGGCGTCGAGACTGAGGTACTCGTAGCCGTGAAACTCCGTTGCATGACCGCTGTAGTCCATCGACTGCGTCATCGTGAAACGTGAAGCGGCCCGTGCGCGCTCGCGCTGGCGCTGCATCGCTTCTTCGAAGCCTGCGTAATCGACTCGCACACTGCGCTCGCGCGCGATGTCCGCGGTCAGATCGACAGGAAAACCGAAAGTGTCGTAGAGCTGGAAGACGGTCTCGCCGTCGAGCATCTTGTCTTCGCGATTGAGCGCGCCTTCGAGCACTTTCATGCCGTTTTCGAGGGTTTCAGCGAAACGCTCTTCCTCCTGCTTGAGGATTTGCGCAACGCGCGCCTGCGCCTGCACGAGCTCGGGATAGGCATCGCCCATCGCTTTCGCAAGGTCGGCCACGAGCTTGTGGAAGAACGCCCGGGTCTGGCCGAGCTTGTAACCGTGGCGGATGGCGCGGCGGATGATCCGGCGCAGCACGTATCCGCGGCCCTCGTTACTGGGGATGACGCCATCGACGATGAGGAAAGAGGTCGCCCGGATATGATCCGCGATCACTTTCAGCGAATTGTTCGAAAGGTCTTTAGCACCGGTCTCGCGAGCCGCAGCCTTGATCAGGTCCTGGAAAAGATCGATGTCGTAGTTCGAATGCACGCCCTGCATCACGGCTGCGATGCGCTCGAGTCCCATGCCGGTGTCGACGGAGGGTTTGGGCAGCGGATTCAACACCCCTTTGTCGTCGCGGTTGAACTGCATGAACACGAGATTCCAGATCTCGATGTAGCGGTCGCCGTCAGCGTCAGGCGATCCGGGCGGCCCGCCCGCCACGTCAGGCCCGTGGTCGAAGAAGATCTCGCTGCACGGCCCGCACGGCCCCGTGTCCGCCATCTGCCAGAAATTGTCGCTTTGGTATTTGCCCGCGCCCGGCTTGTCGCCGATCCGGATGCAGCGCTCTGCAGGGACGCCGATTTCGCGGGTCCAGATGTCGAACGCTTCGTCGTCCTCGTAATAAACCGTCGTCCAGAGCTTGTCCTTCGGCAATTTGTAGACGTCGGTCAGCAGCTCCCAGGCAAAGCGGATCGCTTCGCGCTTGAAGTAATCGCCGAAACTGAAGTTGCCCAGCATCTCGAAGAAAGTGTGGTGGCGCGCCGTGTAGCCGACGTTCTCGAGGTCGTTGTGCTTGCCGCCCGCCCGCACACAACGCTGGGACGTGGTCGCGCGAACATACGGCCGCTTCTCCTGCCCGAGGAAGACGTCCTTGAACTGGACCATGCCCGAGTTAGTGAAAAGGAGCGTCGGATCGTTGCCGGGCACGAGCGGGCTGGAAGCGACGATCGTGTGTCCGTTGCCTTCGAAATACTTTAGAAACCTGCTGCGAATCTCGCTGCTTTTCATCGATGCCTGCGGGAAGTAAACCCGCTCCAAGGTGCGGAAAAAACAAGCATTTTAGCCTGTGGACGCGGTCCACGCGAGCTTCGTCCCAAGCCTTGGCGCCGGGCGCTTGAACGGTGAGGGGTACGCCTCACTCGATGCGCACGTTCGCTGCACGCACGATTTTCGCCCAGCGTGCGACGTCCTCCCGGACCATGCGCGTGAATGCGGGACCGGTTTCACCATTCGGCTCCGCACCGAGGTTGAGGAGGCGTTCCCGGACCTCGGACGTCTGCAAAGCCCGCCGATACTCGCCGGCGAGCCGCTCGACGATCCCTTGCGGGACGCCGGCCGGCGCGGATATGCCGACCCAGACCGACACGATCAGGTTCGGCACGCCGGCCTCCGCGAACGTGGGAACGTCGGGCATTGCGGACGAGCGTTTGGGCGCCGTCACGGCCAGCGCTTTGAGGCGTGCGCTCGCGGTATGCGGCTGCACCGAAGCGGTCGAAGTGAAAAGGGCGTGAATCTGCCGGCTCAGCAAATCGTTCATCGCGGGTGCCGCCCCTTTGTAGGGAATGTGTGCAAGGTCGGCGCCGGTCAGGGACTTGAAAAGCTCGATCGTCAAGTGCGTATAGGTGCCATTTCCAGTCGAGGCGATGTTGACCTTGCCTTTGTTCGCGTGGGTGTAGGCGATGAACTCCTTGACCGTCGCCACGGGCACTCCGGGGTGAACGACGAGCGCCAGTGGCGTATCGGTGAGATGCACGATATGCACGAAGCTTCGCACCGGATCGTACCCGGCACTGGGGCGCAGCGCCGGCGCGATCGCCATCTGCGCGCCGGTCGAAAGCAGCAGGGTGTGGCCGTCCGGCGTTGCGCGCGCGCCTTCCTGGGTCGCGATGAGGCCACCCGAACCCGGGCGATTGTCGACGATGATGTTCTGCCCCAACGCCTGCTGCACCGGCGCGGACACGAGACGTGCGGTCACGTCCTGCGACCCCCCCGGCGTGAATGGCACGAGCAACCGAATCGGCCTGACGGGGTACGCCCGGGCGGCGTCGGAGGCCGGGCGGGACGCCTGGGCCGGACGGTCCGCGGCCGCAGCGGAGGCGCCCGGCACAATCGAGGCTGCGACCCACGCCGCCGCGAGGACGTAACCGGGCACTGGTGAAGTGCGCGAGCGCTTGGCAAAAACGCGCGGTTGTTCACCCTTCGACTCCGGCACACGGATGCCAGGGCTCGGGATGAACAAAGTTTTGAAATGGCCTCGAAGCAGCATGATCATTCTCCGTCGCGTTGATCGCCTGGGTTGCCTTCGGCGCCTTCGTTGCCTTCGTTGCACTGGTCGGCGCCGCGCAGCACGCGCATTGCGATTTCGACGCTGAAACCTCTGTATTGAAGAAAACGAATATGGCGGGCGCGCTCCGCAGCGGTGAGCGGTGCACTTTTGAATTTCCGGGACCAGACCGCGCGCGCGGCCTCGTCCTCGGTTTCCTTGAGGCGCGCCAGCGCGGGCGCAATGAGATCCTGGCCTACGCCTTTCTCGACGAGCGCCTGGCGTATGCGCGCCGAACCGAAGCGGCTGCGCCTGGCGTGCACGAGCTGGTCGACCGCGCGCGCTTCCGACAGCCAGCCCCGCGCCGTAAAGTCGTCGAGCAGACTGCTCAGCGCTGCAGGATCTTCGACATGGGGCGCCAGCTTGCGCTCGAGCTCGAGGCGGGTGTGATCCCGCCGTGCGAGCAGCCGCAGCGCGCGCGCGGCGGGACTGGGCTCGGTCTTACGCCTCGGCGGCTTCGGCGGGGGCTCCACCCTTCGCACCTTGCGCACTCTGCGCACCCTGCGCACCCTGTATACCCAGTTCAGCGCGGACTTTCGCCTCGATTTCGCGTGCGGTTTCGGGATGCTCTCTCAGGTACTCGCGCACATTGTCCTTGCCCTGCCCGATACGCTCCTTGCCGTAGCTGTACCATGCGCCCGACTTCTCAACGATGCGGTGCTGCACGCCGAGCTCGATGATTTCGCCTTCGCGCGAAATACCTTCGCCGTAAAGAATGTCGAATTCGGCGTTGCGGAAAGGCGGCGCGACCTTGTTCTTGACGACTTTGGCACGCGTCTCCGAGCCGATGACCTCTTCGCCTTTCTTGAT
>JBKJKJ010000021.1:0-4641 GCA_046597455.1 Burkholderiales bacterium
CGAACGGCTTCTCCGAGCTGAACGACGCGGATGACCAGGCGGCCCGTTTCGCCGAGCAGGTCAAGCAGAAGGAAGCCGGCGACGCGGAGGCCATGCACTACGACGCCGATTACATACGCGCACTCGAGTATGGACTGCCGCCCACCGGCGGCGCGGGCATCGGTGTAGACCGCTTCGTCATGCTGTTGACCGATAGCGCATCGATCCGCGATGTCATCCTGTTCCCGCAGATGCGGCCCGAAGCGCGGGAGGAGTGAGGCGCCCGGGCCCGACGCGGGGTTGAACGGTCAACGCCGAGGCAGTGTATCGTGCTGCAGTGGATCGTACTCAAGGCGGACGAAGAGCCGCGGGAAATGGAGGGGTAGTTTTGGATCAGCCGCTTTGGGAGCCGAGTCCCGAACGCATCGCGCAGGCCAATCTCACGGCCTTCATGCGCACGGTGCGTGAGCGTCATGGCGTCGGCGTCACCGATTACGCCGCCCTGTATCAATGGTCGATCGACGAGCCCGAACGCTTCTGGCAGGCCGTATGGTCTTACTGCGGCATCATCGGAGCCCCAGGCGAGCGCGTCATCGTCGACCCACAGCGCATGCCCGGTGCGCGATGGTTTCCTGACGCACGTCTGAATTTCGCAGAAAACCTGCTGCGCCGTCGCGATGACGGCATCGCATTGGTGTTCTGGGGCGAAGACCGCGTCAAGACCCGCGTAACGTATCGCGAGCTCCACGCGCAGGTCGCCCGGTTGGCGCTGGCATTGCGCAACGCAGGCGTCGTCGCGGGCGATCGCGTTGCGGGATACCTGCCGAACATGCCCGCTGCGGTGGCGGCGATGCTCGCCACGGCGAGCATCGGCGCGGTATGGTCTTCGTGCTCGCCGGACTTCGGCGTGCAGGGCGTGCTCGATCGATTCGGACAGATCGAGCCCAAAGTGCTGTTCGCCGCAGAGGGTTATTTCTACGCCGGCAAAACCATAGACGTGGGGCTGCGCATCCGGGATGTGCTCGCCAAACTGCCTTCAGTTGAGCGGACGGTAATCGTTCCCTATACGCAGGCACGCCCGACGATCGCGGACCTGGCCGGTGCGGTGCTGCTCGACGATTTCGCCGGCGTGGGCGAGCCCCCCGACCTCGCGTTCGAGCAACTGCCTTTCGACCATCCGCTTTACATCATGTTTTCGTCCGGCACGACGGGCGTGCCCAAATGCATCGTGCACGGCGCGGGCGGCACGCTGCTGCAGCATCTGAAAGAGCATCGACTGCATACGGATCTGAAACGCGACGACCGCGTGTTCTACTTCACGACCTGCGGCTGGATGATGTGGAACTGGCTCGTCTCCGCGCTCGCATCCGAGGCGACGGTGTTGCTCTACGATGGCTCACCGTTCGCTGCGGACGGGCGCATCGTCCTCGATTTTGCGCAAGCCGAACGCATGGACGTTCTGGGGACTTCGGCGAAATACCTCGACGCGGCCGCGAAGCTCGGTCTGGAGCCGATAAAAACCCACGACCTGGCTTCGGTGCGAACCATACTCTCGACAGGGTCTCCGCTCGCGCCGGAAGGATTCGATTACGTGTATCGGTCGGTGAAACCAGACGTGCAGCTCGCTTCGATCTCCGGCGGAACCGATATCATTGCGTGTTTCGCCCTGGGCAATCCGACGGGCCCTGTCTGGCGCGGCGAGCTCCAGTGTCGCGGCCTCGGTATGCGTGTAGAGGTCTACGATGACGCGGGCCGACCGGTACGCGGCGAGAAAGGTGAGCTTGTGTGCACCGCGCCTTTCCCGTCGATGCCCATCGGATTCTGGAACGATGCCGAGGGCACGAAGTATCGCGCAGCCTATTTCGAGCGCTTCCCGGGGGTGTGGTGCCACGGCGATTACGTCGAGCTGACGACGCACGACGGGCTGGTGTTCCACGGCCGCTCGGATGCCGTGCTCAATCCGGGCGGGGTTCGCATCGGCACGGCCGAAATCTACCGCCAGGTCGAACGGCTGGACGAAGTCGCGGAAAGCATCGCGATCGGCCAGGATTGGCACAATGACGTGCGCGTGGTGCTGTTCGTGCGGCTGCGAGACGGGCTGATCCCCAACGACGCTCTCGCCGAGACCATCCGCAAACAGATCCGGGATCACACCACGCCGCGTCACGTGCCGGCCAAGGTACTCCAGGTGGCCGATATACCGCGCACCAAGAGCGGCAAAATTGTCGAGCTAGCCGTACGCAATGTCGTGCAGGGACTGCCGGTCAAGAACCTCGAAGCGCTGGCCAATCCCGAAGCGCTCGAGTTCTATCGCAATCGCCCGGAACTCCAGTCCTAGTCTAAGGCGCTTGCCGCGCCCCACCCCACCGGGACCCACTCTTGCTATACACCGCCTATCGGGGCGACAGGAGCCGCCTGAGTGTCTGTGCACGGCGACACGCGGGCGGATGTGACAAGGTGTAAGCGGGTGTCGCAGTGCGTAACAGTGCTCCACTCCGGTCTGTCGTCAGTGTCTACTGCCAGTGTCTACTGCTCGATGGAGGAACAACATGTCGGAGACTAACGTGAACAATATCAAATCCAGCACCAACCCCTTGATCGTCATCGCCGCGATTGCACTCATACTCACCTGCCTCGTAGCGATCGGGGTCATGACCGGCATCATCCCCAGCCCGTTGGCAAACAAAGGCACTGCGGTCAAAGACGAATTGTCTGCTGCGCCGGGCTCCAAACTGCCCGCTGTCGCTTCGACCACGACCACGACGACCACAACGCGCGAGAGCAAGACGGCGCTCGTACCCAAGACCGAACCGCGGACTGAACAGCGCACGCACACCCCTCACCGCGCCGCCGAGCGTCCGTCTGTCGGCACCACCCAGAGCATCGGACCGACCGGAAGCCTGGCAGGAGCAGCGTCGGCACCCTCACCCGCCTGCCTGAACTGCGGCACGGTGAGCTCTGTCCGCGCCATCAAGGAGCAAGGCGACGCGGGCATGATCGGGCCGGCAGCCGGGACCGCTATAGGTGGCTTGATCGGGAACCAGATCGGTAACGGCAGTGGCAAGACCATCGCCACGATAGCCGGTGCGGCCGTCGGCGCAGGGGTCGGCACCGAGGTCGAGCGGCGCAACAAGTCCACCACCCGCTATGTGGTTGCCGTTCGTCTGAACGACGGCTCGACCCCGACCTTCAATTACCCGAATTCGCCCGGCGTGCAGACCGGTGACCGGGTTCGAGTGGTCGACGGGCGCCTCCTTCACGACTAGTGGGTTGTAACGTTAGAACCGGTAGCGACTTGCGGTGAGCGACGGGCCCGCTTTCGGGCGGGCGGCCGCCGCGAACGTTCCTGTCGAAATGACTGATACGGGCCACTAGACGGCGAATGCGACGCACCTGATCGCGGTAACCGAGACACCCGCTCCTGCAAAGAACCGCGCTACGGCGCGGTTCTTTCTTTGGCGGGCTTGACGTATACCCCAATGGGGTATATCATTCATCGCATGAACCTCAACTCACCCAGCGCCGCTCAGGCGCGCCCCGGGCTCACCAGCACGGTGGACCTCACGCTCGAGGGCATGACCTGCGGGGCCTGCGCCGCGCGGATCGAAAAAGTGCTGAATCGCCTTCCGGGCGTTTCGGCGAACGTCAATTTCGCCACCGAAAAGGCACGGGTGCGCTATGGGCCGGACAGCGCCGATGTGTCCCATCTCGTCGCCGCCGTGCGTAAGGCAGGCTATGGCGCCCGCGTGGCCAAAGACGACATCGGCCGCGACGACAAGGCGCGCCAAACGGCGGCCTATCGGGCCGAGCTGCGCCGATTCGCGGTCGCCGCAGCCCTCACCGCGCCTTTCATGGTGCAGATGATCGCGATGTTTGCGGGCGTGCACCACGCGTTCTTTCCCCCATGGCTGCAGCTCATCCTGGCGACCCCCGTGCAGTTCTGGGCAGGGAAGCGTTTCTACACCGGTGCGTGGCATGCGTTGCGCGGGGGCGGCGCCAACATGGATGTGCTGATCGCTCTCGGCACCACCATCGCGTACGCCTACAGCGCGGCGATCACCGTGATCGGCGTTCCGCTGCACCTTTATTTCGAGGCCAGCACGGCGATCATCACCTTCATTCTGCTGGGCAAGCTGCTCGAAGCGCGGGCGAAAGCGCGCACCTCGGAGGCGATCGAAGGGCTGATGAAGCTCCAGCCGCAAACCGCACGCGTCGAGCGCAGCGGTGCGCTCGTCGAGATCCCCGTCGCGGACATGCGCGTGGACGATGTATTCGTAGTGCGGCCGGGCGACAGCGTGCCCGTCGACGGCATCGTCCTGGACGGCGCATCGAGCGTGAACGAATCGATGCTTACCGGGGAGAGTCTCCCCGTTTCGAAAGAGGCGGGCGCGCGCGTCTACGCGGCGACGGCTAATTCGGACGGCATGCTCAGATGCCGCGCCACCGGCGTCGGCGCCGATACCGCGTTGGCCGGCATCGTACGGCTGGTCGAGGAAGCGCAAACCTCCAAAGCACCGATTCAGCGGCTCGCCGATGTGGTCTCCGGCGTCTTCGTCCCTGTCGTCATCGCGCTGGCCGCGCTGACATTCGGCCTCACGTGGTGGTTCGCGGGGAGCGGCGTGAGGGCTTTGATACACGCCGTCGCCGTGCTGGTCATCGCGT
>JBKJKJ010000096.1:0-11568 GCA_046597455.1 Burkholderiales bacterium
TCGAGCCCGCCGGCCCACCAGCCGGCGCCGCGAACGAACATGATGACCGGCGTGCCGCGCTCGGACGTCGGATGGTAAAGACGCGTCGCAAATGGACCGGCCGGCCCCACGATCTGGAATTCATTCACCGACTCGACGGGCGGCGGATCCTGCGCGAGAAAGGCGAAATAACGATCCTGCTTCTCGCGCGCCGCTTCGAGCGGCATCGTCAAGGGGTCGGCGGGCTCCGCGCCAGCCTCCCTGCTGATCGCGCTGGCCCTGACGTAATCGGGGTCGAGCTCTATGTCCATGGTGTGCTGTCCCTGCGTCGACGTGGAGCGGCGATATTAAGTGCGTCGATCGTGGTTTGTCGATTCGAAGGACCATCATGTGGCGCAACGCCCCGGCGAGTGACGGGTGCGCTCAGTCGGCGCGTATCCCCGCATCCCGTCTCAGCTTGCCCATCCGCTAACTACGTATCACCGCTTTCATTGCCGCTTCCGATTGGGGAAGCGCGGCGAGCTCGCCCACCGTGATCGGCTTCACCGGCGCTCGCAAACGGTAATAACCCACCTCCTGCGGCGTTACACCCCTGTGCTCCGCGATGAGCTCGGTCACGGTGAGCCCGCACAAGCGCCCCTGGCATGGGCCCATGCCGCAGCGAAGAAACGCTTTCATCTGATTCGGGCCGGGACAACCGAGCGCGACCGTGTCGGTGATCTGGCGTGCGGTGACTTCCTCACACCGGCACACGATGGTATCGCCTGCGGGCTGGCGAAATGCTTTGCCCGGCCTGAAGAGCGCATCGAGGAAGCCGCGCCCGCGCAGGCTGCGCGCAAGCTCGCCGCGTGCGGCACGCTCGGCGGCAGCGGAAACCGGGCGGCCCAGCGCACGCGACGCGGCCATGCCTGCAAGCGCGCCACGCCAGTGCGCCGCCTGCGCCCCGGCAATGCCCGCGCCATCGCCGGCGATCGCGATGCCTTCCACGGACGAATTGCCGTCGCGGTCGAGCGCCGGCACCCAGGCGAGCTGAATATCGTCCCAGCGATGCACGATGCCGACCGACATCGCGAGGTTCACATTCGGCGCGACGCCCTGGTGCACGAAGAGGTTGTCGACCTCGAAGCTTTCCTCTGCGCCTGCACCGCATCGATACGCAACCGCGCTCAGCGTGTCATCGCCGATCGCGCGCAGCGCCGTCACGCCGGAAATCACGCGCACTTCGCGCTTCACCGCGCGCAGCAGCGTAAGACCTTCACGAAAATAGCTCGAAGCGAGAAACGGCAGCACGTGCGGGGCCGCGCGCATGCGGTTCTCGCCCGGGGTGGTGTCGAGAATCGCGTCCAGCCGTGCGCCCGCTTTCAGATACTGAGACGCGAGCAGCCACAGCAGCGGTCCGCAGCCCGCCACAACGGTGCGGCCGGCGGCGACGAGGCCCGAGGATTTCAGGAGGATTTGCGCGCCGCCCACCGTCATCACGCCCGGTAGCGTCCAGCCCGGTATCGGGAAAGGCCGCTCGAGCGCGCCGGTGCAGAGGATGACCCGCTTTGCGCCCGTCAGGTGTGCCGCCCCGCCGAGAGACACGCCGATCTCATGCTCAGGCGTAAGACTCCACACCGTCGCACCCGGCACGTACTGCGCGCCGCTGGACCGGAAAGCCTTGACGACTTCGCTGCCGCGCCAGTAGTTTTCGCCCAGCACCGACCTGTCGCTCACCGGCGTGTCGGTGATCGATCGGTAGATCTGCCCGCCGGCTGAGTGCTGCTCGTCGAAGAGTACGGTCGCAAGACCGGCATTCGCGCACGTCGCTGCCGCAGCAAGCCCCGCCGGACCCGCGCCGACGACGGCCACGTCGTACGAACCGGCTGCGGCGATGACGCTTCCGGCGCTCACTTGCCGAGCTCGCGCCTGCCGCGCTGCACCTGAACTCGCATACCTTCGCGCACCTGCACGAGGCACGCCTGCCGGTTGCCGACGCCGTCGATCTCGACCAGGCAGTCGAAACACACGCCCATCATGCAGTACGGCGCGCGAGGTGCGCCCGATACCGGCGTCACGCGGCAGTGGTCAATGCCAGCTGCGAGTAAAGCCGCGGCGACCGTGTCGGTGGCGCGTGCTGCACACGCCCTGCCCTCGACGAAGAGCGTCACTGCGGGGCCGGATCCGTCAGGCTGCAAGCGCTTGAACATCGAATCTCCGGGTGCTGAATGGCGCGAAATCCTCTTCGGACAGGCGGCCTGCCGCAATCTGGGGCGCGAGGACGAGCGCGTGGGCTGCGGCCAGCGTGACGCCGCTGTGGCACGACGCGTTGAATGCGCCCGGACACGCCGCGGATTCCTCGTAGATCGGAAAACCATCCTTCGTCATCACGCGCAGGCAGGCCCACGTGCGCACGATGTTGAGGCTCGCGAGCTGCGGGAAAATACGCATGGCGCGATGCGCGAGCACCGCAGTCACATCCGCGCTGACCGTCGGATCGGCGCCGGCCTCTTCCTGGGAGTCCCCGATCATGAGGCTGCCTTCGTCTGTCTGGCGCACCGTCTGCATCGGGTAATGCAGGAAAGGCGCGGTTCGTTCGGTGACGATGAGCTGTCCGCGCTGCGGGCGCACCGGGATGGCGAGGCCGACCATCGGCGCGAGACGAACGTTGTCGATGCCGGCCGCGAGGACGACTTTGCCTGCGTGCACTTCCCCCCGCGCCGTGGTCACGCGAAATGCGACACCGCCGTGGTCGATATGCTCGATGCGCTCGACGCGGTGATCGGAAAGATAGGCGGTGCCCAGTTGCTGCATCCCGGTATTGAGCGCGCGATAAAGACGCAGCGCATTGCAGTGGCCGTCGAACCGGCTGAAGCTTCCCCCGACCACGTCCGGACCGATCTGAGGAATGGCGGCTTGCACCCGATCGCGATCGAACATCTCGAATTCGAAGCGCTGCTGCCCGGGCTGGTCCTGTATCCGCTGGAGCAGATCGCGCCGCCCTTCCCACTCGCGCTCGGAGAGGGCGAGATTGAAGCCCCCCGGACGCTGGAAAGCGACGTCGATACCGGTCTGCTGCTCGAGCATGTCGGCAAACCCGCTCCACGCGTTCGACGAGCGCATCGTCCACGCAGAGTAGGCGGCAAGCCCCAGGCCTTTGCTCTGCACCCAGACGAGTGCGAAGTTGCCGCGTGAAGCGCGAAATGCGATATCGCCTTCGTCGAGGACCGCGACACGCTGGCCGCTTCGGGCAAGACCCCACGCGATCGCCGAGCCCATGAGCCCGCCGCCGATCACCGCCACGTCGAAGTCGCGCCGTGCCTGTGCAGAAAGCGCCATGTGCCTTTTCCGAAAGACCGGGGAAGTGCGATGGTCGCCGAGGTCGGGACCGAGCGTCAAATTCACTCTTCCCGGTCGACTCGGCGTAAACCTTCAGTCGAAGCGTGGTGGCGGACGCCGTCAGGCAGGGGGCGCTCGCGAAACAGCCCTCGCCAAAATCGAGTACGCTCCCGCAAGACCGATCGGGTTTTGAAAGGAGCTCTTCGATGCCTGCCTATCGCCCTTCCATCACCGGCAACCGTCACATGATTTCGGCGGGCCACTACTCGGCGGCCCACGCCGGCTTTCAGATCCTCGAAGCCGGCGGCAATGCGATCGACGCCGGGGTCGCCGCAGGCATCGCGCTCAGCGTGCTGCAGACCGATCGCGTCAACTTCGCCGGGGTGGCACCGATCATGATCTACCTCGCCGACCGGCAGAAAGTCGTCAACATCGACGGTCTGGGCACCTGGCCGCGGGCGGCATCGATCGAATACTTCCGCCGCGAGCACGGCGGGGCGATGCCGCCGGGAATCCGGCGTACGGTCATGCCTGCGGCGCCTGCCGCGTGGATCCGCGCGCTCGGGCAATACGGCACGATGTCGTTCGGCGAAGTCGCACGCGCAGCGATCAGACTCACCCGCACCGGCTTCGCGATGCACGGCTTCATGGCGGACTACATACGCGATCACCAGGCCGACTACCGCCGCTGGTCCTCGAGTGCCGCGGTCTTCCTGCCTGACGGCAGGCCGCCGGAAGTGGGCGACGTCTTCGTGCAGGAAGCGCTTTCCGACACGCTGCAGTACATGGCCGACGAGGAAGCGGCTCACCGGGGCGACGGACGCGCCGCGGGGCTCAAGGCGGCCCGCGATGCGTTCTACGTCGGCGACATCGCCCGGAAGATCGCAGACTACCATCGCGAGAACGGCGGCTGGGTCAGCCGTGAGGATCTTGCAGCTTACGACGTGCGCCTCGAACCCACGGTGACGACCCGGTTCCACGGCGTCGAGCTGCACGCGTGCGGCCCGTGGTCGCAGGGGCCGGTGCTTCCGCAAACGCTCAACGTGCTGGCGGGATACGACCTGAAGGCGATGGGTCATAACTCCGTCGCCTACATCCATCATCTCACCGAAGCGCTCAAGCTCTCGTTCGCCGACCGCCACCGTTATTACGGCGACCCGCAGTTCGTCGACGTGCCGCTCGATGTCCTGCTGTCGGACGACTACGCCGCCGCCCGGCGTCAGCTCATCCGCAGCCACGAAGCGTGGCCGCAGATGCCGCCTGCCGGCAGCGTGAAGGATTTCCCGCGCGCGACACCGCTTCCTCAGCCCGCCACCGGAGAACCGGCGCCCCTCGCCGATACGTCGTATGCGTGCGTGATCGACCGTGCAGGCAACGCGTTCTCCACGACGCCCAGCGACGGCTCCAGCGCCACACCGGTCATTCCGGGCACCGGCCTGTGTCCTTCGTCGCGCGGCTCCCAGTCGTGGACCGATCCGGCGCATCCCGCAGCGCTCGCGCCCGGCAAACGCCCGCGCCTCACACCCAATCCGGCGCTCGTCCTGAAAGACGGCAAGGTCTACATGCCTTTCGGCTCGCCCGGTAACGACATCCAGCCGCAGGCGATGCTGCAGGTTTTCCTCAACGTCGTCGTATGGGGCATGGATCCGCAGGCCGCAGTGGAAGCGCCGCGCTTCGCCACCTACAGCTTTCCCTCCTCGTCCGAGCCGCACGCCTACCACCCCGGACGCCTGAACCTGGAAAACCGGATCGGCCAGGCGACCATCGACGCGCTCGGGCTGATCGGACACAAGGTGGCAACGTGGCCCGAACTCGAGTGGCGCGCAGGTGCGGTGTGCGCGATACGCGTAAACGACCGGACCGGGGTGCTCGAAGCCGGTGCCGATCCCCGCCGGCCGTGCTATGCGTTGGGTGTCTGAAAAGGCCCCTGCGCGACATGCTGGCCAACGACCGGGCGCCGAGAGCGGCCAAGGCCGCCTGCATAAAGATGCAGCCGGGAAGACGACCCGGCGCGAGCGCTCGATCGCCAGGACGCGGATAATCGCGCTCATGCGCAACCCGAGAGGAGCATTGAGGCGATTCCACGCAGCCGTGCTGCTGGCCGGTTTGTGTGCAACGGGCGCCGGCTTCGCTGCGGGGATGACATCGACCGTCACCCTGCCCGCGCCGGTCGTCAACGACGCACTCTGGAAACCCGGCCCCCATTTACGCTGGCAACTGCAGTACGCCACGGCGCCGGCCGATCTCTCGATCGACGCAGACGTGTACAAAATCGACCTTTTCGACAATGACGCGGCAGACGTCGAGCGCCTGAAAGCGCGCGGAAAACACGTCGTGTGCTACCTCAATGCAGGGGCGTGGGAAGCGTGGCGACCCGATGCGAAGCAGTTTCCCGCAGCGGCTGTCGGCAGGCATTACACAGGCTGGCCGGCAGAGCGGTGGCTGGACATACGCCGCATCGACCTGCTCGCGCCCATCATGCTCGCGCGGCTGGACCTGTGCAGGCTCAAGGGATTCGACGGCGTGATGTTCGACAACGTCGACGGCTACATGCAAAAGACCGGCTTTCGCATCAGAGGCGACGACCAGTTGCGATTCAACGCCTGGATCGCGAATGAAGCTCGCAGGCGCGGGCTGTCAGCGGGCATGAACAACAATTCCGAGCAAACCTCGCGGCTGCTGCCCTATTTCGACTGGGCACAGGCGGAGAGCTGCTTTTCGGAGGGCTGGTGCGCGAGTCTGCGACCTTTCGTCGAGAGCGGAAAAGCGGTGGTGGTGATCGAATACACGGACGATCAGAGCCGACTCAATGCGATGTGCGAAATGGCCCTCGCGCTGCGCTTCAGCCTTTTGCGAAAAAAACGCGAGCTCGATGCTTACCGGCAGGACTGCGCCAACGTCGGCCCCGCATCCGCGCGTGCCAACAAAGAAATAAGGCTCCCGCCCCTGCGCCGTTCCTGAACGCGGCTTTTATCACCGGTGACCACAGACCTGCGAGGAAAGTCAGCAGCGAATCGGCGCAATGCTGCTTTGCATGATTGCATCCAGGGGGCGGGCGAAATAGCATTGGGGGTTCTGCAACGATCGGAACCGAACGACGCGTTCCGCTCCTCCACCTGAATTTCACCCGAGGGCCTTTATGGGAACCACCTACAGGATTCTGATCATGGGCGCGTCATACGGCTCGCTGCTGGCGGCCAAGCTCGTGGCAGTGGGCCATGCGGTGCGGCTGGTATGCCTCCCGGCCGAAGCAGACTTGATCAACGAAGAAGGCGCCCGCATCCTCATGCCCGTGAGGGGCCGCGACGGGCTGGTCGAGATCGACACGCGCAAGCTGCCGGGCAAGCTTTCGGCGGGCGGCGCCGAAAGCGCCAAGCCTTCCGAATTCGACCTCGTCGTGCTGGCGATGCAGGAGCCCCAGTACCGCTCACCGGGCGTGCGCGAGCTTCTCGACGCGGTGGCCAAGGCCCGAGTCCCGTGCATGTCGATCATGAACATGCCCCCGCCGCCTTACCTCGCGCGTATTCCGGGCCTGTCGATCGAGGCGCTCGCGGACTGCTATACGGACTTCGGCGTCTGGAAGAGCTTCGATCCGAAATTCATGACGCTGTGCAGCCCCGATGCGCAGGCTTTCCGGCCGCCCGAAGAAAAAGTGAACGTGCTGCAAGTGAGGCTGCCGACGAATTTCAGATCGGCGCACTTCGAGTCGGACGCGCACACCGCCATGCTTCGCGATCTCGAATCCGGAATCGAAGCCGCGCGTTTCGACAGCGGCGACGGCAAGAAAATCGAGCTGCCCGTGAAGTTGAGAGTCCACGACTCGGTTTTCGTCCCGCTGGCGAAATGGAGCATGTTGCTGGCCGGCAACTATCGATGCGTAGAGAAAGACACGGTGCGTCCCATCAAGGATGCCGTGCACGGCGACCTCGAAGCATCGCGCTCGGTCTACGCGTGGGTCGCGGAGGTCTGCAAGGCGCTCGGCGCGGCCGACAAGGATCTGGTGCCTTTCGATAAATACGCGAACGCCTCGCTGCTCCTCACGGGCCCCTCTTCGGCGGCGCGCGCGCTGGCCGCAGGTGCCCCGAACATCGAGCGCGTCGACCGGCTCGTGCAAACCATCGCCCGGCAGAAAGGCATGCAGAACAAAGTAGTCGATGAAACCGTCGCACTCGTCGACGAATGGCTGCGCAGAAACCGGCAGAAAGCGGCCTGAGGCGAAATGAGCGTCCGACTCGTCGTCACGATCACGGCCGCGCCGGGCAAAGGCTCGGCGCTTTCGAAGGTGTACCAGGAACGTGCTGCAACAGCGAGCAAAGAGGCGGGCTGCGAGCAGTTCGACGTCTTCCAGGGCGTCGATGACCCCGACCGGATCGTGCTGCTCGAGCGCTGGGCCGATCAGGCCGCACTCGACGTCCACGCGCAGCAACCCAGCACACGCTCGCCACTCCCCGAAGGCCTTCGGCTCGGCAGCGAGCGCGAAGACTACCAATACAACCGGACGCGCTGAGCGCATTCTCCGCCGCGCCGGGCGCCCATATTGATTTCCCTGCCAGGCCCAGCGCCATTCGCGGCGCGCCCGGCCCGCGCCCTGTAAACACGGTTCCTTTCTTGCAGACCACGTGACCGGCGGATGACGCGGTGCAGCCCGGTCGCGCTTCGACCACGCCCGGCCCCCATCACTCCCTCACCCCGTCACTGCCTCACTCCATCACCCCATCCCCCCACCCTCTCCCGCAAAGGAGCACCCCAAGATGAACACGACGCGAACCCACTCCGCACGCCGCAGGCCCTGCGCGGCTTACCTACCCGCGCTGTCTGCTCTGGCGGCGGCCCTTCTGCCCCTGGCGGTTCAGGCCGCGGTGCCGCCGGCCCAGAACTACCCGACGCGCCCGATACGCATCGTGGTCGCCTACACCCCCGCCGGCACGACCGACATCCTTGCGCGGATCATCGGCCAGAAGATGAACGAGGCGTGGGGGCAACCGGTGATCATCGAGAACCGGCCGGGTGCGAACGGCAACATCGGCACCGAATACGCGGCGAAAGCCGCGCCCGACGGCCATACCTTTCTCATGACGACCGCGGGCCCGCACGGCATCAATCCGAGTCTCTACCGCAAGCTCGGCTACAACGCGGTCAAGGACTTCACGGCGGTGAGCCTGGTGGCACTGGTTCCGAACATCCTCGTCGTGAACAGTGCGCTGCCGGTCAAAAGCGTCAAGGAACTGATCGCGTATGCCAAAGCCAACCCCGGGAAACTGAACTACGGATCGCCCGGCGCGGGAAGCACGGCGCATCTTTCGATGGAGCTTTTCAAGTCGATGACCGGAACGGATCTCGTGCACGTGCCCTACAAAGGCAGCGCGGGCGTGCTGACCGACGTCATGGGCGGGCAGATCGCGGCAACGATGGACAACCTGCCGCCTTACCTGCCACAGGTGAAAGCAGGCAAGATCCGCGCACTGGCCGTCACCCCCGTCAAGCGCTCGCCCGCCTTGCCCGACCTGCCGACAGTCGCCGAAGCAGGCGTGCCCGGCTACGTATCGAGCGCGTGGTTCGGCCTGGTGGCGCCGGCGGCAACCTCGAAGGACGTCATCCACAAACTGTCCGCCGAGACCGCACGCATACTGCAGATGCCCGACGTCAGGACACGCCTTGCCGAGCAGGGCGCGGAGCCCGTCGGAAGCACACCCGAGCAGTTCGGCACGCACATCAGATCAGAAATCGCGAAATGGGCGAAAGTCATCAAGGAGGCCGGCGTCGAGCTCCAGTAAAAACCGCAATCGCGTCGATGGCCCGCTACATCATCGAGGCGCGCTCGTTTCGTGTCGCGATCGCCTGGTCGCATAACTTCTGGGTGCTGAAAGAGGCCGGCTCCGGCAGTGCGATCGCCGAGTTGCACGGCCTCGCCTACGACCGGGTCCGCCGCAGGGTGCTGCCCATCGGGACGACCCGCGAGCATAGCCTGCGCGTGTTCATGTTTTCTCACGATGCGCAGTACGCTGCGAGCCTGGCTGTTCCTGTGGGCTCGACGCGCATGTACGCAAAAAGCCGCGCTCATATCGTGCACGAGAGCACCGAGGGGCTGGCGCGCTGGCGCGCCGCGGTCGGCGCGATGCCGCTGCTCGACCGGCTCGATCTGACCTACCCCCCTTACGGCTTCAACGTCCTCACCCCGGGCATCAACAGCAATTCAGCCTACCGCACGTTCGGGGAAATCATGGGTGTGCCCATTTACCGATTCCCCGGAACGTTCGCGCCCGGGCTTCGCCATCGCATGCTCACGCCGGAAGGGATCGAGCTCGCGCGCTACGCGCGCGGGAAGGATGAAACGCCGGACATCGTCGGCGCCTCAGCAACGGCTGCGGCTAAACCTGTGTCACGAACTTCGTGACCAGATAGCCGTCGAAAGTCTCCGTACCGCCTTCACTGCCGATCCCGCTTTCCTTGACGCCGCCGAAAGGCGTTTCGGACAGCGCGCTGCCGAAATGATTGATGTTCACCATGCCGGCCTCGATCGCATTCGCTGCATACGTCGACGTTTTCAGCGACTCGGTGAAGACGTACGACGACAGCCCGTAAGGCAGGCTGTTGGCGCGGCGGATCGCCTCTTCGGGCTCGGTAAAACGCACCAGCGGCGCGATGGGACCGAACGGCTCATCGGTCATCAGCCGTGCATGATCGGGAAGGCCGGTGATGACCGTCGGCGGAAAAAAGAAGCCTGAGCCTTTCAGGCGCGCACCGCCGGTGACGACTTCGCCGCCGTGAGAGCGGGCATCTTCCATGAACGCTTCCATCGCATCGACCCGCTTGGCGTGCGCGAGCGGTCCCATCTGCGTGGCTTTCTCCAGGCCATTACCCACGGTCGTGGCGGAAATGGTCTCGATGAACCGCGCCGCAAACCGATCGAAAATCTTGCTCTGAACGAAAAAGCGCGAAGGCGAGACGCAGACCTGTCCGGCGTTGCGGATCTTGAGCTTCGCGAGCATCGTCGCGGCCGCATCCACGTTCGCGTCGTCGAACACGATCGCGGGTGAGTGGCCGCCGAGCTCCCACGTGCCGCGCTTCATGTGCGCACCGGCGAGCGCGGCGAGCTGCTTGCCGACCGGAATCGAGCCGGTAAAAGACACTTTGCGCACGATGGGTGATGCGATGAGGTATTCGGAGATTTCGTGCGGCACGCCCCACACGAGGTTCAGACAGCCTTTGGGCAGGCCTGCGTCGTGAAAAAGCCTCGCCAGCGCGACCACGGCGCTCGGCGAGCTTTCAGGCCCTTTCAGTATCAGCGTGCAGCCGGCGCCCAGCGCCGCGACCATCTTGCGTATGGCCTGATTGAACGGGAAATTCCAGGGCGTGAACGCGGCGCACACGCCAACCGGTTCGCGCAACACGAACTGGCGCACATCCGGACGACGGGGAGAAATCACGCGCCCGTATATGCGGCGACATTCTTCGGCGTGCCATTCGGCGTGCTCGGCACACGCCATGACCTCGCCCACCGATTCCGCGAGCGGTTTGCCCTGATCCAGCGTGATGTTGCGCCCGATGTCCTGCGCGCGCTCGCGCGCGAGCTCGGCGACCTTACGCAGTATCGCCGAGCGCTCGAGCGGCGAGGTCTTCTTCCACGTCTCGAAGGCGCGCTGAGCGGCTGAGAGCGCGCGGTCGAGATCCTCCCGGCTCGCGTGTGGTAGCTGGCCGAGAATTTCACCGCTGGCCGGGTTCAACACGGGCTCGGTCTTCCGGCCTTCCGCGACGACGAATTCGCCGTCGATGTACAACGCAAGTTTTTCGTACACGGTGGGTTCCTTTCAGATGAGCGTCGAGTGGCCCCTATTATAGGAGCCTGCGGCAGGTCAAAACGCGGGCCGGTCGCGCACCGCCTGCGATGCCGTTCCCCCTGCCCGGGGCGCCTAAGCCGGGAGGATTGTGCGTCACGCACGTCCGCGAGCGCCCCTGGACCTCCTGCACGCCTCATGGCCGGCCGCAGGCCTCAAGAAGCTTCCGGAACGTCCGTTAAATGACCATCGCTGGGCGAGCCCACTCGAACGCCGCGATGCGTTGCACCCGCCGGAGCCACATCCTGGTTCCTGCTGCGGTGCTAAGCCATTACGCTAGATGGAGGACACATGAGTCTCAAAAAACCCGGCGCCACGGCACTGATCCTAGCGGCCCTGTTCACATTCCTGTCGCCGGCGCGCGCCGCGGAGCAGCCGTACGCGTTCAACGTGCTGAACCAGCGCTCAGAGGCGCTCACTGCCCAGTACTGGAACC
>JBKJKJ010000236.1:0-7122 GCA_046597455.1 Burkholderiales bacterium
CTTCCACGCCCACACCCAGGCGCGCGTGGTTCATCATGGTGAACATGTACTCGAGGCCGCGATTCTCCTCGCCCATCAGATGACCGATCGCGCCTTCGCCTTCGCCATACGACAGCACGCACGTCGGGCTCGCCTGTATGCCCATCTTGTGCTCGATGGAAACGCATTTCACGTCGTTACGCTCGCCGCAGCTACCGTCGGCGTTCACCAGAAACTTCGGAACGATGAAAAGCGATATGCCTTTGACCCCTTCGGGTGCATCGGGGGTGCGGGCGAGCACCAGGTGCACGATGTTCTCGCTCATGTCGTGCTCGCCCCACGTGATGAAAATCTTGGTGCCGTGGAGCCGGTAGTGGTCGCCTTCGGGGACCGCCCGCATGAGAACGGCGGAAAGATCGGAGCCTGCCTGGGGCTCCGTGAGATTCATCGTCCCGCTCCACTCGCCTGTGGTGAGCTTCGGCATGAAAAGCGCCTGCTGCTCGTCCGAGCCGTGATGCTTGAACGCTTCGAGCACGCCGGAGGTCAGCATCGGGGCGAGGCAGAAAGACATGTTCGCGCTGTTCCAGATCTCCTGGACTGCGCTCGACACCACGTGGGGAAGACCCTGGCCGCCGAAACGCGGATCGCCCGTCAGCCCGTTCCAGCCCGCCTCGATGAACCTCCCGTACGCCTGCGCATAGCCTTTGGGCGTGGTCACGACACCGCTGGCAAACCGGGCCCCCTCGCGATCGCCCACCCGGTTCAGCGGATCGAGCACTTCCTGCGCGAACTTCGACGCTTCCGCGAGCACGGCGTCGACCAGCTCCGACGTCACCTCTTCCCAGCCCGGCAGCGCGATGACTTCCTGCAGGCCCGCGATCTCCTGCAACGCGAACTGCATGTCCTTGAGCGGGGCGGAGTAGGTGGACATCGATACTGGGTAGGGCGTTAGTCGTTGGCGGAAGGCTAGGCTGAGGCGTTTAGGCGTCAGGGCCACGTGAGGCAGAATCTCCGGGGGAGCTGGCGACAGATGCCCAGACGATCATCGTCGGCGCAGTGTACCACCGGCAGAAAGCAAAACTCCCTTTCCGGATACCCGGGAAAGGGAGTTTATGCCGTCGACGCTTGATCGCCCGCGCCTTACGCCTTACGAGGAAGAGAGCTCTTTCGTCAGCTCCGGCACCGCCTTGAACAGATCCTCGACCAGCCAGTAGTTTGCGATCGAAAAGATAGGCGCTTCGGCGTCCTTGTTGATCGCGACGATGACTTTACTGTCTTTCATGCCCGCCAGATGCTGGATCGCCCCCGATATGCCGATGGCGATATAAAGCTCGGGCGCCACGATCTTGCCCGTTTGGCCGACTTGGTACTCGTTGGGCTTGAAACCCGAATCGACTGCAGCACGGGAAGCCCCCACTGCCGCGCCGAGCGTGTCCGCGAGCGTTTCGAGAATCTTGAAGTTCTCCGCACTGCCCATGCCGCGGCCGCCCGAAACGATGATCCGCGCTGCAGTGAGCTCGGGGCGCTCGGACTTCGAAAGCTCCGCGCTTTTGAATTGCGCGAGGCCGGTGTCGGGCCCCGGAGCCAGGTTTTCGACCGGCGCAGCGGCCTGCTCCCCAGCCGGGTCGAAAGCCGTCGCACGCACCGTGATCACCTTGATGCGATCGGCCGACTGCACCGTCGCCATCGCATTGCCGGCGTAGGTCGGACGCACGAACGTGTCCGCCGACTCCACGGCGCTGATTTCCGAAATCTGCTGGACGTCGAGCGACGCTGCGACGCGAGGCATGAAGTTCTTGCCGTAGCTCGATGCCGGCGCCAGGATGTGGCTGTACTGTTCCGCGATGCTCAGCACCAGCGCAGCGAGGTTTTCGGCTGCCGAGCCTTCGTAATGCGGGGCCTCGGTAAGCAGCACCTTCTTGACCCCCGCGACTTTCGCAACGGCCTGCGCGGCTTCAGCGGCCTGCTGGCCCGCGACGAGCACGGTCACGTCACCTAATTTCGCCGCGGCCGTCAGCATGTTCGTGACGCCGGGTTTGAGTTGCTTGCCGTCGTGTTCGGCTATGACCAGGACTGCCATCAGATTACCCTCGCTTCGTTCTTGAGCTTCGCCACCAGTTCCTTCACGTCGGCCACTTTGACGCCGGCGCTGCGGCTGGGCGGCTCCTGCACCTTGAGCGTTTTCAGGCGCGGCGTGACATCGACCCCGAGCGCCTCAGGCTTGAGGATCTCGAGCGGCTTTTTCTTCGCTTTCATGATGTTGGGCAAAGTCACGTAGCGCGGCTCGTTCAGCCGCAAATCGCTCGTCACCACCGCGGGAAGCTTGATGGTGAGCTTCTCCAGACCGCCGTCGATTTCGCGCGTGACGTCGGCCGAGTCGCCGTTGACGGTGATGCTGGAGATGAAGGTCGCCTGCGGCCAGCCCATGAGCGCGGAGATCATCTGGCCGGTCTGATTCGAGTCGTCGTCGATCGCCTGTTTGCCGGCGATCACGAGCTGGGGTTTTTCCTTATCGATGACCGCTTTCACCAGCTTCGCCACGGCGAGGGGCTCGACCTGCGCGCCCGCCTCGACCAGGATGCCGCGGTCCGCGCCCATCGCCATCGCCGTGCGCAGCGTTTCCTGCGACTGCAGCACGCCCACCGACATGACGACGATTTCCGAAACGACGCCCGCTTCCTTCATCCGCACGGCCTGCTCGACCGCGATTTCACAGAAGGGATTCATCGTCATCTTGATGTTTGCGGTCTCGACCCCGCTGCCGTCCGATTTCACGCGGACTTTCACGTACGGGTCAATCACGCGTTTGACCGTGACCAGGACTTTCATCAGCGATACCTCGCGAATTACTGGGGAAAACTGCGGAAGGCCGCTATTTTAGCCTACAGCGGCGCGCGCAGCCACCGCCCCAGCTCGCCCACGATGCCGCGACGGAAAGTCAGCACGCAGATGACGAATATCGCGCCCTGCACAATAGTCACCCACGCCCCGAGCTGGGCCAGGTAGTTTTCCATTGCGAGCACCACGAAGGCGCCCACGACAGGCCCGAAGACCGTGCCGAGCCCGCCCACGAGCGTCATCAGGACGACCTCGCCGGACATCGTCCAGTGCAGGCCATTGAGCGCGGAGAGCTGGAAAACGATCGCGTTGGTGGCCCCCGCCACGCCCGAAAGCGTCGCGGACAGCACGAACGCCAGCAGCTTGTAGCGGTCCGCGTCGTATCCCAGGGAAATCGCGCGCGGCTCGTTCTCGCGTATCGCTTTGAGCACCTGCCCGAAAGGCGAGTGGATGATGCGGTAAATCAGGAGAAATCCGCCGATGAATATCGCGAACACCGTCGCATACATCGCCTCGACGTTCGAAAGATCGATCAATCCGAACAGGTGCCCGCGAGGCACGGCCTGTATCCCATCCTCACCGCCCGTGAACGGCGCCTGGATGCAGAAGAAGTAAATCATCTGCGCCAGCGCCAGCGTGATCATGGCGAAGTAAATGCCCTGCCGGCGAATCGCGATCAGGCCGACGACCAGACCGACCACGCACGAGGCGGCCGCGCCGGACAGGATCGCGAGCTCGGGCGTCAGGCCCCACACCTTGGCCGCATGAGCTGCGGTGTAGCCCGCGGTGCCGAGAAACATGGCATGCCCGAACGAGAGCAATCCCACGTAACCGAGCAGGAGGTTGAAGGCGCAGGCGAAAAGCGCGAAACACATGACCTTCATCAGGAAAACGGGGTAGACGAAGAAGGGCGCGAACGCGAAGAACGCGACCATCAATGCGAAGGCGACACGCTGGGCTTTCAGCCCCTGCGGCGCGGCCTGCGCTTTCGCCATTGCCTCCGGCGCTGCGGTCGTGTCCGCGGTTTTCACTTTTGACTCCCGAACAGGCCCGCCGGCCTGATCATGAGCACGATGGTCATGACGATGAATATCACCGTGTTCGACGCTTCGGGATAGAACACTTTGGTCAAACCCTCCACCAGACCCAGCATGAAACCCGTCACGATCGCGCCCATGATCGAGCCCATGCCGCCGATGACGACGACTGCGAACACGACGATGATGAGATCGGCGCCCATGAGCGGGCTCACGCTGTAGATCGGGGCGGCCATCACGCCGGCGAAAGCGGCGAGTGCGACACCGAATCCGTAAGTGAGCGTGATCATCCGCGGCACGTTGATGCCGAAAGCCTGCACGAGCTCACGGTTCTCGGTCGCCGCGCGCAGGTAGGAACCGAGCTTCGTTTTCTCGATCACGAACCACGTGCCCAGGCAGACCGTGAGCGAAGAAACGATCACCCACGCGCGATAGTTCGGCAGAAACATGAAACCGAGGTTCTGCCCGCCTTCGAGGGCTTTGGGTATGGCGTAAGGCAGGCCGGTCGAGCCGAACTCCTGCCGGAAGAGCCCCTGAATCACCAAGGCCAGGCCAAACGTCAGCAGCAGGCCGTAAAGGTGATCGAGCTTGTAAAGTCTGGAAAGCATGAGCCGCTCGATCAGCACACCCGTCGCGCCGACGATGATGGGCACGAGCCCGAGCGCCCACCAGTACGACAACCCAAGCTTGTGCAGCAGAAACCACGCGCAGAAAGCGCCCATCATGTACTGGGCGCCGTGCGCGAAGTTGATGATGTTGAGCAGCCCGAAAATCACCGCGAGCCCGAGCGAGAGCAGCGCGTAGAACGAGCCGTTGATCAGGCCGATCAGCAGCTGGCCGAACAGCGCCTGCGTGGGAATGCCGAAGATTTCTGTCATGGTGCTGACTGTGACGAAGTGAAGCGGTGACGGGGTGATGAAGTAATGAAGTGATGAAGAAGATACCGGCGCGTCTTCAGTCGCAATTCGCCGCGCATCACCCCGTCACTCCATCACCCCCATCACTTCGTCACCCCGTCACTTCATCACTTCATCACTTAGTCCCTAGTTTTTAACCAGCGAACACCCGCCTTCGTTCATCGGCCGGAAAGCCTGATCCGCGGGAATCGTCGAGCGCAGTTTGTAGTAGTCCCACGCGCCTTTGGATTCCGCAGGCTTCTTCACTTCGAACAGATACATCGGGTGGATCTTGCGTCCATCCTGGCGTACTGAACCCTTGCCGAATACCACGTCGTCGGTCGGCAACTCCTTCATCTTGGCGACGACTTTCGCCCCGTCCGCATCGCCTTTGAGCGCTTCGACCGCTTTCAGGTAATGCAGCACCGACGAATACACGCCTGCCTGGCCCATGGTGGGCATCGCGCCTTTGTGCAGCTTCGCGAAGCGCTGCGAGAAGTTTCGGGTCTGAGCGTTCAGGTCCCAGTAGAACGACTCGGTGAGCAGCAGGCCCTGGGCTTTCTCGAGGCCGAGCGCGTGCACGTCGGTGAGGAACACGAGGAGACCGGCGAACTGCTGTCCGCCTTTCACGATGCCGAACTCAGCCCCCTGCTTGATGGCGCTGATGGTGTCGGCGCCCGCGTTGGCAAGGCCGATGATCTTGGCTTTCGACGCCTGCGCCTGCAGCAGGAACGAGGAGAAATCAGACGATGGGAAGGGATGGCGTACTTTGCCCAGAACTTTGCCGCCGTTCTTGAGGACGACCGCTTCGGTATCACGCTCGAGCGCGTGGCCGAAAGCATAGTCCGCCGTGAGGAAGAACCAGGTGTTGCCACCGGTCTTGACCACGGCGGTTCCGGTGCCGTTGGCAAGCGACCAGGTATCGTAGGTCCAGTGTATCGTGTTCGCCGTGCACGACTTGCCGTAGAGGTCCGAGCTCGCGCCGGTCGACACGAGCAGCACCTTGTTCTTGTCCTTCGCGATCTGGTTGACCGCGAGCGCGACCGACGACGTGGGCACGTCCACGATGACGTCGACCTTGTCGGCGTCGAACCACTGGCGCGCGATGCTCGAGCCGACTTCGGGCTTGTTCTGGTGATCGGCGACGACGATCTCGACTTTCATCCCTTTCTTCGCCGCACCGAAGTCCTCGACCGCCATGCGTGCGGCGACGGTGGAGCCGGGGCCCGCGAGGTCTGCATAGGTGCCCGACTGATCGTTCAGCACGCCGATCTTGATGACATTGTCCGAATACTGCGCCTGCGCAGCCGCTGCGCTGCATGCAAACGCTACGGCCAAACACAATTTGCTCACGACTTTCATGACCTGCTCCTCTCCGGTGAACTGCTGCGAAATAATCCGTGTGTGAGATGGGATGACTGCCGGTTGTCGGCGCGCCTGCGCGACGCCCGCGCGGCCCGTTGCCGCCCGTTGCTAGACGCCCAGATAATCGTGCACCTTGCTCATGTTCGCTTCGAGCTCCGCGTTCGGGATCATGTCGACCACGCGCCCGCTCTCCATCACGTAATGGCGATCGGCGACGGTCTGTGCGAAGCGGAAGTTCTGTTCCACGAGTAGGATCGTGAGTCCCTCCTCTTTCAGCTTGCGTATGGTGCTGCCGATCTGCTGCACGATGACCGGTGCGAGTCCCTCGGTGGGCTCGTCGAGCAGCAACAGGGTGGCGCCGGTTCGCAGTATGCGGCCGATCGCCAGCATCTGCTGCTCGCCGCCCGAGAGCTTCGTACCCTGACTCGCCTCCCGCTCCTTCAGGTTCGGGAACAGCGCATAAATGCGATCCAGCGCGAAGCCGCCCTCGCGAACTTTGGGCGGCAGCAGCAGGTTCTCGAGCACCGTCAGGCTCGAGAAAATGCCGCGCTCCTCGGGGCATATCGCGATACCCAGCCGTGCGATGCGGTTCGACGTCAACGCAATGGTCTGGACGCCATCGAACGTGACCGACCCTTCGCGCCGCCCGAGCATGCCCATGATCGACTTCATGGTCGTGGTCTTGCCCACGCCATTGCGGCCGAGCAGCGTCACCACTTCGCCGCGGCCCACTTCAAAGTCGACGCCATGCAGGACGTGCGATTCGCCGTACCAGGCGTGGAGGCCTTCGACGACCAGTATCGCGCCGCTGGCAGCCGCACGCGGGGCTGCGCCGGGCGCGGCGCCTTCAGGCATTGCCCTGACCCAGGTAGGCCTGGATCACATCAGGGATGCGCGAAACGGTGGCGTAATCGCCTTCGGCCAGCACCTCCCCGCGGGCGAGCACGGTGATGTACTGGCACAGGTCGGCGACCACCGACAGGTTGTGCTCGACCATCAGCACGGTG
>JBKJKJ010000302.1:0-5160 GCA_046597455.1 Burkholderiales bacterium
GCCGATGCGCTCGCCGCGATCAGGATCGCTACGCTGCCGCTTGCGGGCATCCTGGCCCATGATTTCGTCCCGGTGACCTCAGGCCAGCTCATTTCGATCGCCGACATCGACGCGGGCAAGCTGATGTTCATTCCTGCGGCGAACGCAAACGGCGCCGGCTACGCGACCTTCACGTTCCAGGTGCAGGACGACGGCGGTGTCGCGAACGGCGGCATCGATCTGGACCCGGTGGCGCGCGCGATGACCATCGACGTGACGTCGGTGAACGACGCCCCCACCGGCGCTGACAAGACCATCACGACCCTCGAAGACACGCCGTATGCGTTCAGTGCGGCGGATTTCGGATTTTCGGATGCGGCGGATGCGGCGCCCAACGCTTTGCTCAACGTAAGAATCGCCACGCTTCCCGGCGCGGGCACGCTGACGCTGGCCGGTGTCGCCGTTACGAACGGGCAGTTCGTATCGGCTGCGGACATCGCGGGCGGCAAGCTCGCATTCACGCCCGCAACCGATGCCAACGGCGCGGGCTATGCGAGCTTCACTTTCCAGGTACAGGACGACGGCGGGGTTGCCAATGGCGGTGTCGATCTCGATGCAATCGCTCGCACGATGAGCGTCGATGTGACGTCAGTCAATGACGCGCCGACCGGCGCCGACACGACCGTGGTGACGCTCGAGGACAGCACTTACACCTTCCGTATCGCCGATTTCGGTTTCGCCGATCGCGATACGAACGCCTTCCTCGCGGTGAAGATCGGATCGGTGCAGGGCGCAGGGGCATTGACGCTTGCGGGCGTGGCGGTGACGGGCGGACAGGTCGTCTCGGCCGCGAGCATCGCGGCGGGCGAGCTGAAGTTGACCCCTGCGGCGAACGCGAACGGCGCTGCGTATGGAAGTTTCACATTTCAGGTGCAGGACGATGGCGGGGTCGCGAATGGCGGGGCGGACCTCGACGCCACCGCGCGCACGATGAGCGTCGACGTCACATCGGTCAACGACGCGCCCACAGGCTCGAGCCGGACAGTGACCACGCGCGAAGACATTGCGTACACCTTCGGCGTCGCGGACTTCGGCTACACCGACCCGGCCGATTCGGTGCCGAATGCGCTGCTCACCGTCAAGGTCGAAACACTGCCCGGCGCGGGCGTTCTCGCGTTGTCCGGTGTCGCGGTCAAGGCCGGGGACTTCGTTGCCGCGGCCCGGATCGCGGCTGGCGATCTGACGTTCACGCCGGCGGCCCATGGCACCGGCGCCGGTTATGCGAGGTTCACGTTCCGCGTCCAGGACGATGGCGGTGTCGCCAATGGCGGCGCCGACACCGATGCGACCGCGCGCACCATCACGGTGAACGTCATCCGCACCAAATTCCCCGAGCCCCCGGTCGAGATCGGATTCGTTCCGGCCCCGGCCCTCCAGGCGAAGTCCGAGCAGGCCGCTGAATCCAGCCCGGCGCCGACTTCGGATGCGCGCGGGCGGGCAGCTCTGGCAAAACTTACGGAATCCCTCACGGTTGCGCCGGCGCGCATCGTGGTGCCCATCGACGGCGACGAACTGGTGAGTGTGCTTGCGCCCAGTGCTGGACGAGCGCCGGAAGATACCGCACCGCGCAGCGCGCCGTCGTCGCTTTCGGCGCGGCTGAGCTCGGATGCAGCCGGCGTGCTCACGCCGGTCCTCGTCTTCGAGCCAAAAGCCGAAGGCAACGCGGCCCTCCCGCCCGTGCTCACGTTCGGGTCGGGTGCACGCGCGTCCGCGGCAACGCCCGCGGGCACCGAAAAATCGAGCGAGGACGAAAACAAAGGGCAGACGATGGCGGTGCTCACGGTGGAGAACGGCGTGCGCGCCTCGGCGATACTTTTCTCCGCCGGCATGGTGACCTGGACGCTGCACGGCGCAGGGCTGATCGGAAGCCTGCTGACCAGCGCGCCCGCCTGGCGGCAGCTCGATCCGATGCCGGTCCTGGCGCCTGAAGAGGAGAAGCCGGACTGGGGTGACAACGACGGTGACGGACAGCGCGAAGAAGACGCGGCCGACAATCTGTGGCGCAGCGACCGGCCTCGCGACGGGCGATCGGCATGAAGAAGCCACTGACGATACTGCGGCGCGCTGCACGCGGCTTTCGGCTGGGCCCCGCGTCGCGCGTGAGCCTCGGGCTGTGCTCGATCATCCTGGCGTCGCTGCTTGCGCTCGATCTGGTGTGGGGCGTATTGCCCGATGAGACCGATCTGCTCAAGCGCGTGCGCGAGCGCACGAGCGAGCTGCTTGCCATGCAGACCGCAGCGAGCCTGGGTTCGCCCGATACCAAAGCGCTTCCCCGCCTGCTGCACGAGACCGTCGTCGGCGATCCGCAGGTGCGCTCGATCGCGATACGCCGTTCAGACGGGCAGGTCGTCGCGCAGGCGGGCGATCATGTGCGGCACTGGCAGCCGCTCGCGGGCGACCGCTCCGACCTCGATAACGTCCGCGTTCCGCTGCATGTGGCCGATGGCCGCTGGGGCGACGTGGAGATCAGTTTCCAGCCGACCCGCCGGGATTCGATCTGGGGATGGTTGCGGGAGCCGCGGGTATTCCTCATCTTCATGCTGACACTCTTCTGCTTTGCTTTCTTCACGCTCTACCTGCGGCGGGTTTTCCACTATCTCGATCCTTCGGCGGTCATTCCCGAGCGCGTGCGAAAAGCGTTCGATGGTTTTACCGAAGGGGTGATGGTCGTCGACAAGACGGGCGCCATCGTTCTTGCGAACATCACGTTCAGGCGCTGGGTGGAACGCGCGGATACCAAGCTGTACGGCCAGGTCATCCAGAGCCTGCCATGGCTGCGCCGCGCGCTTGCGGCCGATCCGCGCGATCACCCCTGGATGCGTGCGATGGAGAAAGGCACTGCGCAGCGCGGCGAGCAGCTGGAGTTTCCCCAGGAATCGGGCGAGGTGGTGAGGACCGTGGTCAACTGTGCGCCGATACAGGACGCGGGCGGGGCGGTACGCGGGTGCGTCGTCACGTTCGACGACATCACCGAAATCGAGCGCGTCAACGGGCAGCTCCGGTCCGCGATGGCCGACCTGGAGCAGTCGCGGGACCAGATCAACCGGCAGAACGACGAGTTGCGCGCGCTGGCGATGCGCGATGCGCTTACCGGGTGCTTCAACCGGCGCGCCCTGTTCGACCGCTTCGAGGAGCTCGTGGCTGCGGCACGCGCTGCGGGGACCCCGCTGTGCTGCATCATGACCGACATCGATCACTTCAAGAGGATCAACGACACACACGGGCACGCCGCCGGCGACAAAGTGCTGCAAGTCGTTGCACGGGCGCTCGGCTCGGCGCTCAGGGACACCGACGTGCTGGCACGCTACGGCGGCGAGGAATTCTGTATCGCGCTGCCAGGGGTGGGCCTCGATGAGGCAAGCGCGATCGCCGAGCGGTTGCGCAGCGAAGTCGAAACCCGTGCCGGGAAGAGCATACGCGGCACGGCGGGAATCGTCGTGACTTCGAGCTTCGGCGTCGTGCAGTTCGCGCCTCAGATGGCCGATGCGGCGGCGCTCATCGACGAAGCCGACAAAGCGCTCTACCGATCGAAGGAAAGCGGGCGCAACCGCGTGACCCGCGGCGTCGCGCATACGGAGGCGGCAGCGCTGGTGGCGGTATAGCGATGGATTTCACAGTCGGACGAAATAAAGCCTAAAACCCGGTCTATTGTCGCAATAGCGAAGAGCCGGTCTCCCTTACATTACCCGAGCGCCGAGTGCCGGGCGTATGCGTTTTGGGGTTCACACGGAGTCCGGGTTTTCAAATGAAGCGTTCGCTCGCATTTGCAGTGCTGATGACCGGTGTCGGAACCGCGCCCGCAGCCGATCTGCTCGAGGTATACCGACAGGCGCGCAGCGCAGACTCGACCTATGCCGCCGCCAAAGCGGCGTGGGCCGCGGGGCAGGAGCGCATTCCGCAGGCTCGCGCAGGGCTGCTGCCGCTCGCGTCGCTCAGCGCGTCCGGGCAGTATAGCGACCGCACCATCCGCTTTCGTGACGAGACCATCCCGAGGTCGAGCTCCGCCTTCGGCTCGGGGTCCCTGACGCTGTCGGTCTCCCAGCCGCTTTACCGCAAACAGAACACGATCGCCTACGACCAGGCGCTCACGCAGGTCGAGCAGGCTGACGCGCAACTCGCGCTCGCAGGCCAGGACCTCATCCTGAGGGCCGCGCAGGCTTATTTCGACGTGCTCCTCGCCGCCGACAACGTGGCTTTCGCCGAAGCGCAGAAAACCGCGATCGGCCAGCAGCTCGAGCAGGCGAAGCGCAACTTCGACGTCGGCACTTCGACCATTACCGATACGCACGAAGCGCAGGCGCGCTACGACCTCACGGCTGCGCAGGAAATTGCAGCGCGCAACGAGCTCGAGCTTCGCAGGCGCGCGCTCGAGCAGGTGATCGCGCGCGGGGCGCCGCCGCTGGCGCCGCTCGGCTCGCAGTTCACGATGAAAGCCCCGCAGCCCGCCCGGATGGATCCATGGGTCGAGCGCGCACGTCAGAGCAATCTGCAGGTGCGCATCGCGCAAAGCGCGTCCACGCTGGCCACACAGGAAATTGCCCGCAACACCGCGGCGCACTACCCGACCCTCGACGCTTTCGCCAGCGTCGGAGAATCGAGTGTGGGGATCGGCACCACCGGGGGCACCGGCAACCGCACGCGAACCGCCGTCATCGGCGTGCAGCTTGCGGTGCCGATTTACCAGGGTGGTGCAATCAGCTCGCGCGTGCGCGAAGCGATCGCCAACGACACGCGCGCAGGGCAGGAGCTCGAAGGCGCGCGCCGGACCGCGGAATTCAATGCCCGTCAGGCTTATCTCGGCATCACCAGCGGCATCGCGCAGGTGCAGGCGCTCGAAGCGGCGCTGCTCTCCACGCAAAGCCAGCTCGACAGCACGCGCACCGGGCAGGAAGTCGGCGTTCGCACGCAGGTCGACGTGCTCAATGCCCAGCAGCTGCTGTTCAGCGCCCGGCGCGACCTCGCGCAGTCGAAATACACTTATGTGCTCTCGCTTCTGCGCCTCGAAGCAGCGATCGGCGAGCTCACCGAGGACGATCTCATCCCCGTCAATGCATGGCTCGACGCGTCGGCTTCTCCCGGTGCCCTGTCACCCGCGATGAGTGCACCGCTGCCCGAACGTGT
>JBKJKJ010000011.1:0-2813 GCA_046597455.1 Burkholderiales bacterium
CAGGCACTTTCGAGTTTCTGTATGAGAACGGGGAGTTCTATTTCATCGAGATGAACACCCGCGTGCAGGTGGAGCACCCGGTCACCGAAATGATCACTGGGATCGACATCGTTCAGCTCCAGATCAGGATCGCGAGCGGCGAGCGGCTTCCCGTCAAGCAGCGGGACGTGCGTCTCGAAGGGCACGCCATCGAGTGCCGCATCAACGCCGAGGACCCGTATAAGTTCACCCCGTCGCCGGGCCGGATCACGTCGTTTCACATGCCGGGCGGCCCGGGAATCCGCGTCGACTCCCACGCCTATAACGGCTATTTCGTGCCGCCGTATTACGATTCGCTCATCGGCAAGATCATTGCTTACGGCGACACCCGTGAGCAGGCGCTGGCGCGTCTGAACGTCGCCCTTTCGGAAACCGTGATCGAAGGCATCAAGACCAACATCTCGCTGCACCAGGATCTCATACACGACGCCGCGTTCATCCGGGGCGGAACCAGCATTCATTACCTCGAGGAAAAGCTGGCGAAGCTGGCGATTAAACAGTGAGGTTCGAGGAATCGCTATGCCCTGGCTTTCCGCTTCCGTCACCGTCGACACCGATTTCGTAGAGCCCCTGTCCGACGCGCTCATGGCCGCAGGCGCGTTGAGCGTGGACGTCTCGGACGCGCACGCGGGCACGGCCTGGGAAAAGCCGATCTTCGACGAGCCGGATACGGAGGGGGGCGGCGAATGGGTGCGTGCGCGATTGGGCGCGCTGTTTCCGATCGATACCGACATCGCCCAGGCCATGACGCAGTCGTTCGAAGACGCGGGAGTCGCCCTCGTCACCGCTTACGAAGTCACGCGAGTCGAAGATGAAGACTGGGTGCGCAAGACCCAGGCGCAGTTCACGCCGCAGCACGTGACGTCCCGCCTCTGGGTGGTGCCTTCGTGGCACGAGGCGCCCGACCCGCAGGCGCTCAGCATCGTGCTGGATCCCGGGCTCGCTTTCGGCACCGGCACGCACCCGACTACGCGTTTGTGCCTGCGCTGGCTCGATCGGGTGCTGGTGGGCGGCGAATCGGTCATCGATTTCGGGTGCGGCTCCGGGATACTCGCGATTGCCGCGTTGAAACTGGGGGCCGCAAGCGCGTCGGGAATCGACATCGACCCGCAGGCCGTCGCTTCGGCGCGGCGTAACGCCGATCAGAACCAGGTCGCAGCGCGCTTCGTATCGGCGGCAGAGCAGCTCGGAGGCGGGGTGCATGTAGTCGTGGCCAACATACTGGCCAAGCCGCTCATGGTCCTGGCGCCGTTGTTGGCGGATCTCACGGCACGCGGCGGCAGGCTCGCGCTGTCGGGCATCCTGCTCGAGCAGGCCGACGAAGTGCGGGATACGTATCGTGCGTGGTACGATTTCGAGCCCGCAGAGAACGAAGCCGGTTGGGTGCTCCTCTGCGGGATCCGGCGGTGAACATCAAGGAGATTATGCTGACGATTCCCCCGCGCGCGCTGTCGCGGCCTGATATCCGGCGGCGCCGGTGAGCCTGCTCACGCGCTGTCCGCGCTGCAGGACGCTTTTCCGCGTCACGCCGGCGCAGCTTCAGGCACGCGCCGGTACGGTACGTTGCGGGCGGTGCATGAACGCGTTCGACGCCTATCAGGCGCTGGCATCGGACGCGCCCCATTCGCTTCCTGCGCCGGCGGACACCCGCGTCGAGCCGCAGCCGCCGACTCCAATCGTCGCGGCAATCGGACTTCGGCGCGTCCCGGCGGCCGGGGACGTTGCGCCGACTCGCGCGATACCGTTAGCGGCCGCTGGCGTGGCGGTGCCCACTGAAGCGCGTCCGGCGGCACCGGCTGAATCGGCGGCAGGAGCGGATGGAAATGCCCCGGCCGGTGAGGTCGGTGGACTGCAGCAATGGCTGATGCGCAAGCCAACGCCCGCTCAATTGTGGTCCCTCGGCGCCGCCGTGCTCGCCGTCCTGATCGCGCTGCAGGCGGCGTTTGCGTATCGCAGCGAGCTCGCTGCGCGCTCACCGATCGTGAGATCGGCATTCGCGGCGATTTGCGATCACGCCGGGTGCAGTGTCACGCTGCCGCAGCGCCCGGACCTCGTCAGGATCGAGGCTTCGGACGTGCACATGATCGATGCCAATCGCCCGCAGCTCGTCCAGCTCACCGCGACGCTGCGCAGCTACGCCAGCCACGATCTTGCCTACCCGGCGCTGGATCTCGTGCTGACCAATGCAAACGAGCACGCGCTCGCCCGCCGCATTTTCACGCCCGACGAGTATCTCGATCAGACGCGCGACCCCCAGGCCGGAATCGCGGGCAATGCCGAAATCACGATCGCGCTCGATCTCGACACCGGTAACCTGAACGCTGCAGGCTTCAGGCTCGACTTGTTGCCTGCGCCGTGACGCGTCGGCGGCAAGCCGTAGAATCGGGTAATCGATCCAGGTATTTGAAGTAGCAGAGCTGTCCGTGTCTCTCCGACCAACCCGCGCCGTGGTGTTCACGGCTGCGCGCATATGACTCACGACTCGCGAAAACATCATGACCACGCCTGAAAATCTGAAATACACCGACGAGCACGAATGGCTGAAAGCGGAGACCGACGGCACCTACACCGTCGGCATCACTTTTCATGCGCAGGACGCGTTGGGCGATGTCGTATTCGTCCAGAATCCGGAACCCGGCCGCAAGGTGAAAAAAAGTGAAGAGGTCGGCGTCATCGAGTCGGTGAAAGCCGCCGCAGATATCTATGCGCCGCTTTCCGGCGAAATCGTTGCGGTCAACGACGCGCTCGCCGACGCGCCGGAGAAAATAAACGAA
>JBKJKJ010000397.1:0-18550 GCA_046597455.1 Burkholderiales bacterium
TGCAGCACCGGCCCGCCTCGCGCGGGCAGCAGCGGCAGCGGCTGCACCTACACCTGCACCCGTCAGTGCGCCGGCTCCGACGCCGATGCCGACGCCGGCGCTGGTCAACGCGGCGCCTGCACCGGTTTTCGCGGCTGCCGCACCGGTCTTCGCGTCTTCGGCCATCGCGACTTCGGCTGTCAGGGCGAGCGTGACTGCGAGCTCGATCGGCGTGATACCCGCGCTCGCCAGTGCTGCGGTCACGCGCCCGACGGCGAGCCCCGCGATGTTCACCCCGGCCGTGATCACGCGCGCCGCGCCGCCGTCTTCGGTGCAGCCTTACGCACAACCCTCGGTGATCGGTGGGCCCGCGGTGACTTCACTGCAGCCGGCGATTGCCGTGCCCCCGGTCGCGCAGTCTTCGGCGGCACAGTCGCCGCCGCTCACGCCCGCGCCCCGCGCGCGCGCAGCCGCTGGCCATCCCCGCAAGAGCCCGAATTGGGGCGCCGCATTCCATCACGATGGTGCGGGGCCCGACGCGGATACCCCGCTATTGGCAGCCGGAAAAGCCGGCGTCATGCACGAGCTCCTGAGCGCCGGTTTCAGTGCCCATCTGTCGCGCCAGGTCGCCGACGAGGTCTGTGCCGACGATCCCGATCCGACGATCGATGCCGTCGCCGAATGCCTGGAGCGCGAGGTCTGGGTCGCCGGACGCGACGAAATCATCGGCCGCGGCGGCGTCTATGCGCTGGTCGGGCCGACCGGTGTGGGCAAGACGACCACGGTCGCCAAGCTCGCGGCGCGCGCAGTGGTGCGCTTCGGCGCTTCGAAAGTCGCGCTGCTCACCACCGACAGCTACCGCGTGGGCGCTCACGACCAGCTGCGCATCTACGGGCGGATCCTGAGCGTTCCGGTGCACGCGATTCGGGATGCCAACGATCTCGCAACGGTGCTCGCCGAGTTGCAGGACCGTCACATCATCCTCATCGACACGATAGGCATGAGCCAGCGCGACCGCCTGGTGGCCGAGCAGGCTGCGATGCTCGCCGGCTGCGGCGACATCAAACGCCTGCTGCTCGTGCCGACGACTGCGAATGCCCGCACGCTGGAGCAGGTTGTCAGCGCCTACAAGAAGTCGGGCGTCGACGGCTGCATACTGACCAAGACCGATGAAGCCGCCAGCATCGCGCCGGCACTCGACGTCATCATCCGCCACCAGCTTCCGCTGCACTACGTGACCGACGGCCAGTGCGTTCCGGAAGACCTGCAGTTGCCCGAGACGGCCGCGCTGGTTCGCGAGGCGCTCAATCCCGCCGACGATGATGCGTTCGAGCTCAAGCCCGATGAAATGCATTTCATGATGCCGATACGCGAGACCCGGGCGCCGGCTGGTGGGGTGGCCCATGGTTAACCTGAAGTCGGACCAGGCAGAAGGCCTGCGCCGGATCCTGTCTTTCTCGCGCGCGCGCACCGTCGCGGTGGTGGCCGGAACGCGCGGCGCCGGAGCCACGACGTGTGTGGTCAATCTCGCCTGCGCCCTGGCCCGCCAGGGCCGGCGTGTCCTGATGGTGGACGAGAACTTCTCTCGCGGGAACATCGCCGAAATATTCGGGCTGCGTCCGCGCTACGACCTGAAACACGTGATCAGCGGCGAGTGCAGCCTGGACGAGGCCCTGCTGCGCGGTCCGGGCGCAATCGCCGTGTTGCCGGCCTCGCGGGCGGCGCACGCCTTGCCCCGTCTCGACGCTCTCGCCGAGCAGCGCGCGGTTCAGTGCTTCGAGGCGCTCGACCGCGAGGCCGACATCGTCCTGCTCGACGCGCGCAACGACGCGCACGAGCCATCCGCGTTTGCCAATGCAGCGCAGGAGGCGATCGTGGTGGTTTCCCCGGGCCCGTCTTCGATCACCGGCGCGTACGCCGCGGTCAAGCGCATGCGCCGCACCCACGGGCGCGAGCGTTTTCGCATCCTGGTCAACCGCGCCCATGACCTCGATACCGCGCAGCTCGTCTACAAGAACATGTCGGAGGTGGCCAGCAAGCATCTCGACGTGGCGCTCGAATTCATGGGCGCGATCCCGCACGACCCCGTCGTCAGCGAAGCGTCCGACCGCTTCACGGCCGCCGTGGATGCTTCCCCCCTTGCCGACGCTTCACGTCGATTCGGCGAGCAGGCGAGCGCGATGCTGCGCTGGTCCGCACCGCAGGACGATGTGAGCCGTCTCGACACTTTCATGCAACGTGCCATCTACGGAAGCCGGCTTTTGTCAGCCGGCGCAGGAGCCTGATATGTATGCCGCTAACACGGAACAAGACGTTGAACTTCGCGTGCGCGAGCTCGCCCCGCTCGTCAAACGCATTGCCCACCACATGATGGCGGCATTGCCGCCTTCGGTGGAAATCGACGACGTGATCCAGTCGGGCATGATGGGGCTGCTCGACGCCGCGCGGCGCTACCAGACCTCGGAAGGCGCGCAGTTCGAAACGTACGCGGTCCAGCGCATACGCGGCGCCATGCTCGACGGGCTGCGTCAGTGCGACTGGCTGCCACGGGGCGTGCGCCGCAGCCTGCGCAAGGTCGAGGCGATGATCTCGCGCCTGGAGCAGCAGAATGGCCGCTCTCCCAGCGAGGCCGAGCTGGCCAAGGCGCTGGAGATGCCGCTCCCGGAGTACCAGCGTCTGCTGCAGGACGCGCGCGGGTACCAGATCGTCAGTTACGAGGATTTCAGCGCGGATGAGGACGATTCGTTCCTCGACCGCTACGCCGTCGACCATGAAGCCGATCCGTTGCACGTGCTCCAGGACCGCGGTTTGCGCGAAGCGCTCGTCGCCGGCATCGACAATCTGCCCGAGCGCGAGAAACTCGTGATGGGGCTTTATTACGAGCAGGAGCTCAATCTTCGCGAGATCGGCGAAGTGCTCGGGGTGAGTGAATCGCGGGTGTGTCAGATCCATACGCAGGCGATCGCACGGCTGCGCGTGCGGCTGCGCGAAGCCGGCTGAGCCGCCGCGCAGCTCTAGCAGCCTGTCGGACTTACCAGTCGGGACAGGCTGCTAAGGAGCTTGTCGCATCGCAAGTCCGACAAGCTCCTAGCGCTTCCTGGCGCGGGTGAGGCGCGTAGCGTTTGCCGTGGCGCGGCGGTGTATCGGCGCCAGTCCCTTCGCCATCACGCGCGTGCCCATTATTGCGGCCTGGAGGGGGGACACTGCGGACGTCGCCAGCGCCGGCACCGTAGGCAGGATCCCGGGCCTCAGCGATCCCGCACACGCGCGCATCCAGGTTTGTAAAGCCGAAGCTGCAATCTGCTGATTGATCCGGAACATCTCCAACGCCATGTCACGCGCCCCCTCGGTCGAGGCGTGGGCTTTCTCCTGGACCATACGGGTGAATTCTTTCTGGTCGGCGGGGCCGGGCAGCGGGCCGGCGCGGACCATCCGGGCGGTTCGATGTGCGATCACCTGAGGCGAGGCGACAGCGGTCTCGCACACTTTCAAAGCGGCGCTCCACCAGAGGTCAGAGAAGGTGAGGGCATTGCGGAATGCGTTTGAACGGGCCATGGCCGATATTTCAATGACGCAACACTAGCGGTTTTCGCGCAGGGCGCTCGTCGGCCGGCGGTCGATCGCCTCTTCCTCTTCGTTGGCGAAGCGCGACGCGATATAGCCGTCGAGCAGAATCGCCGCGATCAGGACTGCGATGATCGTCATGACCCCGTGCCGGCGATCCACGGGGCGCGTCGTCATCGACGCTTCCAGAGTCAGAAAAGGGAAACAGGCCCAGCACAGTATGGCCCACGAACCGAAGACGATGACGATCGAAACCGCGAAAAGGTGTCCGCTGTAGAAGACGCCGCCGTGCAGCAGAAGCATCGGCAGCACGATCGAGAGTACGCACAGGATCATCCATCGGCTGATCTGGGCGAGGCTGGCGGTGCGGCCGCAGCGTGGACACACGATCGCGCCGTCGAAGCTCGCGTACAGCAGGTCGCGGCGGCTCAGCACGCTGCGCTTGCAGCTGGGGCACGCAATCACGACAGGAGCAGCCTGCGGCGCGCGGCCGCGGTCTGGCTTGGCGGGATCGGTTGCACGCGGTAAGTTTTAACGATGGTCCCCAGTCGGTCCACGCGGTCGCTGCAGGGGGACTTCGGCGGCCATCCTCATCGTCTGCCTGCCTCGGTCTTCGGTCCCGAGGATAACCACGAGGTGCAGCCGGGGGCAAGGCGCGAGTATCGCTTACGACGATCGGGGTGCAGATCGGCGCGCGCGAGCCCACGCCCCAAGCCGCCGCCGCTGCGGGAATGCGATCGCTCAGCGTCGCGGTCTCGCGCGATTCGGGGGCGCGCCCGGGAACCGGGGCGGTTCGATAAACCTGTTGCGGGGAACGGTGTGTTCGAAAACGGGCGGGCAGCGCCGGGCACGTGCGCGCCGGCGTGGGACATTCGAGGTGTAGGTGCGGCGGTGGGGAGGTGCGGCGCTTCGCGCGCGCCCGGTCAGGCCGAGGCGAGCGTTCGCGAGCCGAGGTAATTCGTGGTGCGTCCCGCCGGGCCGTAGGTCCCGTTCGCCGCGCCGGCACACATCAGCGCCTGCAGCGCCTGCTGGTTGACCCGCATGCCGGCCTCGATGAACACGCCGTTGCCCTGATTCAGATCGTGAGCTTTTCGCGTCGCTTCCAGCAGTGCGCGCCATTCGCTGCGCTCGGTGCCCGCTGCGTCATGCGATTGCAGCCAGGCTTCCATGCCGCGACGGTCCGCACTCAGGCCATGGCGCTCCAGCAGCCGGTTGCGATGCTCGCCCAGGTGCGCGATGTGCAGGAGCAGCTCGCGCTTGCGCGGCCCGAGATCGACGACGCGATCAGGCTGGTTCTGGGAGAGGGCGGTGCGCTCGTCTGTCAGGACTTCGACGAGCGCCTGAATGCCTTCGCGCTCGGACCGAATGACAGCGATGAGCTCGACTGAGGCTGACATCGGCTGTTATTGCTTGTTCGCTCGCAGGAAGTCGCGAGTGTTCTCTATCAATCGGTCCGCGACCTTGCCGGAGTCGATTTCGAATGTGCCATCGGCGATCGAGCGCTTGATTTCAGCGACGCGCTTGCCGTCGACGGCTTTTCCGGCGTCGAGGTTGGCCTCGATTTCCCGGAGCTGGGAGGACAGCGAGCTCAGCTGGACGCTGGAGCCCGGTTCGCCGCCGGATTGTGCAGGCGCCTGCTTCAGCGCGCGATTGCGCTCTTCACCCACTAGGGTCGGAGCAATGGTCTTTACGGTAGGATCGATTTTCATGGTTTCCACCAGCCCTCAAAAAGGGTGCTGTCACAATTAACGGCAGGTTTACCCACTACTTTAACGAATTGGTTGCCGTGTGCTCGAGTATTATCGTCCGCGCGGCTGATTACTTGAGAAGGACTATGTAAGTGTATGATTGTAATCAGAACTTAATTTCCACTGAACCGTCGGCCTGAGCGATTCCGCTCAACGTCTGGCCCGAATTCATGCGCACCTGGGCAACCTGACCCACGGCGGCGTTGGTGACGGCTTTGCCGTCGGCGCTGACACGGAATCCCGAGCCTGCGGATACGACTTTGACGTTTTGGCCCTGGAGTATGGCGTTCGGGGTACGCAGTAAATCGGCTCGTAACGCCTGGCCCCCCGCGACGGGTGCGACGACGGTCTTGCCGATCGCCTGCGCCATGTCCGTCACCACACCGGCCGGCATCCGGGTCAGATCGCCCTGCGTGAGCGTGAGGTCGCCCTGGCTCACGATCTGGCCGCCGGGGATGGGGCGGGCGGTGACGACGTAGGCACCGGTTACGCGCACCGTCACAGCGACATAAATCGTCCACGGGAGCGGCGCGCCGCAACGCACGCCGACCGAGGTCGGACCCCACAGACGGCTTCCGGTCGGGGTGAAGACTTCCATCGCCCCACAGGCGGCGAGGGTGAGCCGGGGGTCGATCGCGCCGGCGGAAATGGTCGTTGTCCCGGGCAAACCGTTGGTCTGGGTCCGGACGTACTCCTCGATCGCGCGCTGAATCGTCGCGTGCGGCTGCTGGGCCTGCGACGGCAGCGTCTGGCCCGGCACGCCTTGCGCGCTGGCGGCCAGCGTCCAGGCCGCCAGCAGCGCCAGACCCGTGATCGTGAACAGTCGTTTCATCTCTCACTCCTCGCCTGCGTAAAGCCGTCCTCAAGCGACGGCGGTCGATCGGAAGGTTTGCATTCTGGCGGAAAAAAAGCACTTGCCATCTTCGAAATTGAACCGCTTTTCCGTGCTTTATCGAGCGATCGTTCCGGCTCGCGGACTCATAAGATTCCGTCACTGCCAAGAAGCGGGAGCACAAGATGACCAAGCTCGATGGACTGTTGCAGTTTTCGCAGGACGCACTGAATCTGCACGCGTATCGGCAGAAGGTGATCGCCTCGAACATCGCGAACGCAGACACCCCCGGATACCGTGCGCGCGACATCGACTTCGTCGCGGCGCTGAAGAATGCCCAGGCGAATGCCCAGGCCGCGCAAGGCAAACCCCAGGGGGCTCCTGCAGCACCTGCCTTGCCCGGGCTGCGCGTCGAACCCGGCGCGCCGCTGGGCGCGGAGCTCCTGTATCGCAGCGCGGTGCAGCGCAGCGTCGACGGCAACACCGTGGATATCGACGTGGAGCGCGCGCAGTTCGCCGAGAACGCGGTGCGCTACGAAGCGCAAATCCAGTTCGTGAGCAGCCAGATCAAAGCCATGCTCGCCGCCATACAAGGTTGAATGCCATGTCACTGTTCAGCATTCTCGATGTCGCCGGCAGCGCGCTCACCGCGCAGTCGCAGCGACTCAACACCGTCGCGAGCAATCTGGCGAACGCCGATAGCGCGACGAGCGCCAGCGGGCAGCCCTACCGCGCCAAGCAGGTCGTGTTCAGCGCGCAGCCCGTCGACCAGGACAACTCGGTCGGCGTCAGGGTCAGCAACATCGTCGAGGACCAGTCGCCCGGCAGGCGTGTGCACGATCCCCGCCATCCGCTCGCGGACAAAGAGGGTTACGTCACGATGCCGAACGTCAATGTGGTCGAGGAAATGGTCAACATGATTTCCGCGTCGCGCTCCTACCAGACGAACGCCGAGCTCATGAACACCGCCAAGACCCTGCTGCTCAAAACGCTGCAGATCGGACAATAGGAAAGGAGCCGCCACTATGCTTCCCATACTCGCCGCCATCGGCACCGGGCTCAGCGTGCTGAGCTCGATGAAGACCCTCCTGTCGGACAACACGGCCAAGACCCCGGCGGCGACGACGCCGATCGCGGGCGCAACCACGGCAAAGACCGGCGGCGACGCGCAGGTCACCGTCAGCACCGAAGCGCAGGACCGTTTCCTCAAGCTGCTCGTCACGCAGATGAAAAACCAGGACCCGCTCAATCCGCTCGACAACGCGCAGGTCACCTCTCAGCTCGCCCAGATCAACACGGTGAGCGGAATCGAGAAACTCAACAGCACGGTCAAGGGTCTTTCCACGTCGCTGCTCGCCTCGCAGTCGGCGCAGTCGGCTTCGATGATCGGCAGGCAGGTATACGCCACCGGATCCTATCTGAACCTCGAAGAGGGCAAGGCGAACGGCGGCGTCAGCCTCGCGCAGGACGCGGATCACGTTTTCGTCACGATCGCGGATGCGGCGGGCACGGTGATGCGGCGGCTCGATCTGGGATCGGCGCAGGCCGGCATGTCGGGCTTTGTCTGGGACGGCAAGACCGACTTCGGAACCACCGCGCCAAGCGGACAGTATGTATTTCAGGTCACGGCAGCGCGCGGCAATGTCGCGTTGCCGGCAGAGCCGGTCACGCTTGGGCGCGTAGATGGCGTATCGCTGGGCACCAACGGCATGACATTGAATCTTCAGGGCGGCGGCAATGTAGGCATGGCCGCCGTCAAACGCATCCTTTAATCGGAGCTATACATCATGGGTTTCCAGTCTGGACTGAGCGGCCTCAACGCGTCGGCGAAGAACATCGATACGATCGGCAACAACGTCGCGAACGCAAATACCGTCGGCTATAAAACTTCGCATGCGGTATTCGCCGATGTCTTCGCGAGCTCTCTGGTGACCGCCGGTGTGGGCACGGGAGTGCGAGTGGCGGCGGTACAGCAGGAATTCAGCCAGGGCAACATTACGGTCACCAACAACCCGCTCGATGTCGCCGTGAACGGCAGCGGGTTTTTCCGGTTCAGTAACAATGGCGCGATATCGTATTCACGCAACGGCCAGATGCACCAGGACGCCAATGGTTACATCGTAAACACTGACAACCTGAAGCTCACCGGTTACTCGGTCGATGTCGCACACAACATCGTGCCGTCGTCGCCGGCGCCGATCAGGCTGGCCACCAGCGACATCGAGCCCCGGCCAACGAGCTCCCTGCGGGGGACGTTGAATCTCGATTCACGGTCAGCACCGATCGTGGCGCCGTTCAATGCGACCAACGCGGCAACCTACACCAGCTCGACATCGAGTGCGATTTACGATTCGCTCGGCAACTCCCACGCATTCACTCTGTATTTCGTGAAAACGGCCACGCCGGGACAGTGGGACATGCATGCGAACCTCGACGGCGGGGCGACTTCAGCCGTCGACCTGGGCGCCGGCGCAGGCAATCCGGTCAGGCTTAACTTCAACAGCAATGGCGCGCTCTCCACGCCGCAGCCCCTCACGGGTGTGAGCCTTTCGATCGCAGGTGGCGCCGTCACACCGCAGGCGATGACTGTCGACTTCACCGGCGCTACGCAGTTCGGTTCTGAATTTGGCGTCACGACGCTCGCTCAAGACGGTTACACGTCGGGCAGGCTGGTGGGTTTCGATATCGCGCACACCGGCATCATCGCGGGCCGTTACACCAACGGCCAGACGAACACGCTCGGTCAGGTGGTGCTTGCCAACTTCAGCAACCCCCAGGGTTTGCGCAGCGCGGGCAACAACCTGTGGGAAGAGACCAACGCGTCGGGCGGTCCGATCGTCGGCGCCCCGGCGTCCGGGAACCTGGGCGCCCTGCAAGCGTCGGCCGTCGAGGATTCGAACGTTGATCTGACCCAGGAGCTCGTCAGCATGATCACGGCGCAGCGGGTCTACCAGGCCAATGCGCAGACCATCAAGACTCAGGACCAGGTGCTTCAGACCATCGTCAATCTGCGGTAGTGACGCGGTGATGCAGTGATGAAGGGATGAAGTGACGTGGTGATGCAGTGATGCGGTGATGCGGTGATGCAGTGATGCAGTGATGACGGAGACACGATGGATCGAATGATATATGTCGCGATGAGCGGCGCGAAGCAGATGCTCGCACAGCAGGGCACCGTGGCGAACAATCTCGCCAACGCGTCGACCACCGGTTTCCGCGCGCAGGTGAGCGCGTTCCGGGCCGTGGAGACCGTGGGCGACGGTGCTGCGACCCGCGCGTTCGTGGTGGACTCGACACCCGGCGCCGATTTCACACCGGGTCCGATCCAGAGCACCGGCCGGGATCTCGACGTGGCGATCGAAGGCGCAGGCTGGATCGCCGTCCAGCTCGCCGACGGGTCGGAGGGCTACACCCGTAACGGCAGCCTGCAGGTCAACGTCAACGGCACGTTGCAGACGCGCAGCGGCCTGAGCGTGCTCGGCGACGGCGGCCCGATCGCGGTTCCTCCCGACGTGCGTATTACCGTCGCCGGCGACGGCACGGTGTCCACCGTTCCGAACAGCAACCAGGCCACCCAGGTCCAGAACATCGGCCGCGTGAAGCTCGTCAATCCGCCCGAGCAGCAGCTGCAGCGGGGCGACGACGGCATATTCAGAATGCGCGCCGGGGCGCAGGCGGAGGTCGACCCCAAGGTGCGGCTGCACGGCGGCGCGCTCGAAGGCAGCAATGTCAACGTCGTCGAAGCGATGGTCAGCATGATCTCGCTCGCGCGCCAGTTCGACCTGCAGATGAAGATGCTGCAGAACGCCGACGGCAATGACCGCCAGGCGACCCAGTTACTTTCGATGAATCGTTAAAGCGAAGCGCGGAGACCCCTATGATCCGATCGTTATGGATATCGAAGACGGGCCTGGATGCACAGCAGACCCAGATGGACGTCACCGCGAACAACCTCGCGAACGTCAGCACCAACGGCTTCAAGAAAGGTCGCGCAGTGTTCGAAGACCTGCTCTACCAGACGATACGCCAGCCGGGCGCGCAGTCCTCGCAGCAATCCCAGCTTCCCTCGGGCCTGCAGCTCGGCACGGGCGTCAAACCGGTCGCCACCGAGCGCCTGTTCACGCAGGGCAATCTGCAGCAGACTTCGAACCCGCTCGACGTGGCGATCCAGGGCAATGGATTTTTCCAGGTGCAAATGCCGGACGGCACTGCGGCTTATACCCGGGATGGCGCGTTCCAGGTGAACGCCCAGGGCCAGCTGGTGACATCCAGCGGATATGCGATTCAGCCTGCGATCACGATACCCGCCAATACGCTCACCGTGACGGTATCGCGGGACGGGGTGGTTTCCGCGACGCGTGCGGGGCAGGTCGCGCCCACTCAGGTCGGCACGCTCCAGCTCACCGGTTTCGTCAACCCCGCCGGGCTGCAAAGCATGGGCGAGAACCTCTATATCGAGACCGCTGCGTCCGGGACGCCGGGAACTAATGCCCCGGGCACCAATGGCATGGGACTGCTCAACCAGGGCTACGTCGAGACCTCGAACGTGAACGTGGTCGAAGAGCTCGTCGGCATGATACAGACGCAGCGGGCCTACGAAATCAATTCCAAAGCCATCCAGACCTCCGACCAGATGCTGCAGAAGCTGGCGCAGCTCTGATCGGGCGCGATGTCCCACACCGAGGTTCGCTCATGAATTCCCAATCGTTTGTTTGCCACATACTCGCAGCCATTGCCGTCACCGGCTGCGTATCGGTCACCCCGCCCACCAGCGTGCACCAGCCGATCAGCGTGCGCGCGACCGCAGCGGCCCCTGTCGTGCGCAGCGAAGGCGCGATATACGCCGCTGGTTTCTCGGGCGGGCTGCTGTTCGAAGACCGCCGTGCGCGCAGAGTCGGCGACACGATCACGATTCAGATTGCGGAGCGCAACACCGCCAGCAAGAAGTCGGCAACCAATACCGGGCGCGCGAGCAACAACAACTTCGGCGTCACGGCTCTCGCCGGTCTGCCGGGCAAGTCGTTCCTCGGATCGAATCTTGCGGCGAAGTCGGATTTCTCGTTCGACGGCAAGGGCGAAAGCGCGAGCAACAACGATTTCACCGGCACCATCACGGTGACCGTGACCGAAGTGCTGCCCAACGGCAATCTGCTGGTGAGCGGAGAAAAGCAGGTCGGGATCAACCAGGGCTCTGAATTCATCCGGCTCTCGGGCGTCGTCAATCCGATACAGCTGACGGCGGCAAACACCATACAGTCGACTCAGCTCGCCGATGCGCGCATCGAATATCGCGGCAGCGGCGCCGTGGCTGAGAACCAGCAGACCGGGTGGCTGAGCCGCTTCTTCCTCAATGTCCTGCCGTTCTGACGCCCAAGGCCCTTGTCAATGAAAGCGATCACGTACTTCCTGATGCGAGCGGTTATGCCCTCGCTGATGTTCGCCGGCCTGTGGGGCTCGCCGCCGCCGGTCTACGCCGAGCGCATCAAGGACCTCGTCTCGATCCAGGGCGTGCGTTCGAACCCGCTCATCGGCTACGGCCTGGTCGTCGGTCTCGATGGCACGGGGGACCAGACGACCCAGACGCCGTTCACGGTGCAGAGTCTGACCACGATGCTTTCCCAGCTCGGCGTGACGTTGCCGCCGGGAACGAACCTCCAGCTCAAGAACGTCGCCGCGGTGATGGTCACGTCCGTGCTGCCGGCTTTCGCGCGGCCCGGCCAGCCGCTCGATGTGACGGTCTCGTCGCTCGGCAACTCGAAATCGCTGCGCGGCGGCACGCTCCTTCTCACTCCGCTGAAAGGCGCCGACGGCCAGGTATACGCGCTCTCTCAGGGGAACGTGCTCGTCGGCGGTGTCGGCGCGAGCGGCGGCGGAAGCAGTGTCACCGTCAACCATCTGAGCGTCGGACGCATCGCGTCGGGCGCGACCGTCGAGCGCCTGGTGCCCACCGGCATCGCGCACGACGGGCACCTCATCCTCGCGGTGAATACGACCGATTTCACGACGACCGAACGTATCGTAGCTGCGATCAACCGCGCCATGGGCGAGGGCACTGCAACAGCGCTCGACGGGCGCACGGTGCAGGTGTCCGTGCCGGACGATACGACGCAGCGCGTGTCGTTCGTCTCGCGCGTCGAGAGCCTCGACGTGACACCCGGGGCATCGGCGGCAAAAGTCATCGTCAACGGCCGCACCGGGTCGGTCGTCATGAACCAGGCGGTGACGATCGACAGCTGCGCGGTCGCTCACGGCAACCTTTCGGTGTCGATCAGCAGCGAGCCCGTCATCAGCCAGCCCGGACCGCTCGCGCGGCGCGGCGACACCGTGGTGACCGAGCGCACGCAGATCGAGATCCGTCAGGACAAGGGCAATCTCATGATGATGCGCGGCGCGAATCTCGGGGACGTGGTCAAGGCGCTCAATGCGATCGGCGCGACGCCGCAGGATCTGCTCTCGATCCTGCAGGCGATGAAAGCGGCTGGGGCGTTGCGCGCGGAACTGGAGATCATCTGACATGGGTGCCACCGCCTCCACCGCACTCGCGCTCGATCCGCGCAGCCTCGAAAGACTGCGATCGGATGCCGGCGCATCCCCCGAAAAGGCGATCAAGGACGCAGCGCGCCAGTTCGAGACCCTGTTCGTCAACATGCTGCTGAAGAGCATGCGCGAGGCGGCGCCCCAGGACGGGCCGCTCGACAGCGACCAGACCCGCATGTACACCGGCATGCTCGACCAGCAGCTCGCGCAGGCGATGTCGGCACGCGGCATGGGGCTCGCCGACGTGATGGCGAAGCAGCTCTCGAAAGGAAGCGGAAGCGCCGCGGCGGCTGCCGCCGGTGTCACCGCACCCGCGCTCAGAATGAACGGCGCCCCCGCACCGCTCGCACCGGCTGCCGCACCCGTTACCGCACCCGCTGCCGCAGCCGCAGCCCCCGCGGCGAGCTCCGCGCCGTCGGGCGCGAGCGCCAAAGCGCGCGATTTCATCAACCGGATGTGGCCGCATGCGGTCGAGGCGGCGCGCTCTACCGGAATTCCCGCGCAGTTCATCCTGGGGCAGGCGGCACTCGAATCAGGCTGGGGGAGCCGTGAGATCAAGGCCGCCGACGGCGGGGCGACACATAATCTTTTCGGTGTGAAAGCGGGGCGCTCGTGGGATGGGGAGAGTGCCGTGATCAAGACCACCGAGTTCGTGAACGGCGTGAAGCAGACGATTGTCGACAAATTTCGCCAATACGCCTCGTATGCCGAAGCATTCAAGGACTACGCGAATCTGCTGAAAGGCAATCCGCGCTTCGCCCCCGTGCTGCAGGCCGGGAACGACCCGGCCGCCTTCGCGCAAAGCCTGCAGAAATCGGGCTACGCGACCGACCCCGCCTACGCCGACAAGCTGCAGCGCATCATCACGGGCAACCTGCTCAGACAGGGTCTTTCGACATGAAGACGAAAGTTTTCCTGCAGCGTGCCGTTAACGTCGGTGAGCCTCCCCTATGAGCAGCGGTCTATTCGGTATCGGCATTTCGGGTCTGAGCGCCGCACAGGCGGGCCTCGTCACGACCGGCCACAATATCGCTAACGCGAGCACGCCGGGCTTTCACCGCCAGCAGGTGCTGCAGTCCGCTTCGCCGCCGCTCGTCACCGGCGGCGGTGTCGTCGGGCAAGGCGTTACCGTCGACACGGTTACTCGCGTATACAGTGCTTTCCTCGACGCGAACGCGGCGAATGCCCAGGCGCGGGCAAGCTATTACGCGACCTATAGCGGGCAGGTCGGACAGGTCGACAGTCTGCTGGGCGACGCCAGTGTGGGACTGGGCCCGCAGCTCCAGGCATTTTTTGCCGCCGTTCACGATGCGACTGCCGATCCGGCTTCGGTGCCCTCGCGTCAGGGGATGCTCTCGGCAGCCGATTCGCTGATTTCGCGCTTCCAGAGCCTGGACAGCCGCTTCAACGAGATCCGCGCGAGCATCAACGGCCAGGTCGAAAGCGCAGTCGCCAGCGTGAACGTGTATGCGCGTGAGATCGCCGCCCTGAACGGTCGCATCACCGCCACCGGGGGCAGTGCGGACCAGATTCCCAACGACCTCTTCGACAAGCGCGATCAGCTGGTCTCCGAATTGAACTCGCTGATCGGCGCCACCGTGGTAACGAATCCCGGCGGCACGATCGCCGTCAGCATCGGCACCGGGCAGCCTCTCGTGATCGGCTCGCAGGCGTACAGTCTCGGCACCACCGCGTCGCCGGAAGTGGCGGGGGAAACCGACATTGTTTACAAAAGCGGATCGGCCTCGATTGCGATGACGCCGTCCATGCTCACCGCAGGCAGCGTCGGGGCCCTGTTGGCATTCCGCGCGGGCGCGCTCGCCAACACGCAGAATCAGCTTGGTCGAATCGCAGCGGGGCTCGGTGAGACTTTCAATGCCCAGCATCGCCTCGGCCAGGATCTGTCCGGCGCATTGGGCACGAACTTCTTTTCCACGTCGCAGCCGGTCGTCATGGGGCACCCCGCCAACACCGGAACGGCGACGCTGAGCGCGACGATTGCGTCGACGACGGCGCTGACCGCGAGCGATTACCGCGTCGCCTACAGCGGCGGCGCCTACCAGGTCACGCGGCTGTCCGACAACACAACGACGAGCTCCCCGACGCTTCCGCTGATCCTGGACGGCCTCAATATACAACTGGGCTCGGGCACGCCCGCGAACGGTGACACCTTTCTGATCCAGCCGACGCGCTTTGCGGCGGGCAACCTCGCCGTCGCGATAGTCGATACCTCGCGGATCGCCTTGGCCGCTCCGATGCGCACTTCGTCGGCGCTGGCGAACACCGGTTCAGGCAAGATCGACGCGGGTGCCGTGACGCCGCCAGGCGATCCGAACGTGCAGCAGCCGGTGGGTATCGTTTTCACCAGTGCCACCACTTTCGATGTGACGGGCACGGGCACCGGGAATCCGACCGGGATGGTGTATTCCCCGGGCACCCCCATCACCTATAACGGGTGGACCGTAAAAATCACGGGCGCGCCTCGCGCCGGCGATCAGTTCAACGTCACCTCGAACACGAATGGCGCCGCTGACAATCGTAACGCGCAGGCGCTCGCGAACCTGCAGGTGTCGAACACGATCAACGGCGGCACGGCCACCTATCAGGATGCGTACGGACAGCTCACGAGCTCAGTGGGCAATGCCGCGCGCGAGATGAAAATCGCCGCGGATGTCGGGGAAGCCATGGCGCTGCGCTCGCGCGAAGCGCAACAGGCGGTCTCGGGCGTCAACCTCGACGAGGAGGCGGCCAACCTGATCCGCTACCAGCAGGCGTATCAGGCGTCGAGTAAAGTGATCGAAGTCGCCTCTACCCTTTTCGACACCATCTTGCGAATCGGAGCCTAGAGATGCGCATCTCCACCAACATGATGTTCGAGCGCGGGATTGCGGGCGTGAACCGCCCGCAGGCCGAGTCGCTCGAGTTGCAGCAGAAGATCTCCTCGGGGCGCCGGGTGCTGAATCCGTCGGACGATCCCATCGCCGCGGCTGCGGTCATCAGCCTGAACCAGGCGCAATCGGTCAACAGCCAGTATGGTACGAATGCGGCCAACGCCCAACTGACTCTGACATTGGAGTCCCAGGCGCTCGGCGATGCGACGCGCGTCCTTCAGGACGTGAAGACGCTCGTCGTGCGTGCCGGCGCGCCCGGGCTGCAGGACGCGGACCGCCTCAACATTGCGGCCGAGGTGGAAGGCCTTTACGGCGAGCTCCTGGGCATCGCCAACCGCAGCGATTCCAACGGTCAGTATCTGTTCTCGGGCTTCCAGGCCGCGAAGCAACCTTTCTCGGAAACAGCCCCCGGCGTCGTCGACTACGCGGGCGATCAGGGGCAACGCCTGGTTCAGGTCGGTGCCCAGCGCAGGGTCGCGGTCGGCGACAGCGGCGCTGAGGTATTCCAGCGGATACGCGAAGCCAATGGCACATTCGTCGCGGCCCCTGCCGGCACCAATTCCGGCTCCGGTGTGGCGGGTCCGGGCGTCGTACGCAACGCGCAGGCCTGGGCGTCTTCGAACAACCGCGATTACACCGTGCGCTTCGACGTCGACAACCGCGCCGCGCCGCCTGTCACGACCTACGACATCGTGGACAATGCAACGAATCTGTCGGTCGTGAGCGGTGCACCCAACGGCCCGGGGCCGTATGCGCGCACTTTACAGCCGGGCGTGGCGATCGATTTCCAGCGCCTTGGCGGCGATCCGCTCACCACGCCTTTCGATGCGGGCATCCGGCTCGACATGACCGGCGCCCCGGCCAGTGGAGACACGTTCACAGTCGGGGCGGCCGCAACGAAAGACGTGTTCTCGATGGTCCACGACTTCATCACGGCGCTGAAGAGCGGGGCAGGGTCCACCGAAGCTTCCCATGCCGTCCACCAGAACCGGCTCAATGCGGTAGGTCAGAACGTCGACCGCGCGCTCGACCAGATACTGACCGTGCGGGCTTCCACCGGCGGGCGGCTGGCCGAGCTCGACACAGTGCAGCGCACGACCGAAGATCTGGGCCTGCACTACGCGGAAGTCATCTCGCGCCTGCAGGACCTCGATTACGCCAAGGCTCTGAGCGATCTCGCGCGTCAGCAGTTCAGCATGGAAGCGGCGCAGAAATCGTTCGTTGCGGTGACGAGACTCAAGCTTTTCGACTTCATATGAAAATCCGTGCGCTTTGCGGGACGCTGGCGCTGGTTGCAGGGTTCGGCTGCAGCAGCATGGATGACTATTCGGGGCCGCGCACCCTCACCCCTGCGCGGCAGCTCAATCTGAGCCCGTCGCTCGCGCTGACGGCCGAGGCCATGGTCGCTGCGGGCGTGGTGTATTTCATAGTCGATCCGCTGGCGCCGAACTGGAAAGTCGAAGTCGCTCCGATGGGCGAGCGCCGCTATCGCGTGAGCTTGACGATGAAGCGCTTCATCACCGGCGGCGAAGGCGAAAGCGCGCAGGTGATGCGCCGCACGGCCGAAAAACTGCGGCACGACGGCGGTTATGCGGAATACGCGGTGCTCGCATTTCAGGAAGGCATCGAGTCCAACGTGCTGATCGCGCAGCGCGTGGCCAACGGGGTGGTGGAGCTGCGTTAGGGTTGCGTCCCTGAAATAACGGGTGCCGTCTTTCTCTTCAGGAAAAGCTGTGGGGTACGGGCTGCATGAAACGGTGGCCTGCGCTCGCCGACCCCGCCGAATCGATCGCAGTAAGTGTGCACGTCCCCGCCGCTCGGCTACCCCTGTTTCATCCGGCTCCCTTCAGGCAACAATTCTTGTACTTTTTTCCGCTGCCGCACGGGCACGGCTCGTTGCGCCCGACCTTGGGTGCGGCGCGCACGTAGGTCTCACCCGACGTGCGGTCCTGCGCAGGGGGCTGCGCTTCGGCTTCGGCCCATTCCCGCTGCCGGCGACCGATCGTCTCCGAATCGTAAAACGTCCACGGATTTTTGAAGTGTGTCCATTCCCACTGGGGCTCGATTGCACCCGTGAGATAGACGGCGCCGATCTCGACCCGGTCGAAAACTCGCTGCTCGGGCGACTGCAGATCGGCCATCCGCTCGAGCTTGCGACGGTATTGCGGCCTTGCGAAATCGAGCAGGGTGGAGCCGACGAGCACGCGCAGCTCGAAGTCCTCGCTGTCGTCGAACGCGATGCCGGCGGCCCACGACAGCGCAGCGTCGAGCTGAGCCGCGCCTGCCCACTGGGCAAGGGCTACGATCGCGTTGACCGCCTCGCTTCGCGTATAACAGCCGAGCGCGCGGTCGAGGGCGAGCGCGCGCAGCGCGGGCAGGAAGCTGTCTGGCTTGTTCCTGAGCAGCGCCGGCCAGTAAGCTGACAACCACTGCGAGAGCGTGTCGTCATCGGCTTCGTCGATGCGTTGCATGAAGCGCACGAGAAGATCGCCCGCCGCCGCGTGCGGCATCAGTCCGAGGATCATGACCGCGTGAAAGCGCAGCCACCATTCCCCATCGGTCTGGTCGTCCGACCAGTAATAATCCTTCTCCAGCACGCCCCCCATGCGCTCGAGGATTTCATCACCCCGGGTCGCGCACGCCTCGATCAGGTTCCGGGGAACGCGGTCCTCGTTGCGAACGAGCAGACGCACGAGCCCGTCTGCGTCTTCGGCCGCCAGCTGGGCGTCGGCGTAGGTGGGAAGGTCGGGAACGGCGGGCGGTGCGGGCGGGATGGCGGTCATGACGAAGTGACGAGGTGACGAAGTGATGAAGTGATGAAGTGACGAGGTGACGAAGTGATGAAGTAACCGAGTGACGAGGCGAAGCTTACCGGATAGAGCAGGAGTGTCCTGATTTCTGTGTTTGAGGCTTCGGCGTGATGCGACCATCTTACGCTTGCGGTTGGGTGAATCGGTCCTGATAGAGGATGGCGAATTGATTCATGGCCGTCTTCCAGT